>JARKUW010000053.1 GCA_029851965.1 Bacteroidota bacterium | reverse complement strand
TCACGGCAAAGCTGGTACCGAGTACCTGCGTCTTTAGCTTGCCGGAGTGTACAATAAAGGGTTTGTTTGTATCGTGGACGACCTGAAAATAAGCTTCACCATCCAGGAACACTTCCCGCGTAGCGGATGCAAATGTTTTTGGATATCGAAGATCACTATTGGCGTTCAGCGTAACTTTGGTGCCATCTTCAAGAACAACCAGCGTTGCATTGTTTGCGCCGGAATGCATGCTGAGGTAGGCCGTGGTATTTACATCCGGCTGTTTTGCCCTGGGAACTTTATTTACGTATAGGTATGTGCCAACCGCTAAAAATGAAATGATTGCGGCATACTTTAGAATAGCGTTGCCGGAGAGCGCCGGTTTTTTATCCTTTACAATGCCAGCATACATCTTATCCCAGTTGATCTGTTTGCCGGCGGAGCGTGTCCGGGCATCCTCCCACAAAGACTTCATCGTGCCATCCAGCTGCTCAGCTGCTTCCTTCCGCTGTATCCAGATCCTGAGCTTTTCGAACTCCTCTGGGGTACAATTGTTGTCAATATATTTTTGGAATAGCCGCTGGAATTCTTGATTGTGCTCCATTTATGATGCTGGTTTAACTATATGACACAGCAAAACCACCATCGTACCAATTAAAAATAAAAAATAGTTAAAGTGTATATGGATTTTTCGAAGATCACGTCTGTTATGGTGTAGAAAAACCGGCGCTTAGTGTAAATTTTACACTTATAGGGTTTGCTGCCTGAAAGATGGAGCAATAATATTGATGAACTTGCTATTTGTGCGTGTAGAAATACAATATGGCAAGTAAAATGACTGGATTTATTCCACACTTACTTAGATAAGCACGTATGGAACCGACAGCAGCAACCAGATGGTTCTTGACGGTGTTTCGGGAAAGGTTCAGGCGGTCGGCAATTTCATCGTAATTGTGCCCGTCTTCTTTCAGCTGATATACCAGTCTGCGTTGTGGCGACAGCTGGCATATGGCAGAATGGATCAGCTTCCTGTACTCGGAGACCTGTACGTCAGAGTCTGTGGTGTTTCTTTCCACTTCAGTTACGCGCATCACTTCTTCGGTAAGTTTTAAGTCGCTCGTAGCTTTTCGCAGGTGATTCAGTGCGTAGTTCTTGGAGATGGTGTAAATGTAGGCGTCCAGGTTCTTTACGTCAGTCAGCAGATGTTCACTCTTCCAAAGTTTAATAAAAACTTCCTGGGTAATCTCTTCAGCAGCATAGTCCGACTTGGCAATGGAATATGCGTAGTTATAAACCTGGTGCTTATAGTCGTCAAATATCTTATTAAACTCGAGTTTTCTTGTGTTTTTATACAAACCTTTCATTCATGGATAATCTTTTCAGGCCGTCCAGCTATATCTTAGGCCTTCGACATTCATACGCTTAACATTCCTAAATATAGACAGTAATAATAAGTTATCCTGAGGAAAAGGTAATTAAATTGATTTAGTAGTACAGAAAACGGCCACAAAACATCTTGTGTCTTGCGGCCGTTTGTATGATCGTACGTTTCAAAATCAGGCACTAGCGCCTGTCAGGTATTTTTTAACTGTACATCTGCGCCCGTAAGGCGTCGATATCCGGGCTATTTATATAGTCATCATAAGTCATCATCCTGTCGATGGTTCCTTTTGGCGTAATCTCAATGATCCTGGTCGCCACCGACTCGGTCAAGGCGTGATCTCGTGAGGTAAACAATATCGTTCCTTTGAAGTCTTTCATTCCGTTGTTCAACGCAGTGATCGATTCCAGATCCAGGTGATTTGTTGGCTCATCAAACAACAACAGATTGGCATGTCTCAACATCATCTGTGAAAACATGCAGCGCATTTTTTCACCACCCGAAAGCACTTTTACATTCTTAAGTACCTCTTCTCCGGAGAACAGCATCCTCCCTAAGAAACTTCTTACAAACTGTTCATCCTGGTCGGTATTTGAATATTCACGAAGCCAGTCGACCAGGTTCATGTCCTTACCTTCGAAATAAGCCGAGTTGTCGTTCGGAATATCCGCCATGCTGATGGTCACTCCGAACTTAAATTCGCCGGTATAATTCTTTTCCCTGCCCGCAAGCACATTGTAAAATGCCGCAGTAGCGAGACTGTTCTGAGAAAGGATGGCAATTTTATCACCTTTGTTAACCATGAAGCTAATGTCTTTGAACAGCACTTCTCCATTTGCAGAATGGGAAAGATTTTCCACCTGCAGGATCTGATCACCGGCTTCTCTACCCAGGTTATTAAACAAAATTGCCGGGTATTTGCGGCTGGATGCCTTAATTTCAGAGATATCGATCTTATCCAGAGCCTTCTTACGGGATGTCGCCTGTTTGGATTTCGATGCATTGGCACTAAACCGCTGGATAAATTCCTGCAACTCCTTCACTTTCTCTTCCAACTTCTTGTTCTGGTCGCCACGTTGTTTTAAGGCAAGCTGGCTGGATTCATACCAGAAGGTGTAGTTACCGGAGTAGATGCTCATTTTACTGAAGTCGATATCCACAATGTGTGTACACACGGCATCTAAAAAGTGCCTGTCATGGGATACAACCAGAACGATATTCTCATAGTCGGCAAGAAAGTTCTCCAGCCAGGCAATCGTTTCGATGTCCAGGTCGTTCGTTGGCTCATCCAGTAAGAGGATATCCGGATTTCCGAAAAGCGCTTGTGCCAGCAAGACACGTACTTTTTGGTTACCATCGAGCTCCTTCAGTAATTTATAATGGTGTTCTTCTTTAATGCCTAAGTTGCTGAGCATGGTTGCCGCATTGCTTTCCATGTTCCAGCCATCCATTTCTGCAAAGCGATTCTCCAGCTCTCCGGCACGCTCTCCGTCTTTGTCCGTGAAATCCTCTTTTGCATAGATGGCATCTTTCTCTTTCATGATGTCATAAAGTTCCTTATGTCCCATCATTACGGTCTCAATAACCGTAAATTCATCAAAAGCGTAGTGATTTTGGTTTAAAACCGCCATCCGCTCACCTGGTGTTATTGCAACATTTCCGGATGTCTGGTTTACATCACCCGAAAGGATCTTTAGAAAGGTTGATTTCCCTGCTCCGTTTGCGCCAATTACGCCATAGCAATTGCCTTGAGTAAACTTCAAGTTTACGTCTTCAAATAAGGTGCGCTTTCCGTAACGCAGGGATAAATTGGATACTGAAATCATATGTAAAAAATATGCTGCAAAGGTAGGCATAATTTATAAAATGATTTTAGAACCCCGCTAGTTTAAAGCATGGTAGGGGGCAAGCGTATCTGTTTTTTATGTAATATCTGCGTTTCACCAACATGTTTTGGCGATAAAGCGGTAAGGCTTTGCTTAAAATTTAGTTTAATTTGCATTCTACATGAAAGAAGCGTTTGAAATCATAAGCAACATCATCAAAGGCCGGAGAAGTATTTTTCCGCCAAGTTACACGGGCGAGGAAATCCCCGTAGCTGCCATTCAGCAGGTGCTTGAGAGTGCCAACTATGCACCTACACATAAAATGACGGAACCCTGGAGGTTCATTGTTTTCCGTAAGGAAGGCAAGCGGAAACTGGGGCAGGAGCTTGCCCGTTTGTACCAGGAAAGTACACCGGCGGAGAAATTCCTGCAAAAGAAGTTTGATTCTATACCACAGAAGTTTGAACAGTCCAGCTGTGCCATTGTGATCAACGCACAACTCCATCCGGATAAGCTTCCCGAGTGGGAGGAAGTAGCGGCCCTGGGCTGTGCCGTTCAGAATATGGCGCTAACAGCTGAAGCACTTCACATCGGTGGATACTGGAGCTCTCCGGAGTCCATTTCCCAGCTCGGTCCGTACCTGGGCTTGCAGGAAAACGAAAGGTGCTTCGGTATTTTTTATATGGGCTACCATCAGGAGGAGAAAAGACCTGCAAAAAGAACACCGATCGAAGATAAAGTAAAATGGGTAGAGGACTAATGGAGGATATAAAATCAGCAGTCTACGCGCTTTGCCTGGATTCAATTCATAACCGCATTCAAACGGCAGAAACTGCACTAGCGCAGGCTCAGGAGGCCAGTAACGACGACACAAAGAGTAGCGCAGGGGATAAGTTCGAGACCACCCGGGAAATGATGCAGCAGGATATTTCGAGGAATAAGCGTTTACTCTCAGATGCAAAGCAAAGCCTTCAGCAGTTGGAGAACCTCAATAATGCGCCGCTTGCCGATACCGTCAGAAACGGGGCCCTTGTTTATACCAACCAGGGAATATTTTACATCAGCATCAGCGCGGGCCAATTGAAGGTCGGAGACCAACTTGTTTTTGCTATTTCGGCAGCTTCCCCGGTCGGGCAGCTCTTCATAGGAAAGAAAGTAGATGATACTTTTACATTCAACCAAAAGCAGTTTAAGATCGAGACGATCCTGTAATTGAGCCTTACATAAAATAACGACCATCCGGAAAGCCAAAGCAGGCCTCACCGGATGGTCGTTCGCTTTTAATTAGAAGCTGTTTTTGATGCTGTTGTTCAGCGTTCTTGCGCTCCAGTATCCGCTGGCAATTATCCTTCTTATCGTAAACAAGGGATCGTTCTGGTCTCTTTTCTCAGAAAGACCATATGCCGATTTCATTCCTCTTTTTTTTAATTCAGGGAAAGCCTGTGGGTTCCACAAGCCAAACGGATAAGCAAAGTGCTCAATCTTCTTGCCCGTAATTTCTTCCAGCGTTTTCGTCGGCTTGTCAATTTGTGTCTCCCAGTCCTTACCTGCGTATTTTTTCACATTGTGGTGATCCCAGGTGTGTGAGCCGATCACATTTCCAGCCTCAGACAATGCTTTCACCTGCTCCCTGGTCATGTAATTCGGACGTCCAAGGGAGACCGTCATGATGAAATACACCGCTTTGAAGCCATATTTTTTCAATGTAGGCGCGGCAATCGCATATTGGTTGTGTTCCGTATCATCAAAGGAAATCATTATTGGCTTTTCCGGGAGCGGTGCACCCGTATTCAGGTACGCGTAATATTCATCTGGCAAGATCGTGTGATAGCCACTGTCTGCCAGCATCTTGATGTGTTCTTTGAAGGTGTCTACCGGGATGATGTAATCTTTGGCCGACTTGGAGTCCGTCGGTCTCCAGTCGCGGATCTGGTGATAACACAAGACCGGAACCTGCTTTTTAGCCAGTATTGACGCTGCAGTAGCAACTTCTATCTTGTCGATATCCACGGGTACAGCTACTGCAATATCCGGTTTTGCAGAGGCAACTTCTGAGCTGCTGCCTTTGAACAGGGGAGTGTCGGCGCTCGACTGACAGCCTGCAGCTAATAATGTTGCAGCTGCAACAAGGATCGTAAAATGTTTATTCATCAGGTGTTTATGCGGTTAATCACTAAGTGTTAAGTATAAGCCGCAAAAGTATAAAAACTACTGAATGAAATGCAGAAATTAGCGGCTTTAATAAATCACCTAAGCCGTCGCCCTCCTTGGCTTCAGGCCACAAAAAAAGGCCCCCGAAATACGAGGACCTTTCCATGGCAAGTTTATCTAAAATTAGAAGTAGAACTGAACACCTAATTTTGGAGCGAAGAAGTTTGTTCCGAAACTTACGTTGTCGTAGCCTCTTCCTTTAACTTTATTACCGTCTGCATCTTCAACTTTGTAGTTTGTGTAGCTTAAGCCGTTCAATGCAAATTCAATACCGATCTTTTTAGATGGGAAGAAAGCAAAACCTGGAGATACGGCTACACCGATTTGTGTAGTGCTTCCAATTTTATTACCAACGTTTCCACTTTGATCAACAGCTTTTGAATTTCCAAATTCCATAGGAACAGACAACTGACCGAAGAATTTAAATGAATCAGAGATGTTTGTGTAGTAACGACCGAACGGGCTTACAACAAACGCCGAAGTGCGGTTTGTTCCAATGTTCTTGTCGTAGCTGTAACCAACTCCGGTACCGACCGCAATGTTATCAGCAACAAAATAGCCAACACTTGGTACAATTTCAAAGCTTGTATTTGCTTTCGCATTGTCTGCGTCACTTTTCTGACTGTCAAACGCCAGGTTTCCACCCAACATAATGTTTCCTTTTTCTGTTTGCGCCTGAGTTGTGAAAGCTAAAGCGGATACTGCGAGTAACGATAATAGTAACTTTTTCATTTTCTTATTTTTTAGTTAATAACATGGTCTTTTCTGTGTGTTTATGTTCTGACCATTGTTGTCATATAGTCAACCTCCATGCCAAAGGAATATAGCTGTAAAGATGTTGTAAAGTGGGTTTGTGTAACTTCTTAATTGATAGTGAAATAAATATTTTCTAATAATCCAATATTATTTTGGCCTGACAAACGTAGCCTGAATTAACCATTACTTAATAATTCCAGAATGAGACACTTTGACTATTATTGTTACATTGTCAGCTTTCACGGCAGCAATGACAGTCTTCAGGAAGGAATTTAGGGCGATGTTGTTGCGGATGATTTGAAATTAATAATTCCTACATTCACACATCTTTATATCCATATAAACGTTAGTATACCATGAGAATATCCATTGAACGAAAGCCAATTAAAGTATACCCAGATCCGAAACGCGTTATCGCAAGATTCTTTTTCAATGGAGAGGAACGCGCCAAAGACGTGATTAAGCGCGTACTGGCATTGAATGACAAACAAGTTTTTGGCCTTGTATCCCCATTATTACAGGAATATTCAAAAAGACACCGGAACATTACCAAGATCTTAAGTCGCAACTGCAAAAAAATACACCCATATATTGAACAGACCGGGGTGGATTACGACAGCCTTGATAAGTACCAGAAGCTCCTGCTCGGTTCCTATTTCACTCATGAGTATTCAATTGAATCCGCTGCTTTTTTCAACCCTTCCATTGTTGAAGATCCGGATCAAAGTGATCTGGTTGAGGGAGAGAAACGAGTGATCATCAGTTTCAGGGCGGTAGGCGAAGGCCATATCTCCTCAATTGTATTCAGGCGGGCATTAATCGACTGTCAGAACAACATCACTGTCATTCCCGCAGGAAACTACATCGATGAAGCAGAGGTCATCCGAAATGCGGTTTACGACAAAAAACTGTTTCTTAAAAGGGGCGTCGACTCAGAAATCGATGTCGCTATTCTGGACGAGATTGGTGATAAACTGGAGGATAAGTTCGATTATGCGGTCCTGAGAAGAGTAACATTGGAGTCGCAAAATTTGCAGGAAGATGATCTTAAAAAGCTCCAGTATGAGAAAGTCCTTTGGTTATCTGACACCTATCACGAGATCAGCTTTTCCAGGGATACCGATATTTCTGATCGTGTAATTTTTCCAATTTCTGAATATGAGCGCAAGGGCATCGAAGATGCCCGGTTTGTCAAGTTTGTCAAAGATGACGGCTCCATTGTTTATTACGCCACGTACACCGCTTTTGACGGCGCCCTGATCATGCCTAAATTGCTGCAGACCAAAGATTTTTACGATTTCACTGTAAGCCCCCTGCATGGCGTGGGCGCGAAGAATAAGAACCTGGCCCTGTTTCCTAGAAAGATAAAGGGCAAATATGCGATGATCTCCCGTATTGACGGATTTAACAATTATTTGATGTACTCGGATAAACTTACCGTCTGGGACAATCCGGTAAAACTTCAAGAACCTGCCTCTCCCTGGGAATTTGTGCAAATTGGGAATTGCGGATCCCCTATAGAAACAGCGGCGGGCTGGCTGATCATTACCCATGGCGTCGGACCGATGCGCCGTTACTGCCTTGGTGCAAGTTTGCTCGATCTGGAAGATCCTTCCATTGAGATTGGGCGTTTGGAAGAGCCTTTAGTCATTCCAAATACGGACGAGCGCGAAGGCTATGTGCCAAATGTCTTGTACTCTTGCGGGTCTATCATCCACAATGGAGAACTGATCATCCCTTACGGCTTATCTGATTACTGCTCTTCCTTTGCTTCGGTGAAACTGGACGTATTGCTGGCTAAACTAAAAAGCAGCAAGACTACGCATCAGGAAGGCGTGTTGTCATAGTATTTCGTGGTAGAGGGCGATGTAGTCCTCTACCATTTTTTCTTTTGAGAACTGCTTTACAGCCCATTCCCTGCACACTTTCCGATCAATGACCCCGAGGTTATCAACAGACTCTACGGCTTCTTCCACGGTGTTCACCAGGAAACCCGTCTGTTCATGACTGATCAGTTCCGGCATGGAACCCCTGTTGAAAGCGATAACCGGAGTACCACAAAGCATGGCTTCGGCTACGCTAAGTCCGAATGGTTCCTCGAAACCTATCGGATGTAATAACGCAGCGGCATTTCCCATCAGCGCATTGCGCTGTTCCGGCCCCGCAGAACCAATGAATTCAACATCTGCACCCAGATGAGGTTCCACACAATCTTTAAAGTAGTTTTCGTCCTGGATTATCCCGGCGATGTATAATTTCCGACGGCTTCTCCTGGCAATTTCGATGGCCTCGGCCGTTCCTTTGTCGGGATGAATACGTCCGAAAAACAACAGGTACGCTTCGGGTTGTGCTTTAAAGGTGAATTCTGATGTGTTTAGGCCATTGTAAACCGTTCCAAGGTAATCCAGGGCGGGATGCCGGTTTGCATTACTAATAGATATATAGTGCCCGCTGGAATTGTATTTCTGAAATACCGGAACAATACGTTCCGATGAAAACCCATGTATGGTGGTGACCATGGGGGTTCTGACCAGCTTGCTATAACTTAAAGGAAGAAAATCAAAATGATTGTGAATGAGGTCAAACTCCGATGCCCGTTCCATCAGGTTGCTGATGTGGAGGCATTCTACAACCTTTGCATCGAGGCTGCGGTCTTCTTCATAACCCACCGGTACAACCGACGTGAGCTTCGCATCAGTAATTGAATCCCCTGTCGCAAACAGCGTTACTTCCATGCCGGCCTGAACCAGGCCCTCTGCCAGGTTCGAAGCAACCTGCTCCCAAGGCCCGTAATGGCGTGGAGGAGTTCTCCAGGCCACTGGTGCTAAAACGGCTATTCTCATCTTAAAAAGCCTGTTCTTTTACGTCCGCATTGTTGCTGCGCTGGATAAACTCATATTCAAATTCAAGCGCTTTCATCACCATCAAATGGGATATCCAGTAGGCTAGCGTGCTTTCCGCACCCTGGTTTCTGTTCACCCCGAAAGGCTGCAGACCGTCACCGCAACCCTGCGTCTCGTAGTCGTAAAGCGGCAATCTTAAGCTATTTTCGCCCAGGAACCACTGATAACTGGAGTACATTTTCTTCACGTATTCAAGGTCATGGGTCACTTCGTAGGCCTTAAAGTACATCAACACCATCGCCAGCGTTTCAATCGCCTGTTGGTCATATTCAGCCATTTCCCGGTCCTCATACAGCCAGCCATCGTTGCCCACCGGGTTTAAATATCCCTTTTCGAATGTTTTCTGATCCAGGAAGCTCATGGATTCCATCGCGATCTCCAGTGATTCTTTATCCCCGGTAATCTGATGATGATGCAGCAGTGCAAGCGGCAGAATTCCATTGTCATAGGTCATCTTTTCTTCAAACCAATGCCATCCATGTTTACTTGCGCTGCGATATGCTGCTTTCAAGGGTTCCGCAAGTTTATTAAGCTCCTCGACCATGCCGAGGTCATATGGGTTCGCTTTCAAATAGTTTGATACACCGATAATCGTGTTGCCCAGCCCTCTTAAATGGTGCAGCTTACCGAAATGGAGTACGGATTTTAAGAACAGGTCGCGGGCAAACTCCCGGTAAGAGTTATTCGGTGCATTGTTAATTAAATGGCCAAGTGCCCAGATGGTCCGGCCAAACGAATCTTCGGAACCGACCTCGTCCAGGTACTCCCGTTTGAAGCTCAGGAAGTTACGGAAGTTTCCGTCGTCGCACTGCATGTATTGAATGTAGCTTAAATATACGGGGAGAAGTTCCAGTGCAACTTTGTTCTTGTTTTGTTTATACGCTAAGATCACCAAAAGCAAGGCCCTGGCGTTGTCGTCTAGGCAATATCCCTCTTTTAAGTTGGGAATGCCATACTTTGCATGCTGTACAATTCCAGTATCATCCGTCAGCCGTTTGATATGTGCCATGCTGAAAGCAGGCATGGACTCCGGATCTATTACCGGACGGGTTTCTTCTTTCCTGATGTTGGCCTCGGAAATTGCCTTAAACAGCGCTTCGATAAAGACCTTGCCGGTTTGTGGCCAGCGGAGATGTTCTCCATATTGATACGCATTTTGCTTCAGCTGCTTCAGCTGGCCTTTATCCGCAAAAAGATCGTTCACAATGTCCGACAGGCCTTCGGCATCTTTAAAATCGAATAACTTCCCCCGGTTGTCCGCAAGCAGCTCCTGCGCATGCCAGTAGGGGGTAGAGATCACTGCTGCACCGGCACCAACCGCATAGGACAACGTGCCACTAGTGATCTGTGCTTCGTTCAGATATGGGGTAATGTACATATCAGAGGCGGTCAGGTAATCAAACAATTCTTCCTCAGACACGAATTTATTGATGAAGGTGAGGTTGTCTTCAACCTTCAGCTTACGGGCCAGCCGTTTCAAACTGTCCCGGTATTCTTCACCTGAGCTTTTAATCACCCCGGGGTGTGTCGTACCCAGTATCACATACATGACCTCCGGATTGCGCTCCACAATTTTAGGGAGCGCCTCTATAACGGTCTCCAATCCTTTGTTTCTGCTGATCAGACCAAAGGTGAACAACACTTTTCTGTTCTTAAACGCGGCCGTACTCTTTACCGGATTGGCCACTTTTGGCTCAAGGTCCGGCACCCCATGTTCAATAAGTTGAATTTTTTCTAAAGGGATACCGTAAATACTCGTTAGAAAGCCAACAGCCCTGCGGCTCATCACAACGATCTTAGCAGAATATTTTGCAATTTCCCGGATGATGGTTAGCTGCATAAAGCTTGGATCCTTCAGGATGGTGTGCAGGATGGTTACCAGCGGATGCTGCAAGCGCGCAATCAACGGCAGTATATAAATTCCGCTCTCTCCCCCAAAGATCCCGAATTCATGTTCAAGTATGCAGGCGTCAACGAAACTGGTATTCAGGTAATCCGCAGCCTTAACGTAATCCTGTTGGCTTTCCTGGCGGATAACACACTTAACTTCGTCGGGATAGTCGTAAAAACCGGCACTGTCTGAATCGTTCATTGCCACTACAAAGCTGTCACTTGATATATCACTCGTCTCGAGGGCAACGGCTTTTAGTAGGTTGTTGTTAAATGTGGCAATGCCACATTCTCGTGGCGGGTATGTTGAGATATATGCGATTTTCATAAGGTTGGGCTGTAATGTATTGTAATAACAATTATTTAGCCATGTTGTTGGTGGCTATTCTTTTATTGAGAATCTTTACATCCATCAGATAGAGATTTAACTAACTGTTATTGGTATCCACAAAAATAACGAAGGCCCTGGAGTCTCCAGGGCCTTCGTAAACCAGTGCATCTTATAATCAGCTTGCAAGCTCGGGGTTCATGTTCAGGAACACGAACTTGTGGTCAAACATATCCAGTTTAATCTTACTGTCCTTATCAATCTTGCCAGCAAGGATCTCTTTGGAAAGTTCATTCAGTATCCGTTTCTGAATAACTCTTTTCAATGGTCTTGCACCAAACTGCGGATCATATCCCAGCTCTGCGAGCCAGTCGAGCGCCTCATCTGTTGCTTCCATTTCCACACCCATCTCTGCCAGCGTTTGCTGTACATGTTTGAACTGCAGGCTAACGATATTCCTGAGTTCTGAACGGTTTAGCGGTGTAAACATGATCAGTTCATCAATACGGTTCAGGAACTCTGGCCGGATCGTTTGTTTCAACAGGTCGAACAGCTCGTTCTTGGTTTTTGCGATCACCAGATCGCGGTTTTCATCTGTAAGTACAGCGAAATTCTCCTGTATCAGGTGTGAACCAATGTTAGAGGTCATGATGATGATCGTGTTTTTAAAGTTCACCACCCGTCCTTTGTTATCGGTCAGACGGCCATCGTCAAGTACCTGCAGCAGGATGTTAAATACATCCGGATGTGCTTTTTCGATCTCATCCAGCAACACGACTGAATACGGTTTCCTGCGCACGGCCTCTGTCAGCTGTCCGCCTTCATCGTATCCTACATATCCCGGAGGCGCTCCGATCAATCTGGAAACCGCATGCCGCTCCTGATACTCACTCATGTCAATACGGGTCATTGCGTTCTCATCATTAAAGAGAAACTCTGCAAGGGCTTTCGCCAATTCCGTTTTACCCACACCGGTTGTACCTAAGAATATAAAGGATCCGATGGGTTTACGTTTATCCTGTAAGCCTGCACGTGAACGCCTGATGGCATCTGAAATCGCCTCGATGGCTTCATCCTGACCTGCTACCCGTTTGTGCAGCTCATCTTCCAGATGCAGCAGTTTCTCCCGCTCGCTGGAAATCAGCTTCGTTACCGGAATTCCGGTCCACCGGGCCACAACTCCAGCAATATCATCCGAAGTCACCTCTTCTTTAAGCATCCGGTTTTCACTTTGCTGACTTTCCAGTTCGGCTTTAACCTTTTCTACCTGATCCTGTGCTTCCTTGATCTTCCCATAGCGAATCTCTGCTACACGGCCGTAGTCTCCGGCACGTTCTGCCTGTGTCGCTTCCAGTTTATAGTTTTCAATCTGTTCAAGCAGCGTGTTCACACTTTCCACCTGGTCCTTTTCTGCCTGCCATTTCGCTTTCAGCTCATCACGTTCCGCAGAAAGGTTGGCAATTTCTTCACCAAGGGAACTTACTTTTTTCTCGTCATTTTCCCGTTTAATGGCCTCGCGTTCAATCTCCAGCTGCATGATCTTACGGTTCAGCTCATCCACATTTTCCGGAACGCTATCCATCTCCATGCGGAGTTTGGAAGCCGCCTCATCCATAAGGTCAATGGCCTTATCCGGTAAGAACCGGTCTGAAATGTAGCGTTGCGAAAGTTCCACTGCAGAAATGATGGCCTCATCCTTAATGCGCACCTTGTGGTGTGTTTCATAACGTTCCTTCAGACCGCGGAGGATGGAAATCGCATCCTGGGTATCCGGCTCGTCAACCATTACTTTCTGGAACCTTCTTTCCAGCGCTTTATCTTTTTCCAGGTATTTCTGATACTCGTCAAGTGTTGTCGCACCAATTGCACGAAGCTCACCACGAGCGAGGGCAGGTTTAAGGATGTTTGCGGCATCCATTGCACCTTCACCACCGCCAGCACCCACTAGGGTGTGGATCTCGTCTATGAACAGTACGATGTCACCTTCGCTCTGTGAAACCTCTTTCACAACTGCTTTCAGGCGTTCTTCAAACTCCCCTTTGTATTTTGCACCTGCAATCAGGGCACCCATGTCTAAAGAGTAAACTGTTTTCGACTTCAGGTTTTCTGGTACATCCCCTTTTATAATCCGGAAGGCGATACCTTCTGCGATCGCAGTTTTACCCACTCCTGGCTCACCGATCAGGATCGGATTGTTTTTCGTTCTTCTGGAGAGAATCTGGATCACGCGTCTGATTTCGTCATCCCTTCCGATCACCGGATCTAGTTTGCCCGACTCGGCATACTCGTTTAGATTACGTGCATATTTATTCAGTGCGTTGTAGGTGGCTTCGGCATTCTGATCCGTTACCCGGTTGTCGCCGCGAAGCGCTACAATCGCCTTCTTAAGGTCTTTTTCGTTTACACCCTGATCCTTTAGCATGCTGGCCGTTTCGTCGCTGCCCGAGAGTATTCCAAGCAGAATGTGTTCTACAGAGACAAATTCATCTTTGAATTCTTTCAGGTACGACTGTGCCTTTTGCAACGCCGTGTTTGCACCCGAACTCAGGTAAATGTTGCTTCCGCTAACCTTCGGATACCTGCTGATCTGCGCATCCAGAACCTGATTCAACACATTAAGGTTCACATTCAGTTTCTTCAGTACATAAGAAACTACATTCTCATCAACATTCAGCAGACCTTTAAGAAGGTGCGCTGTCTCAATAGCCTGTTGCTGGTTGCCTTCGGTTATTGCTGAAGCCTGTTGAACTGCTTCCTGGGCTTTTATAGTATAGTTGTTGAAGTTCATGTCTGGTGTGGCACAAAAGGGGTGCCATATGAACATTAAACAATTTGTCGGAAATTTTGTCTTTTGTTTGAGTTTTAACCGGACTAAACTGCTGATTTTTAAGGAATATACTGTAAAAATGTCCGTTGGAAATCCGTGTAAACAAAGAAGACCTTCTCTGTTCGGGAAGGTCTTCTTTGAATATCGATAGCGAGATAAACGTTACTTCAGTACGTCCTGAAGTTTTTGTGTCTGATGATCCGCGAGTTTTTGCAATGGTCCTGCAGCAAGCATTTTCATCATCATGTTCAGATCTGCCGATATGATGTGTTTTGCAGTGGTACCACCATTTCCATTGTCCTCAACAGTCCATTTCAATTCTATTTCAAACGGCGCCTTTTCCGTTGGAATGGCGGTGAGTTGCTTGTTTTCCACACGTTCAGATATCCGTATGGCAAGCTTAGCCATATTCTGGATCGTGAAGCTGGCTTCGTCTTCGGTAGACGACCAGTTGTAAATGTTCTCAGGCATCAGTTGCTGATGATTGTTCAGATCCGCCAGGAAGGCATATACTTTATCAACCGGCTGAGAAACCGTTGTGGTACTTTCAATAATAGTCATCTGTTATTTAGGTTAGGTTTAGTCTTTGCCCCACTCAGAAGGGTTTGTGCGCCATCTTTTCAGCAGCTCAATATCACTTTCCGGAATAAAGCTGTGCTCAGATGCGTAGTCGATCAGTGTATTGTAATCTGAAAGGGAAACATAGCGGCATTTTGCTTTTTTGAAATTCTCATCTGCCTCATCAAAACCATAGGTGAAGATGGATACCAGACCAGCTACCGACAGGCCGGCTTCTTTCAGCGCAGCAACTGCCGCAAGACTGCTTTTTCCGGTGGAAATCAGGTCTTCTACAACAACAACACGTTGCCCTTCAACAATCTCTCCTTCAATCAAACTTCCTGTGCCATGTTCTTTGGCTTTTGCGCGTACGTAAGCGAAGGGTAAACCCAGTTCCTGGGCAACCAAAACTCCTTGCGGAATACCCGCAGTTGCAACACCGGCAATCAGATCAACCGATCCGAATTCTTCCTGAATCAACTGTGTAAGCTTTTGTCTGATGTATGTTCTTACAGAAGGGTGGGACAGCGTTACTCTGTTGTCGCAGTAAATTGGCGATTTCCAACCCGAAGCCCAGGTAAATGGATTATTGGGCTGCAATTTGATTGCTTTAATTTGCAGAAGAAATTCGGCTACCTTTAATTCAATATCACTTTTGTTAAACATGGTTCAAATTTACAGAATTATCTACATTCGCCTTTAAGCGTCTTTCAACAAGGTTCTATATATGTTCTTGTAGAAAATTCATTTAAAAAAATCATTAATGCACGAATATCGGTAAATAAAAGCGGTCTGAAAACTATTGTTGAAAATGAATTCTTAAGGCAGGGTGGAGATGTTCCGGGCAGAGCCCGAAAATTCATATACGCAGATGGCTTTCTCCTGCTGTCGGTGGCTAATAGCTGAGGCGGTATGCTGCCACCGTCTTTCCATTAAATGTTGGAACATAGACGATGCGTTTTACCGGATCATACCCGATGTCGGCTGTGTTCTTTTGCTCAGCAGTGGTATCCAGCAGGATGTCTACTTTACCAGCTGGCGAGACATGATACAAGTACCCTTTCCAGGCCGAGAGCAGGTATCCACCCGCTTCCGTTAGCTCGATGGCATCTCCGCTTTTGTCTGTGATCGTTGCAATGGGTGTAAGCTTACCCGCCGCATCCGCTTTCATGAAAGCGTCGGCTGCTATAATATACAGGTCCGCATTGTTCGCCTTCAAGCCATTGATATTTGCGATGTCACTCAACAGGAGCTTGTAGGTATCCTTTTCAATTTTATATACATGGCCCAGTGCCTTCTCTGATACGTACACGGTACCATTTTTTGTAACCGTGATGTCGTTAAGTGCCTTGGCGCCTGCTATCGGGATCTTCTTTTCTATTTTTCCTTTTGCAATGTCAACAACTACAACCTCACTTAAGTCTGCCACATACAGCCGATTGCCGTATCTGCCCATTCCTTTAGGTGCATTCAGCCCCGTTATCCAGTCGCCTTTGTAGTTTTTGCCATCCATGGACAACGTAGCGATTCCTCCTTTACCATCTGCTTCTGAAGATTTCCCATCAATGAGGGAAACAAAGAGACGCTGACTTTTAACATCGGGAAGTACAGATTCGGGAACAGCAACGATGGTGTCTGTTTCCCAGATCTTTTCCAGTTTAGGCGTTTGTGCACTTACGGTAGTGCATACAATCAGGAGCGAAAGGGATAAAATAACAAGATGCTTCATAATCATTTGGTTAGATAGGTTTGGCGGTGCTGACACCGTACTCAAAAATAGAAAATTATTCCAGTTTTCCTAAACAAGTTTATGGCGTTCGGCTTTTATTGTTGATGGTTTGTTGTAACCCCGCATGCAGGCAGCACAGAAATTAATGGGTCGCGTATTCCTTAAAAAACGTTATTTTAGCCGCCCAAGCGCGCAGGATACTACCGGATCATGGAAAAACCTGGCTTAATACCGCACTTCCTAACCCAAGAAAATATATACAGGGATGAAAAATTACAGGATTTATATCAATGATAACAGCTTGTTTATTGCGGACACACTTCCGGCCGAGCCAGCTGATCTGCAACAAATTGAACTCGATGGTTTTGATTTCAAGGCCTTCTACAAAGCGTTGCCAAAAGACGCTGCTGCACATTATGTGATCCTGACCGAAGCACCCCAAAGCTGCTTTTAAAGCCATCAGGAAGTGCTGCCAATTGATTAAGGCTGCAGGTGGATTGGTGAAGAATGCAGACGGAGACTTCCTGTTTATATTCAGAAACAAGCGCTGGGACCTGCCCAAAGGTAAGGTGGAGAAAGGGGAGAAGATGAAGGAAGCAGCGCTCCGGGAGGTAGAAGAGGAATGCGGTGTAAAAATCGACAAGAACAAGGATAAACTCTGCAGAACCCACCACCTCTATGAGCTGAATGGCAAGATCGTTCTAAAGAAGACCAACTGGTACAACATGACCGTTAAAGGTAGTCCGAAGCTGATTCCGCAGAAAGAAGAAGGCATCACCAAAGCAGAATGGCTCGGTAAAAAGGAGTTCAAGCCCGTGCTTAAAAACACTTATCCACTTATCGTGGATGTTTTACGCGCGGCAGAACTGCTGTAACTACAGAAGTTCCATCGCTTCTTTTGGCAAAAAAGGACTTACATCACCGTGGTTCCTTAAGATATCCCGTACGATCGTAGAACTGATGGCTGAATATTCCGGCTTACTCAGGATGAAGATGGTTTCCACATTCGGCATCATCGTCTGATTGATCTGTGCGATGGCACGCTCATATTCAAAATCCCCAACCGAACGGATCCCTCTGATCATGTAGGTCGCTCCAATTTCTTTACAGAAGTCGACCGTTAACCCTTCGTAAGTTTTCACTTCTACATTCGGATAGTCCCGGAAAACCGACTTCACAATGTCCTCCCGGGTACTTGCCGACAAGAAGTTCTGTTTCGAGCTGTTCAGCCCAATGCCCAAAACTACCTTATCAAACAAAGGAAAAGCACGTTTAAGTATATCTACATGGGCAATGGTAATCGGATCAAAGGAACCGGGGAATAATGCGATTTTCATGTTAGTTGGTTTCTGGTATCTCGAAAAAGCTAAAAGAAGAATTGCCGTAACGGCGTGTTTCAGTGAAGTTCGCCTGACCATCCAGTTTCAAAAAGGGTGGATGTTCTACAACAAGGAGCCCGTTCTCTGCAAGCAGGTCGTTCGCAAATACAAGTTCTGATATCTGTGGAATATTCGGCAAACCGTAAGGTGGATCTGCAAATATGATCTGATAACGTCCTTTATGTCCATCCAGGAATTTGAAGGCATCTGCTTTGATGGGCGTGATCTCCTCCAGATTGTACTTTTTAATTACAGACTCCAGCCAGTACACACATCCCGAATGCTTGTCGACCGACGTAACGCTGCGCACCCCCCTGGATGCAAATTCAAGGCTCACGCTCCCGGTCCCGGAGAACAGGTCGAGCACGTCACAGTTGTCAAAATCGTAGGTGTTGTAAAGTATATTGAACAAAGCTTCCTTCGCCATGTCCTTTGTTGGTCGTACGGGTAAACTTGCGGGAGCATTCATATGGATGCCTTTAAGTTTTCCTCCAATTATTCGCATAGTTGTAGTGCTAGTAAGCTGGTATAGTAATGGGCTGGCATGTCTTCCAGTATGGTTTCTTCCACCACCTGAAAACCAGGTGTGTGCAAGTCCACAGACCGGAATCGTTTGACGAGTATCTGATATTGCGGATCGCCGGCATTGATGATTCCACTGACCAGGACATCAGTTTGCGCCGGATCCAGCTGCAGCTGTCTGCTGATCAGCA
>JARKUW010000043.1 GCA_029851965.1 Bacteroidota bacterium | reverse complement strand
GTGAGCCAGAAACAGGATCAGGATGACGCCACGCTGGCCATTGAGGACACCATGATCGGGTATGATGGGGATGATTCCCAACTGGATATGGACATCAGCAGCGATGACAAAAAGCTAAACACCGACCGCGGCATTGATGACAATGATTAAAGTGTAAGGGTGTTGATGACAATGATTAAAGTGCACGGTCATTAAACCGTGCACTTTTTTTTACTGGCCGTCGGTTCGGAATGGTGATGCGGGTAAACCTTCTTTATTGTATAGGTTCGCCGCTTCGGGGTTGTCTGCCCAGGCATAGCGTACATATAAAGGCTTTGGTACTTCGTCGCTGGATACAACCACCTGATTGCCCTGAATCGTGGCCTTTGCCCAGCGGAACTTCTTGTCTGCACCTGCCACTGCAAAATGCATGAGTTCCTCACCACCTTTTGCAACCAGACCGCTGCCGATGCTCGTGAAGGTAACCGTAATGCTTTTTCCTTCAACTTTAGCAGACTGGAACAACGGACCGGAAGCGACTACCTTGTTGTTTCCATAGGCTAGCTTTTCAGCAGCAAGTGCAAGACGTTCCCCCACGGTCTTTTTGTTCAGTGGATGAATGTCATTCCACTCTCCGGCATCTATTGCTATTGCCATCGCTGTCCGGGGCACGGACAGCGTTTTCCGCTGACCTTCGCGGAGCTCCGCCCACTGGCTCTCTGCCGGCAGGTATTGTACTTCCATGAAGTTGGGCAGCTGCGCATATATGAATGGCAGGTCCGGACGGTTCCATTTGCTGCGCCAGTCGGCAATAAGCGCCGGTAACAGCTGACCATATTCCTGTGGCCTGTCCATATTACTCTCGCCCTGATACCATAGAATTCCTTTGATCCCGTAAGAGATCGCCGGTGCGACCATGGTGTTGTACAATCCTGCAGGTTCGTTTTGAGCGGAGAAGTTCGGCCCTGCCGCCGGCGTTTCTGCAGGTGCAAATACCTGTCCGACCTTGTATTGCCAGTCGCCTCTTAAGTCTATCCGCTTTCCGTCAACAAGTAGATCGTAGGATTTCCCGGGTACAAATCCGCCTTTGCCGGAAGTGTTTGTCAGCCGGATGACGATCGTATTTTTTCCGGGGCGAAGCAGGCCTGCGGGCAGTTCATATCTTCTTGGCGGGTACATGTAGGTGATGTTGCCGACGCGCTGGCCATTCACATAGGTCTCATCGGCGTCAACCATCCGGCCCATCATGAGTTTACCCGGTTTGCCGGCGACTGCTGCCGGAAGTTCTATTTCTTTTCTAAACCATACCACTCCGTTCAGGCCACGTACCCCCTGATCAGCCCAGTATCCCGGGAGCCAGAAGGGATGCCATCCAGTGGGTTCATAGGTCGGATCATACCATGGTTTCGGACCTGTGAGGCCTTTATCGTTTGGTTTAAAGCGCGCGTTTTGGGCGGCATTTTGGGCGGCAGTTTCCTGTACAAGTTTCTGCACATAAGCGGTGTCTTTAAGCTGTTGTATCCTTTCGGTGTACCGCGGGATGTTCTTGAATCCTGCTTCGCTTGTCCAGGCTTGTATAGGTGTACCGCCCACACTGGAATTTATGATGCCGACGGGCACATGATATTTGGTATGAATATCTTTTGCAAAGAAGTAAGATACGGCACCAAATGTCAGGATGTTTTCCGGAATTGCAGTCAGCCATTTTCCCGGTGGCAGATCCTCGTGGACCTTGGTCACGTCGGAAGCGGTAGGAACAAAGAAGTTGCGGATCTGCGGGTAGTTGGCGTTCGCCACCTCATCGGGATATTTTTCTTTCACGCGCTCCATGGGGGTCACCATGTTCGACTGTCCGGAGCAGAACCAGACATCCCCGATCAGGATATCGTTTAGTACGATCTTGTTGCTGGTGCTGATGTCCATGGTGTAAGGACCACCGGCTTTCATCGCATTTAAGATAATGTTCCACTTGCCATTCGCAGGTGTTGTCACGGCGTATTTCTTTCCCTGAAAGCGCACATTAACTTTCTCGCCGGGATCTGCCCATCCCCATATATTCACCTTAGCGTCGCGCTGCAGTACCATGCCATCGCTAACCAGCTGCGGCAAACGGACTTCCGCGTAAGCGCGGCTGGGGGCTATCGTAGGGAGGCATAGCGCAAATAGCAACATGCTGAAGATTAAATTCTTAGTTGTTTTGCCAGGTGAGGCAAGCGCTGGATTCTTCAATTGACTTATCATTTGGGATCTAAATGTAGGAATTCCTTATTATTGGAAGCAATCGATTGTTTTTTAGTATGGAGATCGCTGAAATAATTTCAACGCAAAGGCCCCGACAGTGTTGCCGGGGCCCTGCGCGAAATATAGATTCTAGTTGGGAACAGCCGGAACCGGTTTCATTGGAATGAACTGCGGGTTGGTATATGTTTCCAGGGTATGGGCCGGTTTCTCATATTTTGATGGGATCGGCATCTTTGAGAAGGTCTGGAAATATAGTACACAGCCGTCCCGGTACCATTTAGCTTCCTGTTCCTGGCGTTTTAGAAGCTCAGTAACGGCTTTGAAGCGCTCTGCATCTACATTCGACTGCGTAGCATTCCAGGTTACCTGCATTTTCTGAACTGCAGAAACGCCATTGTAGAACCTGTCAACAAGCTCATTCCATAACGTATTGCCGGATTTTACCTTGTAGGTCCATGGTAAATGATGAAACCACAACAGATATTCTTCGGGAGTTGATTTTACATTTTCGAACATATCCCGTACAGGAGGAAAGTACTGCGCAACAGCATTGCTGCCTGTGGATGTCCGGTTGAAGCCAATGCCAGCCGTGTCTGCCTTATGGTAGTAGGTTGCATTCCAGTCTGGTCTTGCTGCGGTGCTCACCCAGGGCCCAGGTCCGTAATGGGTTCCTTCACTCATGATGTGGTGCAGTCCAAGTGGCGTCATGTAGTTGACCACGTTTTCACGTGACTCCATCATCATCTTTTTTACAGGGTCAATAAATGCAGTTTCATTGCTGAAGGTCATTCGTATCCACTCATCGGCAACCTGCGAAGCCGATAGTTGGTGGTCCCAAGCCAACCGGCCGTAAACAAACCAGTTGGATTGGTTGAAGATATTGCCACACCAGTTGCTGTCGATCCCGATGTTTGCTACACCTGCCATTGCGGAAATCGAATGACCTTCTAAAGTTCCATCCACAACTTTGGCGACGGTAGAACCTTTGCCTTTGCTGTATGTATCTGCATCAAGCGCCTCTTTGAAGTAGGTGCCCAGGTACACCAGGTGTGTTGATTGCCCCAGGTATTCCATCGTTACCTGAAACTCCATCATCTCCGGAGTCTTCGGCATTGCGCCAAAAAGAGGGCTGAAGGGCTCGCGCGGCTGGAAATCTATGGGGCCGTTTTTAATTTGTACAATCACATTGGAGCGGAAAGTTCCGTCCAGCGGCTTGAATTCCGAGTAGGCCTGTTTGGCACGGTCCTCGGGAACATTGTTGTCGTAAACAAACGCTCTCCACATGACGATGCCACCATGCGGCGCAAGGGCATCCGCAAACATGTTGGCTCCATCTGTGTGGGTGCGGCCATAATTCTGCGGGCCGGGCTGCCCTTCAGAGTTTGCTTTAACGAGGAAGCCGCCAAAGTCAGGAATGTATTTATAGACTTCAGTAACCTTATCTTTCCACCATTTTTGCACGGCAGGATCCAGGGGATCTGCAGTTTTCAAACCACCGATCTCGATCGGCGCACTGAACCTGGCAGTTAAATATACTTTAATGCCATAGGTCCGGAAGAGATCGGCAAGTGCCGCGGCCTTCACCAGGTACTCTTTTGTTAGTATTTTCGCGTTCGCATTCACGTTGGTTAACACCGTACCATTGATGCCGAGAGAGGCATTTGCCCGGGCATAATCCCGGTAACGGGGATTCGATACATCCGGTAACGTTTTCCAGTCCCACAAAGATAAACCTGCATATCCACGTTCAACAGAACGGTCAAGGTTGTCCCAATGGTTCAACATGCGGTGCATGGTTTTCGGTGCGTCTGTAATATTCAAGCCGGCAACAGACTTATTGGTCTGCAGCAATTTTAAAAAGTTAAACACGCCGTATAATACGCCTGCATCCGAGTTCGCAGCAATCACGGTAGTGGATTTGCCATTTACCTTCATCGATCTGATCACATATCCTTCCGCGCCAGCAGCTTTCAAGGCCGTTGCCAGTGGTAATGATGCAATGATCTTTGAGGAAACAGGCGTACCGATGATCAGTGCTCCGTTCAGGGTGACATTCTGGGCTTCGGCAGGCTGCAGGGATAATAGTCCTGTTAGCCCCATTTTCAATTCTTGTTTCGCTGAATTGAGAATAGCTGAGTTTCCAGGCAATACCAACTGTTTGATGCATGAGCGGTAGGCATTATAGAGCGATGGATTATTGATTTTGTCGTACCGTAGCCATAACCGGTACCCGGATTCTGCGTAAGTCTGGCTGCAGAACAGCGTGAGCAAGAGTATTGCGAACAGGTTTTTCTTCATATCTGGTTGTTTAGATCATGCGGCCGCTTATAAGGTGACCAATAACGAAGATAAGGAACATACTGGTCTTTGCAACCGATTGCAACGGTTTATTTACAGGGTGGAGGAGGTGACCAGGCAATCCTGCTGACCGTTCTAGCAAAGTAACATTGAACGTTTCAACAAAGCCGACCCATGTGATTAGATCTAATTTTGTGTGATCACTAATTCAGAAAAATATGAAGAAAGTATGGTTTATAACAGGTAGTGGAAGTGGATTGGGTCGGAGTCTAACCGAGGCCGTCTTGTCCAGTGGAGATATCGTAGTTGCAACAGCAAGAGATCCGCAAAAAAACAGCGATCTGGTAGAAAGATATGGCGATCAGATCATTTCCGTTCAGTTGGACGTCACTGATCAGATAAAGGTGCAGCAGGTGGTTGGCGAGGCGGTAGCGAAGCTTGGAAGAATTGATGTATTGGTTAACAATGCCGGATTTGGCATTACGGGGGCTACAGAAGCATTTACGCAGGATGAGGTTCGCAGCCAGTTTGAAACCAATTTGCGCGCTCCAATAGAGATCTGCAGGGCAGTTCTGCCACACATGCGCGCGCGGCGTTCAGGAAGAATCATCAACATCAGCTCCGTCGGAGGGCGGGTAACGAGTATCGGCCTCTCCATCTATCAGAGTGCGAAATTTGGATTATCAGGCTTTAGTGAGGCTTTAGGTAAAGAAGTAGCTCCGCTTGGTATTAAAGTTACAGCCCTTGAACCTGGGGGCATACAGACGAATTGGGGTGGTTCTTCGATGACCTACGCCAGGCATGTCGACGGGTACGAGTCTACGGTGGATACCCGGGTGGAAATTTTCAAGACGGGGAAGTTCGAGCCGAAGAGTGATCCGGTAAAGATCGCACAGGTCATTTTAAAGCTTGTGGAAGCAGAGGAACCTCCGGCTCACCTGGTGCTTGGCAGTGATGCAGTTGCCGTCTTGGAGCAAACGAATTCGGTAAGGGAGGAAGAGTATCAAAAATGGTTGCCGGTAAGCCTGTCCACGGATGCCGATACGCAGTAGTTCTTAAAGCGATCAAAGGGGCGGGCATTTTGTTCCCAGCCCTTTTGTTCCTATATTGAAATAGAAAATGGAGACTTCACACGATCATCGGCAATACAACCTCATCACCTTTTCCTGCTATTCCAAAAAAGTTAGGGAGGGAGAACAGTTTGTTCCTGACCATGTCTTTACGTATCAGATCAGCGGCACGTTGACAATGAACGATGGGGATTCGATATATAATTTTGAGGAAGATACTTTCAGGCTGACCAGAAGAAACACGCTGGTTAAGTTCCTGAAGCAACCACCGGAAATGGGTGAGTTTAAAAGTATATCGGTTTTCCTGGATCAGCAAACGCTAAAAGACTTAAGTCTGGAATACGGCTATCACGCGGAAAAACACTTGAGCGAACCACCGTTTATTTCGCTTCGGCCACATAGATTGTTGAGGAGTTATATTGCGTCGCTTCAACCGTACGACGAGCTGCTCAGCGCAGAGAATGCCGTTTTGATGGGTCTTAAGATGAAAGAGCTGGTGATCTTACTGCTTCAGATTAATCCAGAATTGAAAGATGTGCTGTTTAATTTTACTGAGCCGGGAAAGCTGGACCTTGAAGCATTTATGAATCGGAATTTTCGGTTCAACGTGTCTCTGGAGCGGTTTGCCTACCTCACCGGAAGGAGCTTATCTACGTTTAAACGTGACTTCGAAAAGATCTTCCTTTGCCGCCCGGGCAAATGGCTGCAGCAAAAGCGACTGCAGGAAGCCTATTTTCTAATCAAAGAAAAAGGTGTTTCGCCGTCCGAAGTATACGTGGAAGTGGGTTTTGAAGACTTGTCCCATTTTTCTTACGCCTTCAAGAAAATGTATGGCGCGGCGCCGAGTAAATTGGTCAGCAGCACCGCTGAATTACACTGACATGAACTTGTCCGTCGTTTCCTGTTTTCTGTTTTTTCGTTGTAATATTTTCCGGTCAATGTAGAATGTTCCGAAGGGAATAATACAGGCAATTAACACTCTCCAGGTCGTTTGACGGAACTTCCATTGTTGTTCAACGCCTACATTTAAAGTACTTATCACAAATAGCATGAACAAAGTCCCGTGTAATGGCCCCATAATTTTCACGAGATCCGGATCGCCGGCCAAATATTTCAGCGGCACCGCCACCACCAGTAAGAAGAGCAGGGAAATGCCCTCCAGGTAGGCGATCAATCTTAAACGGCCCAGTTGTGTTCTCATTAACGTCATCATATTGTATTTGTAGTTTTTCTAAAATGGTCTTAAATATGGCCGGCTCGCGAATGGGGAGAACGGCCATGGTATAGCGATCAAAATGATCAGTAGCCCCGCGATAAACCACTTCAACATGGTCTGATACTTATCCTGATTTTCTTCCATACGCTTTGCCTTGGCCGATCCAACCGTGATTACAATGATGGCAAGAAGCATCAGCGCACTATGCACAAAGCGGAAAAATGTATGCTCATTGAATAAACCTCCGGCTGAACTTTGCATTCTAAGCAGTACAATTGGGCTCTGGAAGTAAATAGTCATACCAACCAGCAGCTGGACATGAGCGATCGTCGCCGTCCAGTGTCGTATTGCATTGGCGCCAGCGGTAAATGTCTGTCGTCTGATTACGCCGCGAGAAGCGGTGTAGATGGCATACAGCAAGCTTCCGAGTACAAGCCAGCGCAGTAAGGAATGGAGGAGCAATAAGTAACCGTACATAGGGTGAGATTTCTACATACCATTTGGTATGTTTTTGGTTAAAAAAATTATAAGGTATTGAGGTATTTTTTGAACTCTTGTAAGAAGGTGACGTAGGCGGATCTCCCGAACATTTTTCCCAGGTAACGGGCACCGCCATAGTTGCCGGCAACGTACTGTGCAATCGCTCTGGCATCGTGTCGGGAATCCATCTGACCTTCCGCCTGAGCGCTACGAATGCTTTGTTCAATTTCGGACTGCCAGGCGTTGGTCAGCCGGGTGAGTGCCTTGCGAAAGGAGTCATTTACCGGGGCCATTTCTTCCACTAAGTTTACAGCCGGGCATCCGTATTCTACCTTGAAAAACTGATCGTTGAGCAACAGCCCCTCCATCATTTCGTATAGGGTTGCATGTATGTGTCCAGGCTTTTTCAAATAGGCACACAAAAAATCAATCACATTGGGGTACATAACTTCATTGATCATGGCCAGCCCCATCTCTTCCTTGTTTTTGAAATGATAAAAGAAGGCGCCTTTTGTTACTTGCGTAGTTGCGATGATGTCATCAATGCTGGTTGATTGATATCCCTTTTGGTAGATCAAACCGAACGCTTGACGCAATAAATTCAAACGTGTAGATGCTGCTTTATCCATAAGATACTAACTGGTATGTTTTGCAAACATAAGGATTAAAATGATTTGCAGATTTTTCGCATGTCACGAGATCGTCAATTCACATGCTGTTTTGCTTCTCGAGTCAAGCTAAAAACGCTATAGGTTAGGGGGTAGAAACAGATGTGAAGAAATTAAAGTAGAACAATGCTGTTGGTTGGCAACAAACATTAAATCATTAGTATGTTATTTGTAATTGTTCTAAATAAAAATATATTTGCAGGAAATCAACATCGCACAAATACATGCCCCATCTTAAAGAAGATCAACCAGCTGACCTTAGGTCCGCAGGATTGGTAAAAATAACCTTCCCGTCATTCCTTTTTTTAATGCTATTTCTTTTCCAGGCCAGCCTCGTTGCCGGGCAGGAAAGCAAACGTCCAGGACTTTCATTAGCAGGAACGGTAAGCGATATCGATGGACATCTGCTGGAACATGCAACGGTTAGTGTAAGCGGTGGACGCAGTAGCCAGACCGACGACCAAGGCAGATTTCTTCTAACTGGCTTGTCCGAAGGTCTTCAGCGGATCACTGTACGACTGATAGGCTATCAAGGAGAAAGTAAAGACATACAATTGGAAAAAGGGCAGCTGCAAGAGGTATCATTCGTGCTGCGTGCGGGCAATGAACTTTCAGAAGTCATCATTACTGCAGGCAGAAAGCCGGAGAGCCTGAAGGATGTACCCTCTTCCGTGAGCATTCTTACGGCACGGGATGTTAAGGAGCAACTGAATGTCAACCCCTCCATAGCAGCCATCCTGGGAAACACCATTCCCGGATTGGGCACATCAAGCAATAAGGCGACCAACGCCGGGCAGACGCTCCGGGGCCGGCAAGTGCTGGTATTGATTGATGGCATCCCGCAGTCCACACCCCTAATGAACGGCAGTCGTGACATCCGCACGCTTGATCCCGCAGTCATTGAGCGCGTTGAGGTGATTAAAGGAGCAACGTCTATTTACGGGAATGGCTCTGCGGGCGGTATCATAAACTTCATCACAAAGAAGCCGGTGGCAGACAGACTGATAAGTGGTACCACGAGCATGGGCATCAATGGCAATCTCGCACACCCATCGAATACGTTAGGCTATCGCGTGTCGCAGAGTTTTTCTGGAACAGTGAACAAGCTTTCGTACGTGGTCAATGGCACGTATAACTATACCGGCGTACTCAAAGATGCCGAAGGAAACGTGAATGCGCAGCCGGATGGGCTGGGGGAGAACTCGCTTTACAACGCTTTCGCTAAACTGGCTTACAAGCCTGATGCGCATAGTGAACTTGTGGCATCCTACAATCTTTTCAGAAGTGTGCAGAACAGCGATTACATCAACGTAACGGGGAAGTATGGCGTAACGCCTTCGGTAGGGCAAAAAGGGGAGGACCCGGGTGAGCCTGCAGGTACACCCTACAACCACAATGTATTGATATCCTACCATAATGATGCGCTGCCGCTGATGAGTTCACTGGATGTATCGGCGTATTACAACAGCTTTGTTTCGATGAACCGATTTGTGGAGAAAGGAACAGCCTGGTACGGACCAGGTCAGACCAAGATCCAGTCGTTCAAAAAAGGCGTTCGCCTGACCTTGAATACACCCTGGAAGCTAGGCAGTTTTGGAGATGGAGCGCTGACGTATGGGCTTGACCTCCTGAACGACAAGACAAATCAGGTCCTTACCGACGGTCGTGTTTACATCCCCGATATGAACATGCTTAATGTGGCACCCTATGCACAATTGAATGTCAACCTGATGACGAACTTTGTGTTGAAAGCCGGGCTGCGCTACGAGAATGCAGATGTGAAAGTTAAGGATTTTAGCACAATCGCCACTGGCCCGAATGGTGAAGGCAGTATTCCGGTGACCGGCGGTAAAATACCTTACAATGCCACAACGTTCAATGCCGGTCTGCGCTACAATAAATATGAGGTTTTCAATCCCTTCCTCAGCTTCTCGCAGGGATTTGCAATAAATGAACTTGGTCGTATCCTGAGGAGGGCGACCAGTAATACACTGGAAAGCATTGCTACAGATCCGATCATCACCAATAATTACGAGGCCGGTTTCAGCAGCAGGCTGGGTATTGTTCATCTAACGGCCTCTTATTACATCAGCACCTCGAAGCTGGGCGCCAATCTGGTTGATGTAGGTGGTTTCCTGGTGGCACAGCGGGAACCCGAAAGAATTCATGGTTATGAAGTTACCGCAGATGTTTATGTCAGCCGCCAGGTGACGCTGGGCGGCAGCTACTCCTTTGTGGAGGGCAAGGCTGAACAGGCAGACGGTACCAAAGCGTACATGAACGGTCTGCGCATTGCTCCGCCTAAGGCGACAGCGTATCTGGGCTACCGCCCGCTAAGTGCGCTTGATATGAAGCTCTTCTGGGTATACACCAGCAGGCGCGACCGTTTCGATGTCCGCGCCAACAATCTATATGCGAATAGCGAGGGCCCGGTTGAACCGGTAAGTCTTTTAAACCTG
This sequence comes from Bacteroidota bacterium, assembly GCA_029851965.1. Classification (GTDB taxonomy): domain Bacteria; phylum Bacteroidota; class Bacteroidia; order Sphingobacteriales; family Sphingobacteriaceae; genus Pedobacter. The sequence continues at coordinate 6,393 of JARKUW010000043.1, read as the reverse complement.
TCCGCAGCCTACCGTTTAAACAGCAAGTGGTCCGCTGGACTCGGTGTAGAGAACCTGTTGAACAAATCGTACTATCCGGTTGTAAGTCAGTACCGCGCCATTGATGCCGAGTATGTGCGTGGCAATGGCGCCACCATGAGCCTGAATGTTTCCTACAACTTTTAAGCATGATCAGAAAGCTCTTTTTTTGGTTACACAAATGGCTTGGACTGGTGACGGGCATCATCGTTCTTATTGTGAGTTTAACGGGGTGTATCAACGTTTTTTCGGATGAGCTCAAGGAATATTTTTACCGCGACAGGCTGTATGTGACTCCTGTGGAACACGGTACCTTTAAAAGCTTCACTGAGCTGCGGAACAACGCGCAAAAGGCCCTTGGACCTACTACCAGGATTTCCCGGGTGGAAGTTTATCCCTCTGGCAACCGGAGCTGGATTTTCCGTGCTACCCTCACCGACAAAAAAGGCATCGGATACTGGAACTACAATAAATACTATTACCGGGTCTATGTGAACCCTTACACCGGAAAGGTAATCCATGTAGAGGATACCCTAAATGAATTCTTCCAACTAACGCTCAGCCTGCACCGAAATCTGCTGCTGGGGGACACCGTGGGTGGGGTCGTTACGGGAACTTCCGCATTGTGCTTTTTTATATTGCTGCTCAGCGGCCTCGTGCTCTGGTTTCCACGCAAGTGGAAGAAGAAGGCGATAAAAAGAGGGCTGGCACTGAAGACAAGTGTCGGAAGAAAACGATTGATCTATGATCTGCACAATGTCTTTGGGTTCTACATCCTGATTCCGGCATTGCTGATCTCCACAACCGGGCTGGTCTTTGCGTTCGACTGGGCAGACAACGCTGTGCAATTCGTGGCAAATGGCGGACAGGCGTTGAGGAAACAGGAGATACCTTTATCCACGCCGAATCCGGATTATGCACCAACTGCTGCGGACCTCGCAATCGCAGGTCTCCTGAACCGTCACCGCGAAGCCGATGTATTCTCAGTCCGCTTTCGCGGAAAAGACACCGACCCCCTCGATGTGCAGGTAAGGCTCGCCAGGAACCGTACGCATCTTTTCCAGTGGTATTACTTTGATCGCAACTCCGGAAAACTGTTGATGAAGTATGGTGATCGGGACGTTAAAGGCGGACAGAAGTTCCGGACGATGAACTATGACCTGCATACCGGAGCCTTTGCAGGATTGCCAACCAAGATGTTTGCATTTCTGGTTTCACTGATTTGTGCCGGTATGCCCGTAACGGGATTTCTCATGTGGTATAACCACGGGCGAAAGTTGAAGAAAAAAGAGAGCAGCAGGCGGAAAGGGTTATAGGTTGGTTAAATACTAGCGCAATTCCTTCCTCATCATGATATCAACCTGTTCATCGTCGCCCATTTTGAAAATGTGCTTGTCAAAAGCGGTAAATCCATTTTTTTCATAGAACCTTATGGCACGCGGATTCTTTTCCCAAACACCCAGCCACACGTAAGTACTGGATTGTTGCTGAGCGACCTCCAACGCTTTTTCGTACAGGAGCTGACCTACTTTCTTGCCGTGATGGCTACTTTTCACATATATGCGTTCGATCTCTAACGCGCTATGGTCCTGAGGTTCGGTCTGTGCCTCCCCGGTATTTACTTTTAGGTATCCCACCGGGTTCCCATCCGCCCAGGCAACGAAAAACAATGAATCCGGATTACTCAGCTCGGCACTTAAACGCGCATCATTAAAACTTTCCCTGAGGTACTTGTTCATGTCCTGCTCCGTGTTGCTGTCTGCAAAAGTTTCATAAAAGGTTTCTCTGCCTATATGTTGTACTATTTGCAAATCCGCTTGAGAGGCACTTTTAACCTGTATATCGCCCATGTTATTCCTGATTTGACTCCTCGTTATCAATCTTTTTCAAGATGGCTTCCGCCTTAGAACGGCATGCCTCATCGCCGTACGTTTTGGCCCAAAGTCCGATTTGAAGGAGTATGGGCATCAAATCCCGGCCTTTTTGCGTGGGCTTGTAAATCTTCTTCTGTCTGTGTGCTGTATCGGTTTCCCTTGTAATTAGCCCTTCCCGCTCTAAATTCGTGAGCCGGTCTGCCAGTATATTCGTTGAAATACCTTCGTTTGATGCCAAAAATTCACCATAGTGCCGTTTGCCGAAGAGCAAAAGGTCTCGGATAATTAACAAACTCCACTTGTCTCCAAATATTTCAAGTCCAAAATTTACAGGGCAGTCAGATCTCATACTTCACGATGTTTAACCACTTGCAAAGATAAAGTAGTTTTACATATAATCGAAATAACTTGTAAAAAGCAAGTGATAGGTGTATGACCAAGAATAATGGATATCTAACGGGATTAACTGAACAGCTTAACCAAGTGGTGACGAAGTCACTTATATACCACCGTCATGAATGTGATCGATTACCTCGCTCCAGCGAAACCCGGCGACCTTACTACCGCGGAGACTGGATAATCAAGGCTGGCCGGAGTGTGATCCATGTTCAGCTTCCGTAACCGGATGTCATTTATTTAAAATCTTTTTGGTTACAAACTCATTAAAAAAGAAATCTCTGTAAATGTTGCCGATGGGGATTTCACTTTTCCCTATGTAAACGGTATTGTTATCCACAGAATCTATCTTCTTTACATTTATGATGTACGATTTACTGACTCTGACAAACAAGCTTTTTGGCAGTAAATCATGAATGGTTTTAATATTCATTAGGGTAACGACTTTTTGATTTTCGATGTAAATGATGACATAATCTTTTAACTCTTCAATAAAAAGAATATTACTAAAATGCACTTTGAACATTCTGCGGTCTGCCCGTACAAAAATATAATCGTCGGTGATGTTTTCTATGTTACTGTTTGTGTAATCAGTATGGAATAATTTACAATAGGTCTGTGCTTTGTCAACCGCTTTTTGAAAACGCTCTAATTTTACAGGTTTTATCAGATAGTCGATTGCGTCAACGTCATAACTTTCAGAAGCAAATTCATGAAAAGCAGTAGTAAACACCACCAGGGTATCTTTAGGAATCGTTCTGGCAAAGTCAATACCATTCACTCCTGGCATCTGAATATCAAGAAATACTAAATCAACAGCATTTTTTGCCAGAAATTCTCTTGTAGCATCTGCTCCGTTAAATGAAGCAATAGATTCCAGATTTTCTGTTTCATCAACCAGCCGTTGAATTGCTTTTCTTGCCAATGGCTCATCATCTACGATTATGCAGTTCATTTTTATAGTTTTAAAGTTAAGGTGACGCAGTACGTTTCAGAATTGTCTTCAATTTTCAAGTCATGTGAAGAAGGGAACAGGAGCTCTAATCTTCTTCTGATATTGGCCAGACCTAATCCGCCGGGTTTATTAACTGCTTTTACAGTTGGTTTTGAGTTTATGCACTTGAAATAAAGTTCCGCATGGCGAACATCGAAAAACAGATTCACATAGGATAATTTCGCTGAGTCGTTATTGTGTTTTACCGCATTTTCGACAAATGAGATAAATAATAAGGGAGGAACCTGGACACCGCTCAATTCACCTTCTTTTGATATTAGAAAATTGAAATTATCCCGTCTAACTTTTTCCAGGTTTAGAAAATCCTCTAAAAAATGGATTTCTGAAGTTAATAAGACTTTATCTCTCGTGCTGTCATAAAGCTGATAACGAAGCAGGTCACTTAGTTTCATCAAGACCTGAGAAGCCTTTGTAGGATCGTCTTCAATTAAAACATTTGCATTGTTGAGCGTATTAAAAAGGAAATGCGGGTTAATCTGATTCTTGAGCTGTTCCAATTCAGCATTCGTTTTGGCCAGGTCCAGATCATGAATCAGTTGAGCATCCGATATCCACTGCTGGAATAATTTTACTGCGGCCGATGCAACAATAAGCACCATGATCATAAAGGAAAAAGTGAAAAAGTTAATGCTGTCGTCCTCGTAGGGCAGTAGATCAACTTTAAAACTCCAGGAAAAAACTTCATGAATGTAAAATGAAAGAATCATGGCTGAAAGCACAAAAAGACCATAATTCAGGTATTTTTTCCTAAACAAAAGTTTAGGCACAAAAAAATACATATTACTGTAGGCTAATAAAAGAATCTGAAAAAAGACAACGATGCGATTATAGGTCTCGAAAGGTTCTACATAGTCCGGCGGACTGTAATATAAAACAACAATACAGAAAGCGATTAGTAACAAATGACGTTGAAACCGGTATTTCTCTGAAACGATTAACTCAAGCATGTAATTGGCATCCATAGCTTTTCTGTGTAAACTTTTATTCATGAGGAAATTTTAGATTCTAGCAAAATTAGGATCCCATAAAGAGTATTAATATTTAATATACGAAAGCACCTTAATTATATACCAAAGTATGTTTCAACGATGGTAGATACCACTACCTAACCTATTTAATATGTAAGGGTACCCTTGTTTTTCATTGTGCATCAAAATCAGGTGCAAGTCCACGAAAAGACATGTTCATTAAGCATGAAAAACCTTTTGAAGAAATGTAAGTCAATGAAGTACATTTTGTCTGGGAAAGCCAGCTCTTTTCACTGAAATCCTGGTGTACGCTTTATTTTACTATATCCAAGAGCTGCTTTAATATATTAAGTAAGGCGTTATGTATATATAAAATTTGCAGATTTAGCAGAAATATACTTTAGCTACTAATTGTAACATTTAACTCAAAACATTAGTAGATGAAAAGTAGAATTTTATCCTTGCTGGTATTCTTTTTCACTTATGCAGGCTATGCATATTCGCAGGAAAAAGTTACCCTTAGCGGCACAATATCCAATAAATCCAATACCGAGACATTGATCGGCGTGACAATTTACATTCCAGAAGCGAAAGTAGGCGTCACCACCAATTCTTATGGATTTTATACCACCACAGTGCCAAAAGGGACCTACACCATTATCATAAGCCATGTGGGCTTTGACAATGTAGAAGAAAAGATCACCCTGAACGAAAACACAAGAAGGAACTTCGGGATGACTGAAACCAGTAAAACTTTGGGTGAAGTTGTGGTTAAAAGCAACTCAACAAAAGAAATCATCCGAAAGCCCGAAATGAGTACCAATAAACTGTCTATTGCTACCATAAAAAAGATGCCGGCGGTTCTGGGTGAAGTGGATGTATTGAAATCGATCTTACAGCTTCCAGGGGTTACGAATGCTCAGGAAGGTGCGTCGGGATTTAACGTCAGGGGAGGTTCTGTTGATGGAAACCTGGTTCTGCTTGATGAAGCCGTTGTTTTTAATACTTCGCACTTATTCGGATTCTTCTCTGTTTTTAATTCTGATGTAATCAAAGATTTAAAACTTTACAAAGGAGGAATTCCCGCCAATTTCGGAGGACGTGTATCATCAGTACTGGATATTTACCAAAAAGAAGGAAACAACCAAGAGTATCATGTTAACGCGGGTATTGGCTTAGTCTCAAGCCGATTGCTTGTTGAAGGTCCTATTGTTAAAGATAAAAGCTCATTTGTGGTTGCGGGAAGAGGATCTTACGCACATCTTTTTTTGAAAATGGCAGATGAACCAAATTCAGCCTCTTTCTACGATTTAAACACAAAGCTGAATTACAAATTCAATGAGAAAAATAATGTTTTTCTGTCCGGATATTTTGGCAACGACAACCTGAATTTCAACAATAGGTTTGTTAACACCTACGGTAACAAGCTTTTAAACCTTAGATGGAACCATATTTTTTCAGACAAGATCTTCTCTAATGCGTCCGCAATTTATAGTGACTATGACTACCAAATCAAGGTAAAATCCGCTGGTCTTGACTGGACTGCAGAGGTGAAAAATTACAATTTTAAGTATGATTTTAAACATTATGTTTCAAATAGGCTGACGTTGAATTATGGTGTAAATTCAATTTATTACGACTTTAATCCTGGAACGATCAGGCCGTTTGGAGAGATTTCAGTTGTAAATCCGGACCAGTTGGCTAAAAAACATGCTTTTGAAAATGCCGCCTATATCAGTGCTGAACAAAACCTGTCTGAAAGATTATCGCTGAATTACGGACTTCGCTACGTTAATTTTCAACGATTAGGTGCCCAGGAAGTGTACACCTATGCAAATAATCAACCGGTTGTTTATAATAAGGAGCTTCAAATTTATGAAGAGGCTGAACCAACAGGATCAATAAACTATTTGAAAAATAAGAAGATTGCAAGTTTTGACAACCTGGAGCCAAGACTTGCCATAGCTTATTCGCTAAACAATGACCAGTCTATCAAGGCCAGTTACAATAGGATGAGCCAATATGTTCATTTGATTTCCAATACGGCTTCTGCAAGCCCGCTTGATATATGGGCACCTTCTGACCAATACCTTAAACCGGAAATTTTAGATCAGGTAGCGCT
>JARKUW010000029.1 GCA_029851965.1 Bacteroidota bacterium | reverse complement strand
ATTGCGTTCCTGATACGTGTGCTATTGTTATTACTCCTTAGCGGGTTTACTTCGTTACCTTCAACAGGTAAGATCCGTATCCGCTTTTTACTAACGGAGCTGCAATTTTCATCAGCTGCTCTTTGTTGATGTAGCCCATTCTGTAGGCCACTTCTTCAATACAACCGATCTTCAATCCCTGACGTTCTTCTATAACCTGCACGAACTGCCCGGCCTGCATCAGTGAAGCGAAGGTTCCGGTATCGAGCCACGCCGTTCCCCTGCTTAAAACACCGACCGTTAAGCGGCCTTGTTCCAGGTAAACGCGGTTGACGTCTGTGATCTCATACTCCCCTCTCGGCGACATCTTGATGTTTTTGGCAATTTCGACAACACTATTATCGTAGAAGTAAAGTCCGGGAACTGCATAGTCAGATTTAGGTTCCAAAGGCTTTTCTTCAATGGAGATTGCCTTATTGTCTTTGTCGAATTCAACAACACCATATCGCTCCGGGTCAGACACGCGGTAGGCGAAAACAACTCCACCTTCCGTTGAAGAGCTTGCCTGAAGCAACTTGGCCATTCCGTCACCGTAAAAGATATTGTCTCCAAGAATCAATGCAACCTTATCCTGTCCAATAAAATCAGCACCGATGACGAAAGCCTGTGCCAGACCGTTGGGCTCTGCCTGGACGGCATAAGAGAATTTGCATCCCAGGGAACTTCCATCTCCGAGTAACTTCTCGAAATTGGGAAGATCATGTGGTGTAGAAATGATTAAAATTTCATTGATGCCGGCGAGCATCAGCGTGGACAGCGGATAGTAGATCATCGGCTTATCGTAAACAGGCATCATCTGCTTGCTCATGGCCAGTGTTAAAGGGTGCAGTCTTGTTCCACTGCCTCCGGCTAAAATAATTCCTTTCAATTTGCTCTAGTTTATGGTTGCGTTATAAATAATTTAAACGGGATTGTTATTGGCTGAAGATACGCTATTTTCCAATTCGGCATACCACTCCGCGCCATATTTGCGAATAAGCGGCCCCTTTAAGAACTGGTACACGGGAACTTTTAACTCCCTACCAAAGCTGCAGGCATCTTTGCAAATACTCCAGCGGTCGTAGTTCAGCACGTCAAATTCGGGGTACTGGGTAATCCGGATGGGGTACAAATGGCAGGAGATCGGCTTTTGCCAATCCACCAGCCCCTGCTCATACGCTTTCTCTATCGCGCATTTCGTAATTCCATTTTCGAAGGTAACATATGCACACTCCCGGTTTCCACCGACACAAGGCGTGGTTAAATCACCATCTGAATCGACAACAGATGTACCGTAACGTTCGATGGCCTCGATACCTTTTGGCGCAAGAAGGTGTTTTATTTTCGGGTAAATATCTGCCAGGATGGCTTTTTCTGCATGATCCAGAGGCGCACCCGAGTCACCCTCTACACAGCAGATCCCTTTGCATTTGCTCAGGTTACAGACGAAGTTTTCAGCAATGACGTCTTCGTGCACGAGGGTATTTTGTACTTCAATCATAATTATTTTGCATTTGCTAAAGGATATTTTAATCCTGAAGCGGATTTAATCTCCATGGTTACGGATCCAACCAGGATTTCTACCTGTGCCTTTACGGGCACCCTGTTGCCATCATCTGTGATCCACAGGTATAGTCTGCTATCTTTCCGGAATATGCGCCCAGGTTCGATGGATGGGCTGAATTTAAGGCACCTGATATTGCCCAGTTTACTTTTAACGACTTCCCGGCCAACAAACTCAATTGTAAGTTGCTTTACCCCGTCACCCAAAAAGTAGTTTAACTTGAATTTGTCGCCGATCTTGATTCTTGCGACATCGAGGCTTCTGGAGAAGTAGTATGCCGATACAAGGTCAAATGTCTGATTTGTCGGACCTGTAAAGGTGCCCCTGTTGGAAACTACCTTGCGGGTGTCCTGATTGAAGCGAGCCTTATCGGAACGCCTGTAACTCCCCTCACGTACATTCTCCTGGTAGAAATAAGGTGTTAGTTCGACCTTGTCTATGTATGAATCATAATGATCCCTGACCTTATAGAAGACATCAAATGTGCCTGAAGTTTCCGCATCAACACTCAGGCGGTACGTCGGCTTCCCATCAAACTTCATGTCGGAATCGAACACCTTCAGTGTTCCTTCGGCAGCGGTAATAAAACCGTACTTCAGTTTGTATTGTAATACCTCTCCGGGCTGAAACACCGCTTCTTTTTTTACAGGCAATTCCTGTGCATATAGCTGATTCGTCAGAAAAGTCCCAATAAGGATCACAAAAATATATCTCATATTTCGCTAAGACAAAAAGCTGTCCAACTATTGGTCTTTGCGTTTAAAAATTGGAACTGTTGAACAGGGTTCACCATACATAATGCTTTTTGCGACCTTGCTGAGCTGTCTGGTGATCTCCACGTAAGCCGAAACAGGGATATCGATGTCTGCACATCCCTTCACTACGACACGCTCATCCGCATACGCGTTGATGTCAATCCTGGCCAGCGCCTTGGTAAACAGAACGGCTTCGAGTGTTTCAAGATTGCCAAAAACGACTTCATTCGCATAGGGGCTCAGTTTATTGGCCAGAAGCATGTAAGCCCAGGTTGGGACAATCGCATCAGCAGAGCAGGTGATCGCCACGTTCTTACCAGTATACAGGGTCCAGTCGTGGGTCTTAATGAATTCTCTGAAATCCTTTTCCCTTAATATCAATCCGTGAAAAAGATTATCTTTTATATCGTAGACCAGACGCTCACCGGTGTGATAATATTCTTCCAGGTTCAAGGTTATCAATCCGCTGGAAGCCACTTTGTTGACAATATTTTCCTGAATCTCCATAACTTATTGCATAAAAAAAGCCGGAAGAGAAATCTTCCGGCTACAAATTTACACAAAATAAGATTAATAGAATTTCACCCTATTGTCTTTTATCTTGCTTTTATCTTGAAGTGCCTGGAATGCAGCACCTAATGAACGCTGCGAAAGGCCCAACGTCATTGCTTGTTTCTGCTTGTATGTGTTTGCCAGTGGCGCCGGGTTACTGAAACTACTTGCAGTAAAAACGTACACTCCGCGTTCCCCATCAACAGGAGCGGAAAGCTTTCCTACTTTCGATCCAAACACCGTACCGACCAATTTATTTTCCTGTGCCGCACCTGGTAGAATTGGGTTGGCAAAAACCACATTCTGAACCGGAGTAACTGGTTTAGCCAGTTTCTGCGCAACCTGATTTAAGTTTGATGCACCCTTCAATGCGCCATTTGCTTTTTCAGTAAGCATCTTCGCTTTTACAGCAATTCTAACCATTGGCTCAATTTCCGACTTCACACTCTCCAGAGGTAATAAGCCCTGCGGTCTGATTTCAGTTAAATGAGCAACTACGTAAGCATTTTCCATTTGATAAACTTGTCCAAGTACATCACCTTTGGACGCCGCATATGCATCTTTAATGATTGGACGCGGGTTATCAAGCCCTGGTGCGAATCCCTGGCTCGCCGTGATCTTGTCTGCAACAGCCAAAGTATAACCGTATTTCTTAGCCAATTCAGCGAAATTTCCAGACTTCACTTCACTTAAGAATTTCGTTGCCTTCTTATACGCAACATCTTTTGTCTTGCTGCTTGCAACAAGGTTTTTCTCTACATACGCCAGTTTTACAACTTTCGATGAGCCGATCTGCTTTTCAATTTTCAATAAGTGAACACCAAATTGCGAACGTACCACTTTAAGGTCACCAGCTTTACCATCAAACGCTGCGTTCTCGAATTCAGGAACCATCTGTCCACGGCTAAAAGTACCGAGGTCTCCTCCTTTATCTTTAGAACCATCAACACTGTATTGTGCAGCCAGCTGAGCGAAGTTGCCACCGTTCTGAACCAGGGTCTTCAAGGAATCAGCCAGTTTAGTAGCCCGGTCAACACCACCCAGCTTCGCAGGGTCTATTAAGATATGGCTGGCTTTTACCGAATCCGGAGAAAAGCGCGAATCCACTACTTTTACCAGTTTATATGAATTACCTGAAAGTACAGGACCATATGTGCTGCCTGCAGGTAAAGAGAACACAGCAGAATCTACTGCCGGATCAAGTCTTCCTTTAGAGAGGTATACGTAAGGAACTTTCACGTCAGAGTTCACTGCTGCGAATAAAGAATCGTTTTTTGAGATCTTTAAATCTTCAGCCAACTTGTTAACCTGAGTTCTAACCGCAAGGGTATCCTGTTTGGTTGGACTTACATTGAAAGAAACATAGTTGAATGAACGGGTTTCAACAGGATTGTCAAAACGCTTCTTGTTCTCATTGTAATAATCCGAGTAATCACCATCAGATAACTTAACGGATGCATCGGGAATGCTGTTGTATTCTAAACTTACATAACTAAAGTTTGCAAGCTTGTTTCTATTGATGTATTCATCATTTGCTTCCAGCGAAGTAACATAAACCGAACTTTTGATCAGGTTACCATATTTCTGCTGAAGGGCTTGTTTTTCAACCTCAGCCTGCAACAGATCCCATTGTGCTTTCAGCTCCGGATTTCTTTGTGCTTGCTTCAGGGAATTGATTACGGCAGCGCGATCAATCTGACCAGTTTGCGGGTTACCGAAATATTGAACGATCAAAGGGCTTGGATTGCTTCCTTGAAACAGGTCAAATAATTCATCTCCTGAAACGATAAGTCCAAGACGGTTATATTCTTTGTTGAGCAAGACATTCGCAACCTCACCGTTCCACACATTTTCTACAGCCATAGCCTGCATCTGAGGATTACTTGAACCACCATATTGCTGTCTGAACTGCGCTTCACTTTGCTCTACCTTTTTACCAAAATCATCAATACTGATGTCTTCTCCGTCAACAGATCCCACTACACGTTGAGATTCTGCCC
>JARKUW010000214.1 GCA_029851965.1 Bacteroidota bacterium | reverse complement strand
CATCCATCTCAATCCTTTCACCGGGGCTTTTAACCCATTTTATAACGGTTGCTTCTGCAACGCTCTCCCCCATTTTGGGTAACAGTAATTCGTATTGAGCCATTCTTATTTACTTCTAGTTAACTTGGTATTCTGAACAAAAGTAAGAGATTTTGCAGACTTAATCGTGTTCTTGTTTCAGGCGGTTGAAAATCATAGTCAAAGCCGCTGTGGCTGAACGCTCAATATTTTGCAGTCTTTTATTACCGAAAGTGAACACTTTTGCCTGCACATCCGTGCTGCTCGCAACAGCAATCCAAACCGTGCCTACAGGTTTATCCGGGGTTCCACCATCCGGTCCTGCAATGCCGCTGACGGCTACTGCATAGTCGGTATGGAACCGCGCAACTGCCCCTGAAGCCATTTCTTTTACGGTTTGCTCGCTCACAGCGCCGTAGGTATCCAGCGTTTCTTTTTTAACACCCAAAACGGATTGCTTCAGTTCATTGGAATAGGTTACCCCACCTCCCGCAAAAACACTTGAACTTCCTGGATGCTGGGTAATTAAATGCGCCAGGTAACCTCCGGTACAGCTTTCTGCGGTAGATAATGTGAGGTTCTTTGCGGTCATGATGTTCAGGATGGCCTTTTCCAGCGGAATATCTTCCTCTGCCACAACATACTGCTTTATTTCATCGACGATCTGTTTGCTGTAGAAACCTACTTCCTGTTCAAGTGCCGCGGCATCGGCTCCCGTTCCACTTAACCGGAGCCTCACCTGCCCCAGTCTCGGTAAATAGGCAAGCTTAATGTGTGGTGGCAGCGAATCTTCTACCACGGCGATCTGCTGTGCAAGAAACGATTCCCCGATTCCTGAAGTAAGGATGGTTTTATGAAATATAACCGGAAGTTTGAAGGTTGCTTTTAGCCTGGGAAGGATGTCATCCTCCATCAGCCCGATCATCTCGTGAGGTACTCCTGGCATAGATACAATTACTTTCCCGTTGTGCTCAAACCACATGCATGGCGCAGTCCCGTTCTTGTTTTTAATCACGATACAGCCATCGGGCACATCCGCCTGCCGCATATTCAAATCGATCATCGGCCGCTTGGCGCGTTCGAAAATGCCTTGAACATGGGTTAGGGTTTCCTCATCCCGCCGAAAGCCCATGTTGAAATATTTTGCAAGCGTCAGCTTGGTGATGTCGTCTTTTGTGGGCCCAAGGCCACCTGTGATAAGGATGATGTTTGCCCGCGTTTCTGCGAGTTGCAATGCCTCTAAAATATGGGACTCATCATCGGAGACCGAGGTAACCTGTTTTACTTTGATACCGATGAGATTGAGCTGTTTGGCCATCCATGCAGAATTCGTATCTACAATTTGCCCGATCAGGATTTCGTCGCCTATGGTAATTATTTCTGCCGACATATGTGTTGTTGTAAGGTGTCTGGTGTATTATTCGTAACGTGTCTGGTAACTACGTTGTTTACTCAATTTCAGATCCTGAAGAATAGATGCTTTTACTTTAAGCGTTACCGAGTAGCTCCGGAACTGCCCGAAAGGCACCCAGTTGATACTCATGTCCCAGCAGTGCAGGTCGCGGTAAATGGCAATGTTTGTAAGTGAAACGTCTTTCAACGTGAAATCGTAACCAGAGGTGAACTGTACCTTCCATTTTGGGGTAACGTTTAGATCACCGTTAAAAGTTACGACACTGCTATATGACGGATCTGTGCCTTGTTCTGTTGTTCTGTACTGAAAGCTATATGCAAATGCTAAGTTCCAGGGTATGTTAAAATCAACAAAGGCATTCGGATCTCTGCTGATGGCATTTAACTGTGCGGCTTGTTCTGCGGTCATTCCGGCCTGATTACTTTGATTTTTGAGCTGATCAACGTTTTCATTCCTCCGCTTGAAAGACTCTGGGTTTAAACTGTAATCGAATGAAAAATTAAAATTGGTTAGACGCGGTAGTTTGGCATTCTGCCAGGTGTACCGGTCGATCAGCGTTTTGGTCAGCATATTGTTTACCACGGTATCCTTGGTCGCATAAGGGTTAAGGCTACCCGAGTAGTTGATGCCGATCTTGTCAGTAAACTGAGACCGCCCGCTGAATTGAAGTACAGATAGCTTGTAGGCCGGCGCAAGGAAGTTGTAAGAGCCTCCTATCCTAAGCCCCTGTATAACTGCGAGCTTCCTGAAGCCGGAGCCTGTGGTATCTTTATCGGATCTGATCTTGGCCTCTACCGTATTATCAAGTGAGAAACCCAGCGTGGCTTGTTGGCCCTGCCCGGGTCCAGAGTATAGTGTTCTTTCAAAGATAGAATACCTCCTGTTGCGGCCCGGAAAATTTGGGTCTGCAACAGCGGTTCCATCCTGGTAGAAAAGCTCTTTATAATAGCCTTTACTTAACTTAGAAAAGTCGGGTGCAAAGCTCAGGTTCACACTCGGTGTCATCACATGTCTTAACGCGGCCAGATTTCCGAGCTTTTTAAACTGCGCGGTGTTGTAGATTTTTGTGGATACGCCGATTCCAATGTTATACTCGCCAGAACGTTTGAAACCCGGGATAGTATCATACACGAGCGAATCGGGACGGTTGATCATTCTCAGCATCTTCTGATTCACTGTCTGGAAGTGCCACTGTTCGGTGTACTGTGCATTGGCGTTGAAGTTGAAATACTTTGCAACGTTGAAAGGCAAACTGATCGGTATACTGTGATTAAACCCATTCTGGAAACGCTTGAAACCACCTGGCTGAAACAGCAGATCTTCCGTTGTACTGACGGTGTTGCTCGCCTGCATGGAATAGCCAACGGTTAGTTTCTGATACCATTTCTGGTCGCCAACCCTGTTTTTGGAATCAAACGGATTGATGGTGTTCATGTTTAAGCTGACCTGAGGCAACGTTAAGCTTAGTGTTTTACTCTGAATTTCCTGACTATGGCTGAGGGCAGCAGTCAGGTTGAATATTCCTGCTGTTTTCCCGTAGCTTATACTGGAAGCAAGCGTGTTCTGAGATATCGCCCTTACATCGTAAGTCCCGCCGGCTGCCGTTGTCGCGTTGTAGGAAGACGTTCCCGCATTCACCGATGCACTGAATACCGTTCCGGGATGTGCGTTTGGATTCTGGCTGTGTGTCCAGTTGATGTGGAAGTTCTTTTGGGGCTCGTACTCTGCGGTACCCTCCAGGCCCAGCCGGGTGCTGGCATAGGCCAGGTTAAGGTTACCGTTGTATTTGTATCTTTTTAGGTAGTTCGATGTTAAGGTTGTCTCATAAGAGCCCCGCGTGTAAATGGTTCCCATGATCCGGGCATCCACATAATCGCTTAAGCCCAGGTAATATCCGGCGTCACGCAAAAAGAACCCCCGTGTAGCATCCTCTCCAAAGCTGGGCAGAATAATTCCGGAAGATTTTTTGTTTGGCTTTGGGAAGAAAGCGAATGGTAATCCGACGGGAATCGGTATGTCCTCAATTTTAAGGTAAGCCGGTCCGGTAATGATCTGGCGCTCTGCAACGATCCCTTTTGTAATGTATATTCCAAAGTGCGGATGTGGCAAATTACAGGTACTGTAGGTCATTCCTTTGATGTGAATTTCATCATCCGGCTGCTTTTTACTTTGTCCACCGGAGAAAAAGCCACCCTCCTGCTCGGTAAAGGTATTGTAAACGGTTCCTTTACCAGTTTTGGTATTGTACAGCAGCGAGTCCGCAACAGAAGAACCTTCCGCTTCCATCTTAAAAATGGGACGGCCGGTATATCTGCCTTTAGCATCCTTCAATCCGCTGGCAAAAATGGTGTTGTTCTTGGAATCATAACGGATAAATTCCGCATCGAGCTCGAAGCTCTGGTAAATAACACGGGCATTTCCGTATAAATACATGATGCTTTTATCCTTGCTGTATTTCGTAGAGTCCCGGGCGAAAGTCTCCACCTTGTCGTCCAATCCGCTGGAATTCTTTACCTGGTTCTTCGTAGTGTCGGCTTTTGAGGTATCCTGCTGCTGCAAGACTTGCATCATGGATAAAGAAGAAAATGCAAAAGCATCATTACCAGCTACGGTTAACAAAACAATTGATTTAAGTAAAATGATGTACCGTAAAAGTTTCAAATTCGTGTGTGAATGTTATTTTTGCATTAATGTATAATCCAAAACGTTCAAAATTAATCAAAAATATACCATTGCTTGGTGCAAATGCAATATTGATGGTATTTATTTCATTGTCCTTAGTACTAGCATCTTATAGTCAGGCTTTTAGCCAGCAGTACAAAATAAAAACGATCGTAATTGATGCCGGACATGGTGGCAAGGACGGCCACACCAGAGGGCTTTTTTCGACGGAAAAGGACGTCGCTTTAAAGACTGCATTAAATCTCGGCAAGTTAATTGAAGAGAAGATGCCAGATGTTAAAGTCCTTTATACCCGTACCACTGATGTATTTGTCCCGCTATACGACCGTATTGGGCTCGCAAATTCGTCTAAAGCCGACCTGTTTATTTCCATTCACTGCAACGACATGCCGCTGATTCGAAGCTCCGTTGTAACCGGATATACGAAAGGACGGAACGGCCGGAAAATCCCGATTCGCAGGACGGTTACCCGTAAGAGTACCTCCACAAGGGGAACGGAAACGTTTGTATCTGGTATGGGACGGATGAATGAACAAGATGCCGTAATACAACGGGAGAATGCTTCCATTTTAATGGAGGAGAACTATAAGGAAAACTATGAAGGCTTTGATCCGAACAACCCGGAGAACTACATCATCCTGTCATTGATGAAAAACAACTACCGGGAGGCGAGCTTGAACTTCGCCAAGCGCGTTCAGGACGAATACGTTAAGGCCGGAAGGATTGACCGTGGTGTGCAGGAAAAGAGCCTTGCAGTACTGGCAAGGGCAGGAATGCCGGCGATTTTGACGGAGATAGGCTTCATCAGCAATCCGGAAGAAGAGGAATATATGAATTCTGATGAAGGACAGGCAGAGATTACAGGTGGATTATTGGCGGCTATTGATAGCTATAAAAAGAGTGTAGAGCATAATTAATGAGATTGAATAAAATAGTAAGCTGCGGATTTAGGAGTAGAACAGCTTTGTGTATCGCGCTTTGTTTATTGGGAACCCAGGGCGCGCTTGCTCAAACAGGATATAAGGTAAGAACATTGGTGATTGATGCCGGACACGGCGGCGGAAAACCGGGTGCTGCCGGTTCCTTTTCAAAGGAAAAGGATATCGCCTTGCAAGTGGCACTGAAACTTGGACGAAAATTTAAAGAAGATATGCCGGAAGTTAAGATCCTGTATACACGGACGAAAGACGTAGATGTAGACTTCTTCAAACGGGCGGCAATTGCAAACGACGCAAAGGCTGACTTGTTTATTTCCATACACTGCAACTCCTCCGGGAGCAGAGCACCCTATGGAACAGAGACTTTCGTCGCCGGATCTCACCGTTTGAATGAGCAGGATGTTGCCATCCGGGAAAACGCCGATATCAAGAAAGAAAAAAACTACAAGCAAAACTATAACGGGTACGACCCCAATGACCCTGAAACTTTTATTATACTATCTTTGTTTAAAAATAAATACCGGACAAAAAGCACTGATCTTGCAAGGTTGATTCAATCCAACTACTCAAAATGGAGTGACAGATTGAACCGGGGCGTTAAAGAACAGGGTATTCTGATCCTGCAACGGTGTGGTATGCCAGCGGTGCTGACGGAGATTGGGTTCATTAGCAATCCTGCAGAAGAACGTTACATGAACTCTTCTTCAGGTCAGAGTGAAATTGTTGATGCGCTCTTTAACGCGGTAAAGGAATACAGGAAACAAACAGAGTAATTAAGTAAACAACACAGAGTGAAAATAGCAAACGAAACTAAAGTAGGCATACTAGCGGCCTTTTCCATTGCCTTGTTAATCATCGGCTACAACTTCCTTAAAGGTAATGCCATTTTCTCCAGTGAGACGGTTTTATATGCCAAATATCCACGTGTTGACGGACTTGCCGTGTCTAAGCCGGTATTGATTAACGGCTTCCAGATCGGGAGAGTTGATAAGCTTACCCTCCTTCCAAATGGAAGTATCGTCGCTACCTTGAAGATAAACGGGAAATATGACATTCCTAAAAACAGTACGGCCCGTTTAGAAAGCACCGATCTATTGGGAAGTAAAGCAATTGTGATGGATCTTGGATCCGGAGCATTTGCCGAAGAAGGCGATACGCTGAACGCGAACGTGCAGCAGAACATCATGGAAGCTGTACAGCCGGTTCAGAAAAAGGCAGAACAGATCATCGGGAAAATGGATTCCATCTTAACGTCTGTAAACTCCATCATGAATCCAAACTTCCAGAAAAACGTGGATAAAAGCTTCAACAGCATTGCGGCGACACTTGCCTCACTCGAGGCAACATCCAAGAAAGTGGACAGGCTTGTTGGCTCTGAAAGTTCCAAAGTAGAGAGTATTCTCAATAACGTAGAGGCCATTTCCAGCAATCTGAAAAACAACAACGCCAAAATAAACGCAATACTGGCCAACATCAATACGGTGACAGACCAGGTTGCAGCAGCAAACTTCAAGCAGACGATTGAAAATGCAAACAAGGCCGTTGCTGATTTTCAAGGCGTGGTAACGAAGATCAATGAGGGTCAGGGAAGCCTAGGCTTACTGGTTAACGACAGGCAGATGTATGACAACCTGAATAATGCCTCTAAAAACCTGGACAACCTGATTATAGACCTTAAAGAGAATCCAAAAAGATATGTTCACTTCTCTGTATTCGGAGGGGGAAACAAGGACAAATAATCTTCCAGAGCAATCTAAACAAAAAAAGCTGCCGGCAAAACTGGCAGCTTTTTTTTATGTCTCATCACCTGCTACACAAAGATTCTTTGAAATACTTACGGTCGTTCGTACAACCTCAAAGTCGTTAAATAGCCAACCTGTATAAACGATTTACACGAACTAAATTAAATAGGTTACCCCTTCCAACGCCAGTTCTGTATTTGGAAATACGGAAATTGCTTCTTCCAGCAGGGGCTGCAAGCTCTTATAGCGCGACGAGAAGTGTCCGATAAGCAGTTTACCTGCTCCAGAGTCTAAGGCGACCTGCGCCGCCTGTAGAGCCGTTGTATGATGTGTCTGATCTGCACGGCTCAGCAGCTCATGTAAAAAGGTCGCCTCATGATACAACACCGTGCATTCGCGTATGCTGTCCATGTAAGTTCCGTCAGCAAGCGTATCGGAACAATACCCATAGCTTTTAGGTGCATTTGAATCGATGGTATAATCGGAATTGTAAATGACACGCCCGTCTGGCAGATCAAGATCTACACCACGCTTCAATAGCGGATAGTATTCCAGCGGAATATTGTCCTCTTCCAGTTTTTCCACCACAAGCTTGCGCAGGCGCTTCTTCTCGGTGAACTTAAATCCGGTACAAGGGATCCTGTGGTTCAGTACAAAAGTCTCTACCTGCAGGTCCGGGTTGTCGAAAATGACGTGAGGCTCATCTGCAACCGTATCTGTGTACTCGATCGGATACCGCAATACCGTATCCGAA
>JARKUW010000197.1 GCA_029851965.1 Bacteroidota bacterium | reverse complement strand
TTAGGTAATGCCATACAGGATGCACGTTCAAACATTGACGCTGGTTCAGGTGAAAACTTCCTTGATCCAAACTTTGTCTCCTTGAACAACACGGCGACAAGATTAAACAGCACCACGATTCAACAGCGTCGTCTGGTAAGTTTCTTCGGTCGTGCAACTTTTGGTTACAAAGACTTCTTATACCTTACTGCAACCGGACGTAATGACTTAACCTCAACCATTCCGGTTGATTCTTACTCTTTCTTCTACCCATCTATATCGGGAAGTTTCGTCTTTACGGACGTACCTGCTTTCAGCGGTTTGAAGAAGTTCTTTACCTCAGGTAAATTAAGGGCGGCTTACGCACAAGTGGGTAAAGACGCTAAACCTTATGCTTACCAGCCTTCATTAGAAAATAAACTTACTGTTGGTGGTGGTTACGGTTATGGCTTCACAGGACCAAACCCTGGTCTTAAGCCAGAATTCGCGAAATCTTATGAGTTCGGTACTGAACTTGCTTTCCTGAATGATCGTTTAGGTATTGACGTAGCTGTATATCGTAAAGAAACAAAAGATCAGATTGTAAATGATATCCGTGGCAGTTATGCAACAGGTTTCATCCTGCTTAACCTAAACGGTGGGGTTACCCGCAACGAAGGTGTGGAGGTAAGTGTTAGAGCGAGACCTATTGAGCGTCCTGGATTTAGCTGGGATATCTTAGCCAACTTCGAACACGCGAAAGGTACTGTACTTGCTTTACCAAACGAATTGCCGGAATCTTATGTCTCTGATACCTGGTTATACGGAAACGTACGTAACGGAAATACACCGGGTGAATCAACAAGATCACTAACCGGATTTTTCTACCTGCGCAATAACAATGGCGACGTGCTGATCAACCCATCTTCAGGTCTGCCGGTAAGGTCAACAACCTTCATCAGCGCTGGATACGACAGACAGCCTGATTTCAGCTTAGGTATAACCAACAGCTTTAGCTTCAAAGATTTCTCTCTTTCATTCCTGATCGATACCCGTAAAGGTGGAGACGTGCTAAATGCAACACAACATTACCTAACCACTCAAGGTTTAAGTACACGTACACTAGATCGTGAAACCCCTAGAGTTGTTAAAGGTGTGTTACAGGATGGTAGAGAGAACTCCGCTAATCCAACACAAAATACAATCGTTGTTAATCCTTATCTGCAAAACAGCTACTACACGACAACAAGTGAAGAGCAGTACATTGAAAAAGATATTAACTGGATCAGACTTAAAGATGTGACTTTGTCTTACCGTTTACCTGCGAAGCTTTTACAAAGACAGAAATTCTTTAAATCCGCAAGTGTATTTGTTACCGGAACAGACTTATTCCTGATCACAAACTACACCGGACTTGATCCTGTTGTAAACGGAAACACAGCTGCCGTGGGTGGTTCAGGATCCGCAGGTATAGATTATGGTAACTTCCCAATGCCAATTGGAATGAACTTCGGAATTAAAATTGGCATGTAATCTAAATTGAAATAATCATGAAGAAATTATATATCACTATGCTCACTGC
The DNA here is from genome assembly GCA_029851965.1 of Bacteroidota bacterium. Lineage (GTDB taxonomy): Bacteria > Bacteroidota > Bacteroidia > Sphingobacteriales > Sphingobacteriaceae > Pedobacter. Next base: position 5,790 of record JARKUW010000197.1, on the reverse strand, counting down.
TGCAGTAATGCTTGCTGGCAGTGGATGTAAAAAGTATTTGGATGTTAATACCAATCCAAATGCACCACAAACGGTGACACCAAACCTTTACCTGTCGCCAATGCTGCACTGGATGGTTACAGCCCCGCAATACGATGCGCGCTTTATCAACCGGTATACGCAAAACATGACCTTAACCAGCACCAACAGCACCTGGGACCGCATGGGTTATGATCCAAGTTCAGATAACGGCGGTGAGTTGTTCCGCGATGTGTATTGGAGTTTCGGGCAAAATCTGGTTGATATGATGACCAAAGCGGAAGCTGAAGAACGTTGGGATCTATTGGGTGTTGGCTACGTGCTAAAAGCATGGGGCTGGCAGGCACTAACCGATGTTCATGGCGAGATCATTGTTAAAGAAGCAATCGATCCAACCAAAAATGTGTTCAACTACGATACCCAGGAATACACTTACGAAGAGGTACAACGTTTATTGGACCTTGCCATCACCAACCTGCAAAGAACTGATGGTGCTGTTGATGCAGCATTCCTTGGTAAAACGGATATCATCTATAAAGGCGACCGTACCAAATGGTTAAAGTTTGCTTATGGCTTGTTGGCGATGAACCTAAATCACTACAGCAATAAAGCATCTTATAAGCCAGATGAAGTTATCGCAGCAGTTGATAAAGCATTTGAAAACAACAATGATGACGCGTTACTGCTTTACACAGGTGTGTCTAATGATGACAGGAACTTCCTGGGCTCAACAAGAGCGAACTTCAACACTTACAGACAAACGTCATTCATCGTAAATCTGATGAATGGCACGGAGTTCTCCGGTGTGGTGGATCCTCGTATGACAAGAATGCTTTCACCTGCACCAGACGGCGTATATCGCGGCTTGGAGCCAACTTTCGGTAGTGGTGCATTAACTGCAACCCAAATTCCAAATAACATCTACGGATATACCGGAACTGTAGCGGTAGGTACACCAGTACGTTACCTGTTTGATGATAAAAGCAGAGTGCCTGCGATGACTTACTCGCAGCTGCAGTTCATCAAAGCGGAAGCGGCATTCAAGAAAGGTGATCGTGAAACAGCATTAACTGCTTACAGAAATGGTATTTCTTCGCACATCGACTTTGTGAATGCGAGAAACCGTGACAACAATCAAACGCCAACCCAGATTACCACAGAAGAAAAGAATGCTTTTCTGGCCAATCCGGCGATTGTACCAACAGCAGCTAATTTAACGTTATCACACATCATGGAGCAAAAGTACATCGCTCAATGGGGATGGGGTGCGTTGGAGCAGTGGATGGACTTAAGAAGATACCACTATACAGATGCAGATCCTGCTACAGGTCAGCAGGTATTCGGTGGATTTGTAATTCCGGTAAACTTGTATCCAGACAATGCAAACAAGCCAGTTTACCGCATCAGACCACGTTATAACTCTGAGTACATCTGGAATCGCGAAAGTCTTGACAAAATCGGAGGTCTGGCGCTGGATTACCATACCAAAGAAATGTGGATCACTCAACCTTAATCTCGAATCATGAAGAAAATAAATATAATTACAGCAGTTCTCCTACTTTCCACGTTTTTCGTTTCCTGTGAGAAGGATGGCGTAAAGGAACTGGAAACAACAACAACAGAAGCTGGTGCTCAAATTAAGTTTTTCAACTTCGGTGTAAGTGCACCGTCCATGAACTTCTACGCGAACGACCAGAAGGTGTCGGCAGTCGTAAGTGCTACCGGTACGGAAGCACTTACAGGTGTTAATTATGGCAGCGTATTCCCGGCAACAAACTACGCGCTGATCACAGGTGGTAACTATACCTTCAAAGGTATTGTGTCCTCAACGGCGGTGGCAGATGCAAATGCGGTAATTGCCAGCATTCAAGGAAACGTAGAAAATGGTAAATCATATTCCTTGTATACCAGCGGTCCTTTTAATGCAGCTGCTAAAACCGTAGACGGCTTTATTGTAGAGGACGTTATACCTGCAGCAAACACCACTGCTGCGCACGTCAGGTTCGTAAATACCATCGCAAATGCGACTGCAGCATTTGATCTTGTTGCGAAAAGTACAACCACGGCTGCGGAGATTGTTATTGCAACCAACATCGGTTACAAAGCTGCTTCGACCTTCGTGGAAGTTCCAAATGGTGTCTATGAGATTTACGCAAGATATCCTGGAAGCCCTACGAATGTGATTACCAGAAATGGTACCTCTAACGTATCGTTTATCGCAGGCAGAGCATATACCATCAGCTCAAGAGGAGATATGACCATTACCGGCGCAACCGCTGTGAACAGGCCATTCCTGGATAATACATCCAACAGACCTTAACCGGTTTAAAAAAGTAAAAGCCCATACCATTACGGTGTGGGCTTTTTATATTTATATATTTTTATACTTTTGATAAAAAAGATCTCAATATGGCAAGCTTTACACTTACTCCTGAAACTGCTGAAAAAGTTAAACTTAAATTCCTGCGCAAATACAGAGATTTAGCACAGCAAGATTTGCCTTTTAAGCCGGGTATGGAAGAAGCGCTGGTAACACAATTAATGGAACTCGTTAAACGGGATCGCCGTTATGTGGAGTTTACCATCCAAAAGGCCCTTGCAGATCCAGACGGAAACAGGCTTTAAGCCTAGGTTCCGTGTAGTTTTACCACCAGGCCGTCCATTGCTGGATTAAGCTTCAGCTGGCAGGCTAACCTCGAGTTTGGCAGCAAGTCTGGAAGGGTATCCAGCATCGCATACTCATCGTCAGACATTTCATTGAGCTTTTCTTCGCCTTCAAGCACATCCACACAGCAGGTGGCACATAGTGCCATACCGCCACAGGTAGCAAGAATATCGTATTCAGAAGCTTTCAGAAACTCCATTAAACTTAAGCCCATATCTACCGGTGCTTCCATTGCGTGTATCGATCCATCCGGATGCTGTACGCTTACTGTAATGTTATTTTCTTCCATATTAGAATTCTGCTACACCGTTTACCGTAGTGTATTTCATGGTATATTTAATGCCTGGGTTCATGTACTGGTATGCACTGTGGCTCATTAAAGCCGCTTCATGGAAACCACAAAGGATAAGCTTTAGTTTGTTTTTGTAAGTATTGATGTCACCAATTGCATAAATACCTGGGATGTTGGTCGAATAATCATCTGTATTTACTTCAATCGCGCTTTTGCTGATGTTTAATCCCCATTGCTCAATAGGACCTAATTTAGGGCTCAAGCCAAACAAAGGAATCAAGTGATCTGCTTCCACGTTGGTTACTTCCATCGAACGGTTGTGAATGATCTCTACATTTTCCAGTTTACCAGTACCACTTACAGAGTTCAGGTTGCTGTTCAAGATCAGGTTAATTTTACCGCTATCCGCTAGTGCCATCACCTTGTTTACCGAATCCGGTGCACCCCTGAAGCTTTCACTTCTGTGTACCAGCGTAAGCTGATCTACCACATCTGCAAGAAAGATAGTCCAGTCAAGTGCCGAGTCACCACCACCTGCGATCACCATTTTCTGATCACGGTATTTCTCCGGATCAAGGATCATGTAGTTCACACCTTTACCATTCTCAAACTGCTCAAGACCAGCTACAGCAGGTTTACGAGGCTCAAAACAGCCAAGTCCACCAGCAATAACAACAACTTTCGCTTCGATCTGTGTACCCATGTTTGTGGTAAGCAAGAAATCGCGCTCGTCACGTTTTTCAAGACTTTCAATTCGCTCGCCTAAGGTAAATCCAGGGTGGAAAGGTTTCGCTTGTTCCATCAGGTTATCAATCAGTTCCTGTGCAAGAACGGTCGGATATCCAGGAATGTCGTATATAGGTTTTTTAGGATATATCTCTGAAAGTTGTCCGCCTACCTGAGGTAAATAATCTATCAGGTGACAACGCATTTTTAGTAAACCTGCTTCAAATATTGCGAAAAGACCAACCGGTCCGGCGCCAACAATGGCTATATCTGTAGAAATCATGTATTTAAATTTGCTGCGAATTTACGAAATTTGTTTGTAATGATTCTTGATTGTAGACAAATGCTTCAGATCTGACTATATTTGTCACAATTGATGACAAAGAAAATATATTTCGCTTCTGATTTCCACCTCGGATCACCCAATCACCAGCAAAGCCGGCTGCGGGAAGACCGGATTATTCGCTGGTTGACCTTCATTGAGCCAACATGTTCTGAATTGTTCCTTATGGGGGACGTGTTTGACTTCTGGTTCGAATATAAGATGGTCATTCCTAAGGGCTACGCCCGATTACAGGGTAAACTTGCCACTATGAGCGATGCCGGCATTAAGATCTACTTTTTCAAAGGCAATCACGATATGTGGGTAAATGATTACTTTACGACGGAGCTGGGCATGCAGATCGTGAGTGATGATTTTCAGATGGAGCGCAATGGTAAACAATTCTATCTGCATCACGGAGATGGCCTCGGCCCTGGTGATCATAAATACAAGTTCCTGCGGAAGATCTTCCGCAATCCTGTATGCCAATGGTTATTCTCCCTTGTACCCGCACGGATCGGCATCGGCATTGCCAACGCCTGGTCCGATAACAGTCGCACCAAAAAAGCGCACGCTTTCACCGTACCCGAAGACGAATGGTTGTTTACCCATGCTACGGAAGTACTTCAGAAAAAGCATTACGACTACTTCATCTTTGGCCACCGCCACCTGCCATTAGACCTTAAAGTAGGCGAGAACAGTCGCTATGTGAACACGGGAGAGTGGATGAACTACAGCTCTTATGCCGTTTTCGATGGCAACGAGCTTGCCCTGGAATATTTTGAAAAGGAATATTAAGCGAAAAACCTTATTTTTGCATTCCAAACTTATAACCTGACCAAGAATATTCTATTGATGGTCAGGCCATTTAATTTCTAAAAACATATGTTAGAAAAATTAGAAGCTATAAAACTGCGCTGGGAAGATGTAGAAGAGCAGTTGAGCAATCCTGATACCATGCAGGATATGAAGCGCTTTGCACAACTTAATAAAGAATATAAAGACCTTACCAAGATTGTAGACGAATACAAAGTTTACAAGAATGTAATGAGCAATATTGAAGCAAACAAAGAAATCCTAAGCAATGAGAAAGATCCTGAAATGCGGGAGATGGCAAAGGAAGAACTTGATTTGCTGTTAAAGGAACAAGAGGAACTGGAAGAACGCGTACGTTTAATGCTGATTCCTAAAGATCCTGAAGATGCGAAGAATGCCGTATTTGAAATTCGCGGTGGTACCGGTGGTGATGAAGCAGCGCTATTTGCTGGCGACTTGTACCGTATGTACACCCGTTTCTTCGAACAGAAACGTTGGAAAGTTGAGGTTGTAGATGTTACCGAAGGTACTGCAGGTGGTTACAAAGAGGTAATCCTTAAAGTGTCTGGTGAAGATGTATATGGCCAGCTGAAATACGAATCTGGTGTTCACCGAGTACAACGTGTGCCGGAGACTGAAACCCAGGGTAGGGTACACACCTCTGCAGCTTCTGTAGCGGTATTGCCTGAGGCGGAAGAGATCGACTTCTACCTTAACCCTGCAGATATAGACTTGCAGACCTCCCGTTCAGGTGGTGCTGGTGGTCAGAACGTAAATAAGGTAGAAACGAAAGTTCAGCTTACACACAGGCCATCCGGAATTGTCGTTGTTTGTCAGCAGGAGCGTTCACAATTAGGGAACCGTGAGATTGCTATGGAGATGCTTAGAAGTAAGCTTTACGACATTGAAGTGCAGAAGAAGAATGGCGACATCGCTGCAAGGAGAAAAACC
>JARKUW010000187.1 GCA_029851965.1 Bacteroidota bacterium | reverse complement strand
ATCTGAACCAATCGTCTTTATTACAGATAATTACCTTAAAGGTTTTAAAAATAGGTAAAACAGGAGTTTATCGTTTTCGGTTCAGGTATAAACAATATGTTTCTCAGGAAACTTCGGGAAGAATATAGATTTCAAAGCCTGTTTTGACAGGAATTTTAAACCATCGTCCGAGCGATGATCTCACCGTATGGCTTCTACATACACGAAACATTATAAAGATGCAACCCGCGATGATCTTTTCTGCCTGGCCTTTCGGTTGTATTTGACATAATAAGGCTGAAAGAACAGGACAACTCCAGTAATTAACAACGCCAATAGAATGATTCCGGAGGGAAGGCTCACGTAGTACTTTGCATCACTGTGTAAGAAAGAACCGTCATGAATAGACTCAATAATATCAGACCTTCGGTAGCTTGCGGACAGCACCCTAGCAGTCTCTGTATCAATCTGGACTTCATAGTTTCCATTTGTGGTGAGCTTAGCAACACCTTTTTCTGGCTGCACATCAATTCGCTTGATATCATTCCAAGACTCTATTCCAGCAGGTTCCACGCTTGCTGCAGCCCTAAACATATCATCGAAACTGATCTGAGGGATTAGGCCTTCCCCTTTCACAGTGGGCGGTTGTATCCAGGACACGTCTTTTTTAAGAAGAAGTAATATTCCACTGCCAACGACGAACAGCAAGGGAATGGCAATAATTATAGAGCCCCAACTATGAACTTTTCTATTCAACAAGGCTAACTTCATTTTTCGAGCATGAATTATCCGGATAAGACGTTAAAAATAAAACATAAAACACCTAATTAATCATGAATTTCAAAAAAAACAGAAAAAAAACAATCAAACACCAATTAATTTGAGTTCAAGATAATATAAGTGCTATAAAAAAATAGAAAATCCAATTATTCTGCCGAATGACGATCATTATTAAGAAATATTTGACATTATACCGAATAATTAGCTAATTTAATCGCAAACTAAACGACTTAAATCATCTTATGGAAAACCTGGACAAAATCGACAAAACCATTCTTATGCATTTGCAGAATGACGCAAAGATTACCACTAAAGAGCTGGCTTCGACATTGAACTTGAGTATTTCTCCGGTTTATGAACGTATTAAACGACTAGAATCACTAAAGTACATCAAGCAATATGTCGCTATTCTAAATAAAAGCCTCCTCAAACAAAAGATTACGATCATATGTCAGGTCTCTATGCGATACCACAACGATGCCTTTATAGAGAAATTTGAGCAGGAAGTCATAAAGCTCAACGAAGTACAGGAGTGTTACCATATGGCTGGGAAAATTGATTTTTTGCTTAAAATTAACGTAAGCACCTTAGACGAATACCACAACTTTGTGAGAAACAGATTGTCTACTATCGAAAACATAGGAACTTTAGACAGCACGTTCGTTCTAAAAGACATCAAGTATACACATGCTTTTAATCTGGATCACCTCAGTCTACTATTTGTCCCGGCAGCTTTCGAAATTGAAATTCTAGAAAGCTTCTTTGTATACTGCTAAAAGAATACCAGAAGAATGAACATCATCTGGCATTCTCTATAAGTGGTTTATGAGTCTGTACGTGTCGCAAAGGCCTTGAGTGATTTTCCATCCAACAGCTTATCCAGCGCTTCTACATGTTTCGAAATCTCTGCAGATAATTCTTCAAAAACCTTGTAGGAGTCGTCGGTCGGTTTCGCTTCACCACCTTCGACGATGCGCTGTAAAGACGCCATTTTATTATTTAGGCGGATAGGAAAATTCAACGGATCCTGGCTGCTCTGATTTTTAACCTGGTAGAGTTGCTCTTCAATGGCCGCCATTTGCGCCAGTGCCTTTTTCTGCTTCGATGTTTGTCCGGCAGTTTTGATCTTTTCCCTGATCTCTCGGATTCTTACTACAGCTATATTGGCCTTCGTCGTCTGATCTCTGATCATACTTGCAAGTTTAAACTGCGCCTCAAGGTCAGCATTCGTTACCCCTTGCACGCGCGGATCCATTTTTACCTCCAGAGGTTGTGTGATCGTTTGTCCAGATGCTGTAATTCTCACCTGATAGGTTCCGGGAACGGCCATAGGGCCCATCTGCGGACGGGCTGACCACATAATTATTCCTTTGAAAACCGTTGCGCCCGGATGTCTCAAATCCCATGTAAACTGGTTAAGCCCCTTTTTCATCGTTGGCATTTTCGGCGTGGAAAAACGTGATTCTTCCTCATCATCATCCTCAGCCTCGGCTGATTTTTTCTTAGGGCCCTCTGCATTAAAAGTCTGAATAACATTATCGGCAGCATCAAGTATCTCCAGTTTAAGGGCACTCTCGTCTTTGTTTAGATAATACTGGATGACTGCAGGCTGAACTTTTCTAACTGCATAATACGGCTTAAACAAATGTAATGGCTTGGCCGTTAAATCTGCAGCAAACTCTCTGATCGGTGCGACGTCGTCCAGGATATACATTGATCTTCCGTGCGTTGCTATAGCCACATCTTTTTCAGTGACGGCAATATCTGGAACCTGAGTATCCGGTAGATTCAATTGCATCGAACTCCAATTTTCACCATCATCGAACGAGACCATCATTCCGTGCTCCGTTCCTGCATACAACAAACCCGGCCTGGTGATGTCTTCCCTGACAACATGCACAAAATCGCCCGGAGCTATTCCATTAACAATTTTCTTCCAGGTCTTCCCGTAATCATCTGTTTTAAAGATGTATGGCGCTCTGTCGTTCATCTGGTACCGTTTCACCGCAACATACGCCGTTCCCGGCTTATGCCGGGATGCTTCAATTATACTCACCCTGGAATGTTTTGGAAGTCCCGGAGGCGTGATGTTTTGCCAAGTTTTGCCGTGATCCCTAGTGATGTGGATGAGCCCATCATCGGACCCTGCCCAGATGATATTTACATCATGAAAGGATGGCGCCAAGGCATAGATGGTCGCGTAGATTTCCGGACCACTCATGTCCAGGGTGATCACACCGCCACTTTCACCCATCGTTTCAGGATCCGCCAGGGTAAGATCCGGACTGATCTTTTCCCAGGTCTGGCCTGCATTACTTGTCATCCAGACATGCTGAGACGTAACATACATCCTGCTCGGATCTACAGGAGAAAAGACAATTGGAAACGTCCAGTGCACCCGCTCAGGAAGGGTCTTAGCGGCCTCACCCATAAAATAACGCGGATATGGTTCAACATCCCTGCGTTCTCCTGTCTTCCTGTTAATTCGGGTTAGCGTGTTGGAATAACTCCCGGCATAAAAGATGTCGGGATTTTTCGGATCCTGGGCGATGTACCCACTTTCACCGCCACCCACGGCATAGGAGTATGGGATAGTCTTGTTTGAATTGGTTCGCGACACCATATGCCCCCAATCTTCACTCGGCACAGCTATGGTCGTATTGTCCTGCTGGGCTCCGGCAACATGGTAAGGGAAGTCATTTGTAGCCGTGATGTGGTACAGTTGAGCCGTCGGAAAATCTTCATCTGTCCAGGTTTCACCTCCATTGACAGACACTGTTCCCCCACCATCATTGGCCTGCACCATACGCATTGGATCCGTGGGATCAATCCACAAATCGTGATTGTCTCCATGTGGAACACGTATATTCTTATTGAACTTAACCCCGCCATCGGTCGATTTCATGAAATTAACATTCAATACATAAACTGCTTCTTTGTCTTTTGGATCCGCATAAATCCTATTGTAGTAGAATGCACGCTGCCGTAGTTTACGCTCATCATTGGTTTGCTTCCAGGTCATTCCTGCATCATCAGACCGGAAGATTCCCCCTGCGTTTGCTTCAACAACTGCCCAGAGTCTTTTTGAGTCTACTGGAGAAACCGTTATTCCGATCTTGCCAATTGGGCCTGCAGGCATACCTGGTTTGGCCGTCAGATCCACCCAGTTCTTTCCGCCATCTGTGGACTTGAATAACCCACTCGCTCCCCCGCCGCCCCACATCTTCCATGATGTACGGTAAACCTCCCAGGTAGAAGCATAAATTACCTCAGGATTATTCGGATCGAGAATGAGGTCTTCTGCACCCGCCTTATCACCTTTATACAGGATCTTCTTCCATGTCACCCCGCCGTCAGTGGTTTTAAAGACACCACGTTCCTCATTCGGACCAAAAGGATGTCCCAGAACTGCCGCATAAACTATATCTGGATTCGTTGGATGGATACGTAACCGAGATACCGTTTGCGAGTTTTTTAGACCAATATTTTTCCATGTTTTTCCAGCATCTACCGATTTGTATATTCCATCTCCTTGCATGATGTTCCCCCGGAATTCAGATTCACCCATCCCTATGTAGACGATATCAGGATTAGATTGTGAAACCGCTACCGCGCCCACAGAAGAGCTATTCAACTGGCCGTCAGTTACTGGCTTCCAGGTTAAACCGCCGTCGGTCGTCTTCCATAAGCCGCCGCCTACGGCCCCGAAGTAATATTCGTTTTTCCGCTGCGTAGATCCGGCAACTGCGAGTGAACGACCGCCCCGCCCCGGACCCACATTGCGGTATTTCATACCACTCAGATAGCGGGACGAGGTATCCGGGCCGACGGCCTGAGCTTTACCTTCCTCAGAAAAGACCAGGCAACTCAAAGCGATCAGTGAATACAGTGTAATTAAATCATTTCTTTTCATTTACTTTTCATTAGTTGTTTAAGAATAGAACTATAGGCACTGCCCGTTATATCATGGATCAGCGTAATGCCAACTGCTTAATTTTTTGATTCTGCAATACCTGTTCAAGTTCATTAAGGTGTGTGTCAAGCTCGGCATACAGTTCCTTGGCCACCTTATAGGCACCATCAGTCGGCTTTGCATCACCCGTTTCTACACTCCTCCATAGGGCTGCCAGGCGATTGTTTAGCTTAATTGGATAGTTGAGCGGATCCTGTGAACTTTGGTTTTTAACCTGATACAGATTTTCTTCGACCTTGGATAACTGCGCAATTAACTGCTGATCCGTGATCCCTGCAGACTTCAATTTGGATTTAATGTCCCGGATCTTAATCACTGCATCATTTGCCTTTGAAGTTTTATCCCTCAATTCGAGTGCAAGCTTAAATTGAGCCTTCACATCGTCTTCCGAAACTCCCTTCAGACGTGGATCGAGCATGATCTCGAAATTATGGGTCTGGGATTTCCCTCCTGCTGTCAGACGGACCTGGTATTTTCCCGGAGGCGCTAAAGGTCCAAGTTGCGGACGTGCACCCCAGATGATCATACCTTTAAAGGAGGTTGCGGGTGTATACCGCAGGTCCCATTCGAACTGATTTAAGCCAGCCTTCATCGTAGGTAATCCCTGGCCTTTTCCATAATAGCTCTCTTCTTCGTCGTCATCAGCTTTCTGCGGAGGTTTAGGCACAACACCAGCAAAGGATTGAACCAGGTTACCGTCCTCATCGAGAATTTCAATTTTAAGATCCGTTGCTTTCTGAGAAAGGTAGTACTGAAAGAGGCCATTTTGAGCTCTTCTTACCGCATTATAGGGTTTGAATAAGTGCAGCTCGGCAGCGGCAAGTTCCGGCTTATATTCTCTGATCGGCGCAACATCATCCAGGACATATATCGATCTTCCATGAGTACCGATCACAACATCTTTCTCAGTAACATTGATGTCGGCAACCTGGACGTCGGGCAGATTCAACTGCAGCTCTTCCCAGTTATCACCATCGTTAAATGACACCCACATTCCGTGTTCAGTTCCAGCGTACAACAATCCGGGTCTAACCACATCTTCACGCACAGCATGTACATAATCACCTTTGTCAATTCCATTGATTATTTTCTTCCAAGTTTGCCCATAATCATCTGTTTTCCAGATATAAGGTGTGCGGTCGTCCATTTGATACCGCTTCGCTGCAACATAAGCAGTACCCGCTTTATGTCTTGATGCATCTATAATACTCACCCGGGTATCTTTCGGCATATCCTTGGGGGTGATGTTAACCCAGTTTTTTCCGTTGTCACGGGTGATGTGAATCAATCCATCATCAGATCCTGCCCAAAGCGTGTTCTTATCGTGATAAGAAGGAGCAAGCGCAAACACCGTCGCATAAATCTCAGGCCCATTCATATCCCGGGTAATTACTCCACCACTCGTTCCTAAGGTCGCCGTATCTGCATAGGTAAGATCCGGGCTAATCTTCTCCCAGCTCTGTCCTTCATCAGTGGTCATCCACACGTGCTGCGAACACGTATATAAGCGCTTGTGATCTACAGGCGAAAAAACGATAGGAAAAGTCCACTGCCATCTTTCAGGTAAGGTTTTCGCCTCTTCTCCCGAGAAAAAACGGGGATAGACCTGTACGTCCCGTGTCTGACCGGTCTTGCGGTCCATTCGGGTGAGCAGTGCACCCTGGCTGCCTGCATAGAAAATATCAGGATTATCAGGATCTTGCGCGATGTAACCGCTTTCACCTCCGCCTACTGCGTAAGCGTATCCAATACCGGGTTTAATGGAGTTGTTTCGGACGGTCATGTGATTCCAGCCTTCACTGGGAACTGCGATGGTTGTATTGTCCTGTTGCGCACCAGCGACATGGTAAGGAAAATCGTTCGTTACTGTGATGTGATAAAGCTGCGCTGTCGGGAAATCTTCATCCGTCCAGGCTTTGCCTCCATTAACAGACACGGTCCCTCCACCATCATTTGCCTGAGCCAGCCGCATCGGATCCTTAGGATCTATCCAGAGGTCATGATTGTCGCCGTGCGGGACACGGATTGTCTTGTCGAAAGTTACACCTCCGTCTGTTGACTTAAAGAATCCAACATTTAAACCGTAAACGCCATTCCTATCCTTTGGATCAGCAACAATCCTGGAGTAATAAAACGCACGCTGTCTCAATTTCCTTTCGTTATTCACAAGCTTCCAGGTCATGCCAGCATCATCTGAGCGGTAAAGCCCGCCGTTATCGGATTCAACGATTGCCCAGACTCTTTTTGAATCCGCGGGAGATACCGCTACGCCGATCTTGCCAACTGGTCCCGCCGGCATACCCGCTTTTCTGGTGAGTTCCGTCCAGGTGGCGCCGCCATTTACAGACTTGAATATACCAGAAGCACCGCCACCACCCCACATCTTGTACGGGGTACGTGAAACCTGCCATATTGTTGCATAAATTACTTCCGGATTGTTTACATCGATTACCAAATCTGCTGCTCCGGCTTCTTTTCCCTTATACAATATCTTCTTCCAGGTCTTCCCACCATCTACTGTTTTGAACACCCCGCGCTCTTCATTTGGCCCGAAGGCATGTCCCAATGCAGACACATAAACGATGTTTGGATTCGTGGGATGAACGCGCACCCGTGAAATAGATTGTGAGTCTTTCAAGCCGATATTTTTCCAGGTTTTCCCACCGTCTGTCGACTTATACACACCATCTCCCTGCATAATATTACCGCGAAATTCCGTTTCACCTGTGCCAATGTAAACAATGTCTGGATTGGATTCAGAAACAGCCACAGCTCCGACTGAAGAGCTGTTTAGTTGTCCGTCGGTCACCGGCTTCCAACTTAGTCCCCCATCTATTGTTTTCCACAAGCCACCGCCCACTGCACCGAAGTAATACTCCAGTTTGCGTTTTGAACTGCCTGCAATGCCGAGTGAGCGACCACCGCGGTTGGGCCCAATGTTCCGCCAGGTCATATCTTTGTAGATGCCTTTTCCTGAAGCAAAAGTTTGTGCTTCCAGGTCCTGAACAGCGATTGTGAACACAAGTCCCAAACAACCAATGCATTTGATAAAGTCCGTTTTCTTCATAAGTGTTAAGTTTATTATTCAAAAAATCGACACGCACATGAGCCTTTAAAGATCCATGCATATTACGTATTACCTGTATACTTCGTTCTGCAGTATATTCGGGTTGGCATTCACTTCAAACAACGGTATTGGAAACAGCACCCGATTGATGTCCGTCAGCGTGATCGAGGTAGGCGCATTCAGTCTTGGCAGATCTTTAAGCCGCTCAAGCGCTTGTCCGGTTCGTATCAGATCAAAAAAGCTATGGCCTTCGTAAGCGAATTCCAGCTGTTGCTCATCCCATATGGCTTGTAAAATTTCCTGCTGCCCGGTAAGACTAAGTGCGGCAGCTTTAGAACGGGTTCTTACCATATTGAGATCCGCAAGCGCTCCGGTGAGGTCAGCCCCCACCTTTGCCCGCGCTTCTGCACGATTCAGGTACATCTCCGAAATTCTTATTACCGGAATATTATCAATGTTACCTGCCGTCCGGCCAAATTTTGTCGGATAATAAATATCGGCCGTCGCCAGTGCAAACAAGGTACCCCGGACATCGTTCACGTCTGCTTTCGCTCTGGCTACAAAGCTGTTGTGGCTGGCAAGGTCACCACGCCCTCCCGCACTCGTCGGATAGTACCAGTTTCTGATACCACTTTGATCCGCAGTATTGTAGGTTAATTCAAATACCGATTCCGAAGTCAGCTTACTCAAAAATATGTCCGCATAATTTCCCAGCAAGCTATAACGGGTTACATCATTGATCACCTCCGTCGCATAGCGGATGACCTCATCATTTTGATTCAGATACAGATAAGCTCTTGCCAGCAAAGCTTTTGCAGCTCCTTTTGAGGCTTGTGATCTGACATTTGTTTCCGGCAGCAGATCGTGGGCTTTCAGCAGATCACTGATCACGTGATTATAGGACTCCTGAAGGGTAGCCCGGCTCGGGTACTCAATTACACCCGGTGTAGCGGCCAGAACCAAAGGCACACCCAAAGTACCAACCACGTTCGGAACACCGCCGAAGGTTCTCGTCAGATCAAAATAGGCAAGCCCCCTGACGAAGTATGCATGACCAAGCATAACGCTTTTCTGTTCCTCGCTGATGCCATTGATGGCAGGTACCTTAGACAGTATGGAATTGGCCACAAAGATGGCCTTGTAGGCCCTGCTGTAAAAATATCCATTCTCGGTATTTCCCGTGGATACCTGATAAGTATCCATCTCCCTGTAAAAATCCCAGGTCCCGATGCTTTGAGCCTGATCCGACGCAACATCCGACATGATCTGAAAATTCCGGCCATAGTAGTCAGCGTTCTGAAGCTGATTGTACAATCCTGCTACCGCAGCCTGAGCACCTTTAATATCTGATATTGCGAACTCCTCGTCGACTTCATTCACTGGCTTTTGATCGAGTACCTTTTCACAACCATAGAATACGATCATTATCAGCGCCACAGATAGTTTGACAAATACGGATATCAGGTGTTTTTTTGGTATTTGCTTCATTGTCTTTTTCATTTTCATATGGTTAAAAAGTTACGTTTAAACCAGCCATAAACGTTTTGGGCTGAGGCATGCTATAAAATTCTATTCCCTGAGTCAACGTGTTGGATGCGGTACCCGTAAGCTCAGGATCGAGACCAGTGTAGTCTGTGATTGTCCAAATGTTCTGTGCTGAAACGTACAGCCTTACCGCAGACATTTTCATCTTCTGTGTCCATGTTGATGGAAGCTTGTAACCAAGGGTAATGTTCTTTAGACGCATGTAAGAGCCGTCTTCCAAAAAGCGCGAAGGACGTAAGTCAGAAGCATAATTCGCGGAAGTCATTCGTGGAACCATCGTCATATCACCCGGCTGCTGCCATCTGTCAAGCTGACTCAGCGTATAGCTTGTGCTCCGTGTTCCACCGTGCTCCTGAAAGAACCTATTCCAGTTCAGCTGCTCATTTCCATAGGAATACTGGAAGAAGAACATCAGATCAAAACCTTTGTAATTCATGGTATTGGTGATCCCCCCAAAGAAGTCCGGATTAGCTGTACCTACAACTCTCCGGTCATTACTGGAATCAAAGCGGCCATCGCCATTGACGTCCTCAAATTCGATACTTCCGGTCTGAGGGTTTACGCCCGTTTGAGGGTGTAAATAAAAGGAATACATCTGCCCACCTTCTTCATACCGGTACAGATCTCTATTGTATACATTAAACGGGGCAGCAAGCTTTAGTATCTTATTCTTGTTTGTAGCTATATTAAAGTTGAGATTCCAATTGAAGCCCTTCGGGCGGCGGATGATGTCTGAATTCAAGCTGAACTCAAAACCTTTGTTTTCCATTTCACCGTAGTTCTGGGTGTATGTATCGAAGCCTGAAGTTCTTGGTACCGAAACTGCGAGCAATAAATCTTTAGTTTTCTTATGGTAGTAGTCGGCAGTAATGTTAATCTTATTTTCAAACAACCCCAGGTCGATACCAATATCTGTCTGGTTGGTTGTTTCCCACTTTAAGGACGGATTTGCCATCTGGGTTGGAGAAATCCCGGGTACATCAGCATATGCCCCACCTCCCCACAGCCCTCGAGATTGGAAATCTAAAATTCCACTTTGATTTCCCGTAATCCCATAACTACCCCTGAGCTTTACGGTAGAAAGAAATTTAGAACCCTTTAGAAAAGATTCTTCAGAAGCTACCCAGCCTAAACCTACGGAAGGAAAGGTGCCCCATCGATTGTCTTCACCGAAGCGGGAAGATCCGTCTCTCCGGACGTTTGCTGTCAGGAGATATTTTTTATCAAAATCATAGTTCAATCGCGAAAAAACCGATGAAATACCGTAGCTGGTGCTTGTTGAACTGGATCGCTGAACCGCTGCAGCAACGATTTCCGTAAAAGCATCTGTTGGAAACCCCTGTCCGGTTGCCGAACTGAAGTCGGTTGTTGATTCCTGCAAAGTCGTACCCACCAATATGTTAAAAGAGCTTTTCTGTACATGAAACTGATAGCTCAACACATTTTCCTGGATGTAATTTCTATTGTTTGTGGAGAGCGCCTGGGCGTTACCATTTACTGCCGATCCATTATTGGTTTTTGAGTTATCGTAAACATTTTCATCCGCATTACTAAAATCAAAACTATACGAAGATCTCAGACGCAGGCCCGGAATAAACTCGTACTCCGCATACACTGTACCTAGAAAACGATTAGTCAGCATGCTAATCGTACTTTCTTTGATCGCAGCCAAGGGGTTTTCAAAGGTCGCTATCTTATAGTAAGATCCATCAGGATTGAAAATAGGCTTATTCGGCGGATAGAAGTAGGTACCCTCCAATCCCCCGGAAATATTATCATCATTTCTCAGCCTGCCTCTTGAATTATTTGAATACAATACGCTCGTCCCGATTTTCATTTTACTGATCGGGGAAAAGTCGAGATTAATTCGCCCGGTGGTACGCTCGAAATCGGATCTTTCCATAATTCCCTCCTGCAGAAAATTATTTCCCGATATCATATACTGTACTTTCTCACTTCCGCCGCGGATCGAAAGATCTGCGTTTCTGATCACCCCTGTACGAAGCACCGGGTCATACCAGTTTGTATTCAAAGTGTTAGAAGGGTCTGCATATGTCGGAACATAACTCGCTCCCGTAGCATTCGGTGCATCAAGCGAGCCGAACCGATCAATCCAACTATTTGCAGCAACTTCATTCATTAAGGTTTCAAATTGCGTCCCATTCACAATGGGTGGATCCTTACTGATCTCCTGCATACCATAATATACACCCAGCCCAATCGTGGCTTTTTTGTTGGCGCCACGCTTGGTGGTAATAAGGACAACTCCGTTTGCAGCTCTCGCCCCGTAAATTGCTGTTGCAGATGCATCCTTGAGTACTTCCATGGACTCAATGTCATTTGGGTTTATATCGGCCATGGGATTCGTAACCGACCCTCCGATACTTAAACCCGAAAGGTTGGATGATTGCACAGCTATCCCGTCGATTACATACAATGGCTCACTGGAAGCATTTATCGATGAAGTCCCCCTGATCCGAACGGAAACACCACCTCCAGGGGTTCCGGAATTAGAGATTACCTGCACGCCCGACGCACGTCCCTGTAAAAGCTGGTCCGTACTGGATGCAGGTATGTTCTCGATCTCCTCCGCTTTAACAGAGGTGATTGCACTTGTAATGGTCTTCCGGTTTTGAGAGCCGTACCCGGTAACAACGACCTCATCCATCATGTTATCGGCAGATTTCAACTTGATATTCATTGTACCCTGACCACCAGCTGCGAGTTCCAACGTCTGGTAGCTGATGTAACTAAAAACAAGAACAACATTTCCAGTACCAATCTTAATGGCAAACGAACCATCCGCGTTTGTCGAGGTCCCACGATTGGTTCCCTTTACCCGGATGTTAACACCTGGTAAAGCAATACCGTCATTTTGATCAGTGACCTTACCAGTGATCGTTCGGTCCTGTGCACGTGTCTCTGCACAAAGGGCTAAGAAATAAATGAGCAAGAGAATGAGTGGTTTAGTAAATTTTTTCAGGTTCATATAGTGCAGTTTAGATAAATACAGTTTTATTTTTCAAAAAACATCAGAAAACCTCGTACTTAACAACAATTTTTCCTGCACGCAATGTAGTATTAATAAGCTTTTACATGAATAACGCCATTTAATTCAACAAAAATTCCTGATATACCCGGAAAAAACAGATAAAAACCAAATTTATTTACAGTGAAAACAAAGTTTAACCAGAAAATATCAATAAAAAAACCAATTTATCAGAAAATAGATACCAATAACCGGCCTATTCAAAAAAATTACATTCATATTTTCAGTTATTATTGTACAATGACTGATAAAATTTAAAAACAATAACATCAGGAAGTCCTTCAACCGAGAAATGTAACCCCAAAAGAACAAATGCCTAAAAGGAATGAAAACGTATTCAGTAAACCAATCCGGGGCATTTTAGCTGGATTTGTCTTACTGAGCTTTTTCATTCCGGTAATCAGCACCTATTCATTGTTTAAGCTCAGGCAGTTTAGCATACAAGAATCCATCCGGAAGGCCATTGAACAGGTGATACCAGATAACGAGCTTGTGCTGCTTCGGATTCCGCTGACTACCGAAAAAAATCCTGCAGTCTTTGAACGCAGGCATGAGACGGAGTTCAAATTTAAAGGGAAAATGTATGATGTGGTGCGTTTGGAAAAACACAAGGGCTCAACCTGGTACTGGTGTATTCTGGATAAAGAGGAAACAGCGCTCGAAGACAGTTTTCAGGCAGTGAACCTTGAACTGTCAGATTCTAGTCCCGATAAGAACAAAAACCAGGAAGCGCTCCACACATTTCTAAACACCTTATTCTTTTCGGTTGTTGATCTGGATCTGACACCTTCATTTCGATCCATAAACCTGCATTCCTTCTATTGGAACAACAGCTATTCAGCACCATACAGAACGCCTAGCAGCCCTCCCCCACAGACATAGTTAACCCGGAGAATTCCACCTGGTATGACATCGCTATGTTATGCCCTTGCACGACTATGTCTAATCCCAACGAAATCAGAAATTATGAGATTACCAATTACAGCCATGTTATTGTTCGTTTCACTGTCCGTCACCGCTCAGGTGATCACGGTCAGAGATAAACTAACCAGGCAACTACTTACAGGGGCAACGATTAAAACGGATGCTTCACCCAAGCTATTTACCGTAAATGCAGAAGGTCAGTTCGACTTATCAGATCATACGTCTGCGACATCAATTTACATTTACAACCCCGGCTATCAGTCACAGTCAATAAATACCGCTGCACTTAACAAAACGAACACCGTGATCTACCTGGAGGAAAGCAACATATCACTGGATAATGTTGTGGTATCTGCTTCCAGGTGGCAGCAGCCGAAACGAAGTGTTCCAAACAAGATTTTAACCCTGCAGCAAAAGGATGTGCTGTTTCAGAATCCACAAACAACAGCTGACCTTCTCGGAAGTTCGGGAGAGGTCTATATTCAAAAAAGCCAGATGAGCGGAGGCAGTCCAATGATCAGAGGCTTTGCAACAAATCGCGTGTTGATTACTGTGGATGGTGTAAGAATGAATACTGCAATCTTCCGTAGCGGGAACGTACAGAATCTTATTGCACTGGATCCATTGAGCACAGAAAGCGTCGAGGTTCTTTTTGGTCCCGGATCAGTAATGTTCGGAAGTGATGCGATTGGCGGCGTGATGAACTTCAACACACTTACGCCCTTGTTGTCTTCATCTGATATTCCTTCTCTGAGGGTAAATTCACTCACACGTTACTCCAGTGCAAATCAGGAGCTCACGGGCCATGTTGACTTAAGTATTGGACTGAAAAAGTGGGCTTTTCTGACAAGCGTCTCACATGCTGACTTTGACAATCTGAAAATGGGTTCAAAGGGGCCCGATGAATACCTCAGAAGAGAATATGCACAAACAATCGGCGGTGTTGACACCGTGGTGCAGAACAAAGATCCAGAGAAACAGGTTCCCACCGCTTACCGGCAATTAAACCTAATGCAAAGGGTACTCTTTCAGCCAAACGAAAACCTGACCTTTAAGTATGGGATACATTACTCAACAAGTTCGGACAATCCCCGGTACGACAATCTTCTGCGGTACAGAAGCGGAAGACTCCGTTCATCCGAATGGTACTATGGCCCGCAGCGCTGGCTTATGAATAACATCAGCCTTACCTATTCTGGTGGCACAAAGTTATATGATGCAATGAAGGTAAATCTGGCGCATCAGTTCTTCGAGGAAAGCAGGCACGACAGAAATTTTGGCAATAATGAAAAGACAAACAACACTGAAAAGGTTAATGCTTTCTCCGTAAACCTGGACTTCGAAAAAGCTCTTGCAGAGAATCACTCCATATTTTATGGAGCAGAAGCCATCTACAATAATGTGCTATCAACAGGAACAATCCAAAACGTAAATACAAATCTGAGTGCGGAGGGACCTGCACGGTATCCCGATGATGCTAACTGGGCTTCGTACGCCGGATTTATTACTTACAGCTATAAGGCGTCGGAGAAACTAAGCATCCAGATGGGAACACGATTCAACCAGTTTGTTCTAAATGCGAAATTCAATGATCGGTTCTATCCCTTTCCTTTCAAAAATGCTCACCTCAACCAGGGGGCACTAACAGGAAGTATCGGAATGGTCTACGCTCCCGCTGCTTCATGGCAGCTGAGCACCAACTTTTCAACCGGATTCAGAGCACCCAACATAGACGATATGGGAAAGATCTTCGAATCGACTCCAGGGGCCGTCGTAGTCCCAAATCCTGATCTGGGGTCTGAGTATGCCTATAACGGAGAAGTTGGTCTGGCTAAGATCTTTGGATCAACCGTAAAGATAGACGCATCAGGCTATTATACGCATCTGGACAATGCACTTGTCAGAAGAGACTTCACTTTAAACGGCTCATCTACCATAATCTACGACGGGGAGTTAAGCCAGGTGCAGGCCATACAGAACGCAGCAAATGCACATGTGTGGGGAGTGCAGGCTGGAATTGAGATTAATAGCGGCTCCGGACTCGGCTTTACATCCCGGTTTAACTATCAAAAAGGAGAAGAAGAGCTTGATGATGGAAGCAGAGCCCCACTGAGGCACGCAGCCCCCTGGTTCGGCACAACACACCTAACTTATACCAAAAGCAAATTCAAAGCTGATTTTTATGCTTTCTATAACGGAGAGGTGAGTTTTGAGAATCTTGCACCATCTGAAAAGGAAAAGACCTACATGTACGCTACCGATACGAATGGAAATCCGTACTCTCCAGACTGGCTGACGCTGAACCTCAAAGTGCTTTACCAGATAAGCAAAAACATAATGGTTAATACTGGCATTGAGAACATTACAGACCGACGATACCGCCAATATTCATCTGGAATCGTAGCACCAGGCAGGAATCTCATTATCTCATTGAAAGTATCTCTTTAGCCTTCGGCCAGATTGCATTACAGAGCGTGTATCATCGAATGTGATCACGCTCTTTTCTAGAGCACCAAGCTAAGCAGGTTAGTCTACACCAGAAAAAGAAACAAAAGCAGCCCGCTGAACTGCCGGCAAAATGCTTCGTGCCTATTCTGCCAAAATAACCTTTCCACCCTTGCTCACATGCCATTTCGTTATTGGATTAAAATGATACCCTCCGTTGCCCCCGCGAACTTTCTGTAGTGCATCATATGTGGGCTGAACATAACCCGTTTCATCAACAGCCCTGCTCATGATCTCTGTCTCCTGACCAGTCCAGTTCCAGAGGTACCGGAACGCGGTATGGCCTTTATCAAGGATTGGTCCCTGCATCCCGGCAGCCACCCAGGATCTTCCCGCATCAACGCTCACTTCAACCTTGACAATTTTTCCCCTGCCGCTCCAGGCAATACCTCTGATCTCCACCCATCCTTTTTCCAACTGTACGGGAAATGCCGGAAAGGTGATGATTGACCGGGCATCCATGACGAAGCTAAACTGCCGGATCTTACCGCCGCCGACACTTTCTGTGTACTTGGACGTTTCTTCACGGGTCATATAGGGTGCATCTGAAACTTCGATCCTGCGTATCCATTTTATTGACGTATTCCCCTCCCAGCCCGGCAATAACAGCCGCGCTGGATATCCCTGTTCCGGACGGATGGCTTCGCCATTCTGCGCGTAAGCAATCATGGCATCATCCCATCCTTTGCTGAGCGGGATACTTCTGGTCATCACTGCAGCATCGCCGCCTTCAGCCAAAAACCAACTTGCCTTTGGTTTTATGCCAACTTCACGGAACAGGGTAGACAACATTACGCCCGTCCACTCACTCTGACTTGTTAGGCCGCAGATCTCCTGCGGTGTCATTTCGGCTTTTCCCTTCCTGAAATTTCCAGAGCACTCAATGAAGCAGGTGCGCGTTACGGAAGGAAACCGCTTCAGATCGGCGAGACTAAAAACCCACTCTTTATCAACCATACCATGAATGAGCAGTTCGTATTTCGAGGGATCAATATCGGGAATCCCCCCATGATGCCGCTCAAAGTGTAAAGCGGAGGGTGTTATTGTTCCATATAGGTCCTGTAGGGGTGTGCGCGAAGAAGTCAGACTTGGCAGCCGCTCCAAATTTTCGTAAGATGACGGACTGCCAGATACACTTGGCCCGGGACCTGGAGTTTTGGTAGGGTCTTTTGGAATAAGCGACTGCGGCACCGCCGCCTGCACCATTTTACCAACGGAGGTCTGCACCAATATGACGGCGGCCGTCGCTGCCCCACCAAGAAGAAGCCTCCGGCTAAATTTATGATCACTAAAAGCTGGATTGTTTATACCCTTTTTCCTCGGCGTCATTACTTTTATAATTTAAATTCTCACCCTCATATTCCCCCGCGGAAAGCTTAAGAACCTCCCCTTTATATTTCTTCCGGGATATTGTTTTATATTCTTCCTGGTATGATATTCTTAACGAATTGAATTACCGCCTGTTCTGTCGTCATTTACAAACTTAGTTTTAGCAGGCATACCGACGGCCGGCAATGACTTTTGGTCTACGACAAAATCGTCCTGAATGATCCCGTTGGCAAACAGCAGATAGGCGGTTAAGTCGTAAACTTCCTGATTCGTAAGTGAACCTGGCGCATTGTATGGCATTGCACGACGCACGTAGTCGAAAATCGTCGTCGGATAAGGCCAATAGTTGCCAATATTTTTTACTTTATCTGTCGGCTGCTTGCTAAAGAGTTCTCCGCCAGGCAACTTGACCGCTGAAGGTTCACCATCCCCGTGGCAGGCCAGACACTTTTCATTGTAGATCAGCAGTCCTGCCTTTGCCATTCCTCCTCCGGTGGGCAACCCTTTCCCATCCGGGCGCACATCAATATCCAGGCGCATGATCTCTTGTGGTTTAGCCGGCCGCCCGAATCCGAAATAACGCTCAGGAGCAGAAGACGGTCTCACCATTGAATACACGATCACTGCGACGCATGCAAGTGCAAAAACACCAATTATCCAGAACTCGTATTTGCCTTTGCGCAACATTTAATAACCTGGATTTTGGGTAAGCGCATTGTCTATGAGCAGCTGAGCTACCGGGATTGGCAACAGCAATTTATTAGCGTCCGTAACGTTCAGCACAGCCGCCGCCCTTCCGGTGCGGACCAGATCAAACCAGCGATGCGCCTCAAACGCAAATTCGAGTCTGCGTTCGTTTTCAATCGCAAGGAGCAGCTCCCCGGCATTCGAGGCCGTTGTAGCCGCAAGATCGGCACGTGACCGAACTGCGTTCAGGTCAGCCGCTCCGTCTGTAACGTTCCCCAACTGCGCCCGTGCTTCTGCACGGATCAGGTAAAGCTCGGCAATACGGATTACGTAGGTAGGGTCCGTGGCAGGACTTCTATAGTACAAATTACCATACCAACGATTTTGATTGTCTTTTGCAATCAAGGTGCTTCGACCTCCGCCTGTAATAGGGTCGTTTAACAATACGATGAGACCTGCAGCAGGTGCCCACTGTCTTGTACCGCCATTTTCCTGTGGCTGCCATTGCCCCCGGTGCACGTTCAGCTCATTTGTACTGTAGAAAAATTCGAACACCGATTCTGGAGTACCTTTTTGAACAGCAGGAAAAAAGAAGGAATTGAAGGGTTTTAACAACTGATAGTTTGCCTGGTCAGTAATGACTTTAGTGGCATACTCTTCTGCTTTAGCCCAGTTTTTCTGATACAGGTAAAAGCGTGCTTTTAAAGCCCAGACGGTTTTTCGTGTGGCACGAAACCGGTCCGTAGCTTCCGGCAGCAAGGGCTCGGCAGCATCCAGATCACTCAAGATCTGTGCGTAGGTTTCTTCCGCAGTGCTGCGTTTAATGCCCCTGTTTTCAGCAGCCGAGTGCGTCGCCGTGGTAATCAGGGGAACCCCTCCCCAGATACGTACCAGATCAAAATAGTTTAAAGCCCGAAGAAAATACGCTTCGCCGATGTATTGATTTTTTAAGACTGTTGTGAGCAGTGGATCCGCGACTGATGGAACCTTTTCGATGACATTGTTCGCACGGTTCACGCTTACATAGATGCCGTTCCAGACACTGGTTATTGTTGAATTCTCCGGATTCACCTGGTGGTTGATGAATTCCTGTACCTGCGACTGAGACCCGGTCCATTGTACGTTGTCTCCGGAGAGGTAAGCGATCGACTGAAAATCTACACTGTAGTAGCTTCTTGCCGCATTGTACACACCTCGAATGGCGGTCTCTGCAGATGCTTTATCGGTGATGGTGGCTTCATCTGAAATGGATGCCCTGGGCTCCACTTCAAGAAACTTCTTGCAGGAGCTTGTAACCGCTGCAAACAATATGAAATAAAGATATTTAAACTTCATGGTTCAAGATTATGGTCGTACTAAAATTATAATGTCAGGTTGATACCGACTTGTATTCCTCTGGGTTGCGGCGGGGTACCAAGATCTATACCTTGCTCATTCTGATTACTGGAAACACTGGACTCGGGATCCAAACCGGTGTAATTGGTAACAGTGAACAAATTCGTGCCGATGGCGAAAAACCTTACATTATCGATCTTCACTTTTTGGCTGACGTGTTTCGGCAAGGTATACCCTACCGTCAGCGCTTTAAGGCGTAAAAAAGATCCGTCTTCCAGCCAGCGGCTTCCACCGTCTTTATAGTTGTTCACATTGATCCCATCCGGCCGCGGCGTATCCGTAATGTCGCCGGGTTTTTGCCAGCGGTCCAGATTACTCGCAAAAATCACCCTTGCAGCATCCCTTGCACCCCCACCTTCACCAAAGAACCGGTTGTGGTTGTAGATCTCGTTTCCATATGAAAAGGAAAGGAAGATACTGGCATCAAAACCTTTGTAGGTCAGATTATTGGTTAATCCCCCAAAGAACTTCGGCCAGATGTTACCGTAGATCTGACGATCGGCAACAGTGATCTGTCCATCCTTATTTACGTCTTCGTATACCGAGTTCCCCGTTTGCGGATCAACATACAATTCCTTGTATAACCAGAAAGAATACAAGGGAGACCCTTCCTGCTGAAGGATCAAATCCCGGCTGCCGTAACGTAGCGGTGTCGCGAGTTTCTCAATTTTGTTCTTGTTTTGCGCTACATTGAAGCCTGTTGTCCAGCTGAATTCCTTGTTCTTAACATTCACAGAACTGATGTTGAATTCAAATCCTTTATTGCTGATTTCCGCGGCATTACTGGTATAGGTAGCGAAGCCGGTTGTGCCCGGCAGCGCCAGCTGCAGCAAGCCATTATCCGTATACTTATTGTAATAGTTAAACTCTATCGCAAGCCGGTCGTTAAACAAGGACAGGTCCGTTCCAATATTGAACTGCTTGGTACGCTCCCACTTCAAGTCTGGATTTGCCAGTTGCTGGGGGGCAATTCCAGGATTGTCCTGATAAGAACTCCCTCCACTCCAGAGCCCAAGAGTCGCGAAGTCACCTATCCCATTCTGATTTCCGGTAATTCCATAACTGCTTTTGATCTTGAAATCACTGATGAACGCAACATCCTTCAGGAAGTTCTCATTCTTCAAGCGCCAGGCCGCACCCACAGAAGGGAAATATCCCCATCTGTTATTTTCACCAAACCTGGATGATCCGTCCGCTCTGATGATAAAGTCAATCAGGTATTTGCCTTCAAAATTATAGTCTGCCTTCGAAAAGAAAGATGCAAGCGTGTTTTTGGACCAGCCCTGGGAACTTGTCGTCGTCGCCGCGGAAGAGATCTGCTTGAACGAATTGTTCGCGAATCCTCTACCAGTTGCGCCTGTAAATGTCGCTACATCACTTTGCAGGGTGTTTCCAATCAGAACACCGATGCTGTGCTTCCCGAAGGTTTTTCTGTAGGTCAGCGTTTGCTCATTGATCAACGATGTCGCCTGGCTTATCGTAGACGTGGCAAGTCCATTTGGACTCCCAGAAATCAAAAAAGTATTCCAGTACTCCGATTCATCATAGTTGTTGTAGTCGGCACCAATACTGGAACGGAATGTCAGGTTTGGCGAAAACTTAATCTCCGCATACAGGTTGCCAATATAGCGCAAACTGGTGCTGTGTACATCGTAGTATTTCAGCAGCAGATCGACGTTGTCAAACCCTGCGCGGCCAACCGGAACACCGTTTTCATTTACCGGCGACAGGTATGTTGGCGTATGAAGTGCCGCCTGCAGCAGTCCACCCGCGGGGCCGTCTCCTGCCCTGGCCTGGTTTCGGTACGAGCGGCCGAACGTGTTGCTCACCCCAATTTGTACTTTGTCGTTAATTTTCTGATCGATGTTTACTTTAAAACTCGCACGCTCAAAAGTAATCGGACTTAAAATTGACTCTTGTTTATTGTACCCTCCGGAGATGTAATACTTTGTTTCCGCGTTTCCACCGGACAAGGAAATGTCGTGATTTTGCAGACCCGCGGTTTTGAAAACCTGATCCAGGCGGTCGTAGGTCTGCTGCTCCTCAGGTAATCCCCGGCCGCCTTCAGCAACCGGACGGAACGGACGGGTTTCAAAAGGGTTGCCGGTATTCACCCAGTTTTCATTCACCAGTGTGGCATGTTCAGGGCCTGTCGCCAAGTCCCATAATTTTGCTGCTTTGCCCCAGCCGAAGGAAGAATTCACGTTTATTCTTGGCTTCTGGTTGAATTTCCCCCGTTTGGTGGTTACCAGTATCACGCCGTTTGCACCACGCGATCCATACAGAGCCGTCGCATCTGCATCTTTCAGCACCTCAATA
>JARKUW010000184.1 GCA_029851965.1 Bacteroidota bacterium | reverse complement strand
CATACAGCGGATTTCTGAGCTTCGGCCATCGCCAATATTCCGGACCATCCCCTACGACATCGTCAAGAGCACGATTACCATGTTCTTAAATGAGGTGCTGTATAAAAGCATCAGGCAGCAGAATACAGATGAGCAGTTATTTGATTTTATCTACAGTGGAATGTGCTGGTTTGATGAAACGGAGCCTGCAAGTGTTAACTTCCATCTCGCTTTTTTACTTAAGCTGACCCGGTTTCTGGGTTTTGCACCGAGTACCGAGACAAAGAGCAACCAGAACTTCTTTGATCTTCAGGAAGGGGCCTTTTGTTCCATGCCGCCCGTCCACCCTTATTTCCTGGGGAAAGCCGATGCAGCCCTCTTCATATCCATCTTCAGCACGCCGTTCGATAAGCTGCACGAGCTGCAGTTGAGCAATTCGGGCAGACGTGGCATTCTGGAAAAGATTCTGGTGTTTTATACACTGCATACCGCCTCTTTCGGTGACATTCGTTCCCATCAGGTGCTGGAAGACGTCTTGTCGTAAAGTGATGGAGAAAGGCCTTTAAAGTAAAAATGCCTTTCAGTAAGATACTGAAGGCATTTCTTGAGAGCGTAATTAATATTTTACACGGGTCGTTCAATAGCGTATAATTGAACTATGCAAAAGTAAGTGTAGTCTTTACTGTAGGCAATACCCATTTCTGGGTATAATTATACAATGCATGCCTTGTTTAACGCTTTGGTACCCTCTGGTTTATAGGAGGTTGAAGGCCTGCGCAAAGAGTACAGTATCGTAGTTATTTTTAAGCTGGAGCTTATTCCGGATGTGTTTCCGGTGGGTTTCAACGGTGGCCTGAGAGATAAAAAGGGATTCAGAAACCTCGCTGGTACTTTTTCCGAGTGCAATTAACCTCAAAACTTCTTTCTCCCTTTTCGTAAGACTTGAAAAAAGAGGAATATTGTTTCTGAAAAAGCTAAGCTCCTCCATCAGGCGCGTGACTTTAGAGGTGACATGATGAAGTGGGTCGATTTTACCTGCGACCGTAATGATGTGCGTTGGATCTCCGGCTGCATCTCTGCAGAAAACTTTCGTATTGGTGGAATACAGCTGCCAGGTTTGTGTTCCCGGGTTTCTCATGTGCTGAAAAAAGGACACCTGATCGCTCGTCTTTGTTCGTATGATGTGCATGATCTTCGGCACATATTCACTGCTTTCCTCCGTGTTGTAAAAACGTATATGAAATTCCGGATCATCAAGTTTTTGAAGTTCTTCATACGTGATGCCGAGTTGCTCCAGACCAGGCTGATTCATGTAAACGACACTTAAATCTTCCGTTCTGTGGATGATCAGCGCGGCAGGGAGTTCATCCGCCATACGTTTTATGGCATCAAGGCGATCAGCAAAGGTTTCATCAGATGGAGAGGCGTATTCTTTCATATATAAAAACTGTCGTTAAAGCACAAAGCACTCGTGAAAGTGCTTTGCGATTCGATATAGAGCAATGTTAATCAAAATATTTGTAATGATGATTAACCCCCGTAGTCGACGGTATCAATGTGATCGTTAACTGTACCGGATGGTCTGGATGCACTTGTCGTATTCAGAAAGGCGGCCAGGTCGTCCAGTGCCTGTGTCCAGCCTTGCTGATGCGGTTTCACCGCTTCTTCGTTCGCAAAGTTCTCCTGCTGCACTTCAATTTTGCTCCCCTGATCCGTGCCTGTAAAATTGATGGTAAGCACATACTCACTTTCCTGAGCAGCGGCACCCGGCAATTGCCAGTTCCAGGTATAGACCAGCTTTTGATTGGGTTGCAGTTCCTTATATTTTCCGGTAATCACCAGGTCCTCTGCAGCTCCGTTGAACCGGTATGTGATGTCACCGCCTTCCTGAAGTTCGTTTTTCACCTCTTGCAGTTGCAGTTTCATTGGTTTCCACCACTGTTTCAATTGTTCTTCGCTCGTCCAGGCCTGATATAGCGCTTCTACCGGCACCGTGAATTCTTTTGTCAGATTCAGTTTATTGTTGTTTTCCATAACATAGGCATTTCAAAGTTAACAGTCTGATAACAAGATTGTTGAGAATATTTGAAAAAGAGACATTTAGAAGATCTCAGGGGAAAACATATTTTCAAAAACACGCCGGGTTACTCGTTGACGTCCGGTCCAATGACCGTTTCATTATTCACCGAACCAATGGTCTGCAACATCGCTTTCAGACGTTCCACATGAACTTCAATCTGCGATGCACGTTCCGGCTTATACATTTCGTTTGTACTCATATTCAGCAACAGGTTTTTGCGCTCTTCCATCATCCGGATCGCGGTCCACAAAGATTCCTCAAGGCTTTTAATCTGAAGTTCCTCCAGCGATTTTTCAGTGAAGCTGTGTCCGGTGAAACAACGGTATCTATTCAGGGCATCGTTCGTTATTTTCCGGATCACGCCCCCACAGTCGGGGCAGGTGAGCATGGTCGGCGCACCAAGCTTTTCCATATCTTCGGGGGCACTACTCATCCTTTTGGTGATCTCCGCTTCAAACTTCACGTCTTCAGGTATTGACTGGGGCACACAAACTTTGTCGGCAAGAAGGTCTGTTAAAATATACCCCATTTCTACCACCGGAACAGCATAGTCAACGTCCATATTGTTTCTGACGCTGGCTGGCATATTGCTGAACTCGGCCTCATCAAGACTTTGAATAAAGCAGGTACCTCCGCTTCTTTTGATCGCGGACATACCCGAGGTTCCATCATCCAGCATCCCGGATAAAATGATGCCACTCACACAGGAACCATAGGCTGCCGCCGCGGACCGGAACAGTACATCAATGGACCGCCGGTAGTGATTTTCATAGGCGCCCTTCTGGACGATGATCCTGTTTTTATCTACCATCATCTGATGGTCCGGTGGTGCCAGGTAGACGGTCTTGTTGCAGATCGCTTCGCCATCTGCTGCTACCCGGCAATGAAGCTTGGTTTGCTTTTGGAAATGGTTGACAATCGTCGTTGCAATCGAGTTTCTGGATATATGAATGACAATGAATACCGCAGCATTTAAATCCTCTTTAAACGTGGAAAGGAGCTTGGATGTGGCCAAAAGTCCTCCCGCAGAGGCTCCTACGACAATAATATTTGTTGGTTTGATACAGTCCATCTATTGATACTACAGAAAACCGATTCCCTTTGTTTAGCTTTTCGAAAGATTGCAGGTTAATCCCGCTGATAGAACGTACAAAAGCCATTCTGGTGATCAGAATGGCTTTTGTACTTGTAAAATTGTAGAGGCGTTATTTACTAAGCTTCTTCAGGAGTAATTCGGGTTCATTCGTGGTGATCACATCCGCACCTTCTTTGAGGAAATAATCCATATCTGCTTCTTCATTTACCGTCCAGACATTCACAAAAACACGGTTGTCCTTTGCTTCTTTAATCCAGTCCGGGTTCTTTCTGAATATGTTCATGTGGTAGTCCAGGCCGAAAAAATGCTTCTGCGCCAGCTCTGCAGGTGTCTTGTCCCCGTTTAAGTAAGATACTTTGGCATAAGGAGCCAGCTTAATCAACTCTTCACATATAGCATAATCAAAGCTGATGTAGTCGACCCAGGCCTGGGCTTTTAATTCATTCACCAGATCAAGCGTTCTGCGTGCAAGTGCGATCCCACGTTCTTTACTAACAACAGATGGCTTGATTTCAAGTACAAGCTTGGTGCGGTACTGCTTCATTCCCTCCGTCAGATATTCCCGGAGGGTGGGCAGCACTTCTCCGTTTTCAAGCTTGATTTCACGCAATTTTGCCGCAGGTGTTTCCTCTATTTTGAGACCGTTGATACCGGCATCATGATGAATAAACAACACGGAGTCTGCAGACATGTGAACGTCGAACTCTGTTCCCGAGCAGCCTATTTTTACCGCATGCTTTAGCGAAGCAATGGAGTTTTCCGTTGCACCCGTGTTTTTCCATGCCCCGCGGTGTGCAATGACCTTGTTTCGGAGAAACTGATCCTTTAAGATCGTTACTTCCTGCTTAATGGTTCCCGAAGCGGTAACCCCATTCAGGATCACATGCAACGCATCGGCATTTGCCGCACCCGAATTCACAGAGAGCTCATGTTTGGCATTTATAGACACCTTTTTGGCATCGCGTCCGGATAGCGTCACACCTTGCAATGTTGTCCCCCCCGCAGATTGTACCGCTCCAACCTTCCTGTTACCGGTGGAATACGTGTAGTTCGTTAAGTAAAGTGAATGGTCCTGCGCAAGTAAATTGCCGCTGTGCAGCAGCTGGAAAACAACAAAAATTAAAATAGATCTCATGGGTTAATTCGTTTTTATGGTCACTAAATTAGCGGTATTACGTTAGCAGAGGCACAAGTTTACATTAAGAAATTAAAATGCCTGCTGTTTAAATCACCTCAATATAGTGGTAAAACAAAGTAAAATGTAGATCCTTTGCCCGCCTCTGTCGTAAACCCAATGTCCCCGCGCTGCATTTTAATGATTTCTGACGATAAGTGCAAGCCAAGTCCGGTGCCCGGAATTCGCGTCTTTCTGACGGACTCTGTTCTGCCGAACCGCCGGAACACGCTTTTCTGCTCCGCTTCCGGAATACCGATCCCAAAGTCAGTTACACTTACCCGCACCGAATGATCATGTATTTCCATGTTAACAACCACTTCCTTTCCTCCAGGCGAATACTACACCCTTCTTGCCTGAACATCCGGCGGCAAACCTATATGACGCCTAATCAGACAAGGTGTAACGAATGTTCGCGATTGCGAAGCCATAAGGATGGTTTCCTTCTGAAGTTCCTGTATATTGAATCTCGATCACATTGAATGGCTTCTCGGATTCAACTGCAAACAGCCGTGCGCCAGAGGGGGTTGTTACCGGTTGCGTAACTCTTGCAACAGGAGCATTCTCCATGCTCGTATAGAATCCGGCACTAAATTCAAATGTATTGTACTGGTTGGGAGAGAGCTCAAAGCCAAAACGCTTGCAGTACTTGGAGAGGACGATGGTCACATTATTCTGCTGCTGAGAGTACATTACGGGCGGATCTTCGCATTCGGTATAAGGTAAAACATTCCAGTGTGCCGACCATCCATTTGGATAACCCGCCATCTTCAACATCCCCACACCAAATTTAAGCTGCAGGTTCTTGTCTCCAATAGAATCATACACGGTGTTCGTGGTAAGCTTCGTTATGTTGATCAACTTGGTTGAGTTGACGTAATCAAGATTGAGGACGCTGATCGCGCGGTAAGTACTGGATATCCCCTCCGGATACCTGGCTGCTTTCAGCGGCACCTCAACAGCTTCGGTTTCAACCGCCCGCCTTCCATCAGCCAATGGAACTGCAAGCAAATACCGGTTGAGCCTGGAGGCAGAATGCGATGCACGGGAGTGATCATCTTTGGAACAGGAGACACTAATGACCCCAAGAATGGTAAAGAGCAGGTAATGCAACTTCTTCATCGTACTTTGATTTGGTTAGAACTGACTTACAATTTAAGCTTTATTCAGCGTAACACCTACGCATTCAGCCGTTTGTGTATACACTAACACTTCTACACAAAATATCCCGTTAAAAGCCCTGTTCTTTTCTCAAATCACGTTACAACCCCTTGCATCAGGAAGACTTAACGCTTCAGGCTATGCAACTGCTGGGCTGTTTGCCCGCCTGAAAACAAAAAAATCCCCGGTATGTCCAGAGGTTTATAAGTCTTAAATCAGACATGATGTCTATTCCGTAAGCCCGGCATAGTCCATGAAATCAGCCCTTTCTGCAAACTCTTTAAAGCGGATAATGTCTTCACGGATCATTTTCTCGAACATACCGCTGAATAAACTTGTAACGCCTCTGCCCACACTTCCTGCCGGCGGAAAATAGTTAATCTCCACATGAAGTTCGGTGCCTGTTCCATTCAAGGTATCCACAAACTGAACCCGTCCTGCATTATCTATCATGGATCCTTCAACTGACTGCCAACCAATATATTTTCCTTCTTCTTCCCTGGTTATCTCCGCATTCCAGCTTAATGGAATCAGCTGCCCCGGTGTGTTTGCAACCCAGTGGGATACTGTACCATGCTCTTCTACACTTTTCAAGTGGGTCATGAAGCGTGGCAGGTTCGACAGGTTACGCCAGAAGGCATAAACACGCGCTCTGGGAATGTCAACAGTTATCTGTTCGGTGATGTTAATTGCCTCCGGATCGGTGGTATCGCGTCCAAGACGCTCATAAACCGGGCACACTCCGGTCACCCCACGGTATAAGAGCAAGCCACCCGCAGCTGTTCCAAGCAGCCCCAATACCGGGTGCTTATATAAGTTCGCCAATCCTTTTAAGAACAGGTACGAACCGGCAGCAATGGAGATGCCCCGCTCTCCCTGATCAATATTCGCGTTTTCAGGTTGATCAAAGTCGATCCGCTTCAAGCTGTCTAAAACATTGTCGATCAGTTGTGTTTTCATGATTATCAGTTTAACGTATTCAACAACGGTGCTACGCGAATGTTTGGCACTGCGGCGATTTTGTGATCCTGACAGCGTCTTCTTTCCTGTAAAATGGAAGCATTATAAATGTTTAAGACTGCACCGGAATCATTTTCTTCCCCGAAGGCCCACCTTAATGTACTGGCTTAGCGGAAACTTCTTTCTCATGTTCAATAGACAGTACGCCATCTCCTTCGATGAGGAACAGGATCAAGCCAAGAAGAACAAAGCCGGACAGCCACAATTCAGCATACGGACGCGCAATGTCGTCGCGCATGTTAACGAAGAACACTGCGCCTACAAGAATGATCAGATTCAGCATACAGCAGAGCCGCGTGTTGGACCCTACGGCAATCAGCAATCCGCCAATAATGTGTAACACAATAATCAGGTGGGCAAACAGGCTGATGGACGTTGCCGTGCCTAAGCTTGCATCCTTCATCAACTCCGTAAAAGCATGAAGATTCAATGCAAACTGCACTCCTTTCCAGACCAGAATCATACCTAAAACAATCCTGAAGTAGTCGAGCCATTTTGGGTGGTGATGATCCCCCCAGTTGCGGATTTTAGAGATTAAGTTCATAACGATGTAATTTGGTTACCTAAACTTACAAAAGAATACCAGTTGTTGCAAATGCAATTAAATCTGATACTTACGTAATGGGCAGGAGCTATAATCCGGTTCGGATTTCAGAATACACACTTTTGCTCAACACCAATTATTCCAGGGAATTTATTTGAAAGCTCAACATTTTTCTCGTATTTAGGCAATCGATTGCAACAGGCCGGAACAGCCTTGCAATGCACAACCAATATAACCTATGAAATCAATCATCCAATGGCTGCGGCTGGCCGTTCTTCTACTCGTTCCTGTGATCTCACAAGGGCAAAGTACAGCCACCAATTATCCTTTTCAGGATCCTTCCTTAACCTTTGAGAAGCGTGTTGACGACCTCGTCGGCCGGCTCACCCTGGAAGAAAAGGTATCTCAGATGCTAAATTCCTCTCCCGCCATTCCCCGGCTGGGTATCCCGGCATAC
>JARKUW010000168.1 GCA_029851965.1 Bacteroidota bacterium | reverse complement strand
GTATGCGTGTAGATGTCTCCGGGACGAAGGTGCTTCATCGTAAGTTCTTCAAGCGACAATCCGCCTTCGCCAAAGTCGATGATCACTGGAATATTCCCCGCCAGCGTACCTGCCTCTACCGCACGGTCCACAGGAATCCAGTCGGGCTTGCCATAGTGGGCTACTTTGAACCCCACAATATCTTCTTTATGCTTTAGCGCCATATCCGCCGCCAGCTTTGCATTCATGTCTGAGGTATCCTGTTCCGCAGCACCCCCGGCCATACCTTCTCCAACAATGTTCAGGAACGAGAGCACACGGGTTCTGGACCTGTCAATGGTCTGCTGCTTAAACACCTCGAAATTCTTCCAGCCCGAACTTCCGGCATCGACCATCGTCGTGATACCACTCCTGAAAGAAAACCCATCCGGCTGATTGGCGTAATAGCTATTCCTCAGGTATTTGTCGGGCTCAGTACCGGCAAAGTTATGCGTATGCATGTCTATGATTCCGGGAATCACATAAAGTCCTTTGGCGTTTACGACACGCGTGGCGGATTTCGGATCAATGTTTTTGGCGACCTGGGCGATTTTCCCCGCCGGACTGATCGCTACGTCCATAACGGCGTTGATGTTGTTTTTGGCGTCAATCACATGCCCGCCTTTGATGATGATGGCATGAATGGGTGCTGTAGCCTGGGCGAATGCCTGCGCACTGAGTAACGATAGAAGTAGTAAGAGTATTCTTTGCATTTTTAAAGCTTTGAAGATGAAAATATCGAAAACAAACCATTTCAGCACCTATTTCACCTTTCCAGCCTCCCACTCATTATCGCCTTCATAGAAATCGGCTTGTTTTAACGTCAATTTAGCATTAAAATGCAATAATCACCGACATTCTAATATTCATCACGCATTTATTACATATGTTGCGCAGGTCAAGCGCACTAAATGTACCATTTACCAAAACAAACCCCCATAAAAAAACCCTGCAAACTGGAAGTCTGCAGGGTTTTTTAATATAGTTGCCGATTAAGCCTTACGCATCAATCTTAGCATACTTGGCATTTCTTTCAATAAAGTCTCTTCTTGGCGCAACCTCATCACCCATCAACATAGAGAAGGTGTGGTCACATTCTGCCGCATTTTCAATGGACGCCTGCATCAGTGTACGCGTTGCCGGGTTCAGTGTAGTTTCCCAAAGCTGTTCTGCGTTCATCTCTCCAAGACCTTTGTAACGCTGGATGTGAACGCTCTCTTCTTTACCTGCACCTTTCAAGCGTTGCACCGCCTGATCCCTTTGCTGGTCATTCCAGCAATATTCCTGCTCCCTGCCTTTTTTTACCAGGTACAACGGTGGCGCAGCGATGTAAACGTATCCCGCTTCGATAAGCGCTTTCATATAGCGGAAGAAAAAGGTCAGGATCAACGTGGTAATGTGTGATCCGTCGATGTCCGCATCCGTCATGATCACGATCTTATGATAGCGAAGTTTGGTCAGGTTTAGAGCCTTATCATCTTCCGGCGTACCAATGCTTACACCCAGGGCGGTAAACATGTTCTTGATCTCGTCGTTCTCATAGATCTTATGCTCCATGGCTTTCTCGACATTCAGGATCTTTCCCTTTAATGGAAGGATCGCCTGAAAGTTACGATCGCGGCCCTGTTTCGCAGTTCCACCCGCGGAGTCTCCCTCCACCAGGTACAATTCGCATTTTTCCGGATCACTGTCTGAACAATCGGCGAGTTTTCCCGGCAAGCCGGAACCGCCCATGACAGACTTACGCTGCACCATCTCACGTGCTTTCCGTGCAGCAGCACGCGCTGTCGCCGCAATAAGCACCTTATTTATGATCAGCTTTGCTTCTCTCGGATTTTCTTCCAGGTAATTGTTCAGTGCCTCACCAACGGCGATATCTACTGCCCCCATTACCTCAGAGTTACCCAATTTGGTTTTGGTCTGTCCTTCAAACTGTGGCTCCTGAACTTTCACGGAAACAACGGCTGTTAAGCCTTCCCGGAAGTCATCACCCGTAATCTCGATTTTAACATTTTTTAATAAACCGGATTTATCCGCGTAAGCCTTAAGCGTACGGGTTAAACCACGTCTGAAACCGGCAATGTGTGTTCCGCCTTCATGTGTATTGATGTTGTTCACATAAGAGTGAACATTTTCTGTATAGCTGTCGTTGTATTGTAAAGCAAGTTCAACAGGAATACCGTTCTTCATTCCTTCTACATAGATCGGCTCTGCGATCAATGAAGGACGATTTCCGTCCAGATACTGAACAAATTCTTTTAGTCCGCCTGAAGACAGGAAAAGCTCAGAAACGAAGTTACCATCGTCATCAAGTTCACGCTCATCTGTTAGTGTCAGGCTAATCCCTTTATTCAGATACGAAAGCTCCCTTAAACGTGCAGCCAGTGTATCGTATTTGTATTCCACCGTCTGTGAAAAGATTTCCGGATCAGGAGTAAAGGTAATGATGGTACCTCTTCTATCCGTCTCGCCAACGACTTTAACGTCATACTGCGGCTTTCCTTTCTCATATTCCTGTACCCAGATCTTTCCGTCGCGGTTAACTTCCGCTTTCAGGTGCGTTGAAAGTGCATTCACGCAACTTACCCCGACACCGTGCAAACCACCGGAAACTTTATAGGTGTCTTTATCAAACTTACCACCTGCGTGCAGGACCGTCATAACGATCTCCAACGCAGATTTCTTTTCCTTCTGCATGATTCCTGTCGGAATTCCACGCCCGTTATCTTCTACCCTTATGGAGTTGTCTTTAAGAATATTTACCGTGATGGCATTGGCGTGACCAGCAAGGGCCTCATCAATGGAGTTATCTACAACCTCATAGACCAAGTGGTGTAAACCTTTCACACCAGTATCGCCTATATACATAGAAGGGCGCTTACGCACCGCTTCTAAACCTTCTAAAACCTGTATGTTATCTGCCGAATAATTTGACTTTGGATCTTTTTCTTCGCTCATAATTCTTAATAAAACAATTAGCTTCAAATTTACGGATTTTAGCCCAATCCACCGCATGTGTGGATAACTATTTGACTAAAAACAGGCAAAAATCAGGGTAAAAATGGATGTTATTTAGGATACTAAGTTTGAAATTTTATATTTGCTAAAATTTAGCATTTTTGCCAGATTAAATGGCCGGACCTTAAACCCAACAGGCGGGCTGATTTCAACAAATAGTAAACTAAGAACATAAATGAAATTAAAATCGTTACAACTAGGCACACTAGCAACAGCTGTTGCATTGGTTTCTGTGATGGCTGCCTGCCAGAACAAAGAAAACACTCCGGCGGCAACAACTAAAGCGACAGGAGAAAGTGCTGTAAGCAGTAAAGATCAGATTGTGTATGTAAATTCTGATTCCCTACTGACTAAATAT
The DNA here is from genome assembly GCA_029851965.1 of Bacteroidota bacterium. Classification (GTDB taxonomy): domain Bacteria; phylum Bacteroidota; class Bacteroidia; order Sphingobacteriales; family Sphingobacteriaceae; genus Pedobacter. The sequence continues at coordinate 4,799 of JARKUW010000168.1, read as the reverse complement.
GAGTATTTCAAAGATTTGAAAGCAAAATTAGACAGCAAAACCAAGAGTGCACAGGCGGATATGGGTGCTAAAACCCAGGCTTTCCAAAGAGAAGTTGCACAGTATCAGCAAAATCAAAACACGCTTCCTGCAGATCAGCGTGCAGCTACCGAACAACGGTTGGCACGTAAACAACAGGAACTACAGGCTTACCAGCAAAATGCAGGTTCTGCATTGCAGAATGAGCAGGCTGTTGAGCAGGAAAAATTATATGATAAAGTTGCTGACTACCTAAAAACCTATTCAAAAAACAAAGGTTACAAGATGGTGTTGACGTACTCCAAAGGAAACAGTGCAATCTTGTTTGCAGATGAATCTTTAGACATCACCAGCGAAGTAATCACTGGATTGAACGAAGCCTACAAAGCAGATAAAAAATAATTTTTTCAGTAAAATACTAAGGGAAAGCCTGTATCATAATTTGATGATGCAGGCTTTCCCTTTTTGTGTTTAACGGGGCTTTATTTTCGACGGCCAGCTAGTTCAAACCGTAGTGTCCCTGTTAAGGATTGTACCGGTACAGGCTTGCGAAATTACATAGATCTTACAGGCAGCTTACCCGCACCTTACCCGCACCTTACCCGGGCAAACAGCGGGTAAAGTGCGGACAAAGTGCGGCTATGATCCCCCGGAACTCCGGACGATTTACGGCACAGATTAAATGCTTTCAGCTTCTTAGTAAAAGGTAGTTTTTAGCGGACGCTTACTCCTTTTTGTCGCTCTCGAAAAAGTTATCGGTATGGTCGTCGATCTCCCTGCGGTCGCGCTTGGTTGGCCGGCCGGTACCCCGGTCTCTTTTCATCGCCGGCGCGTGGAACATGGATTTAAAAGCAATCGTTTCCTCCACTGGCGTGATGTCTTTGTATTTGGTTACTGCGATCTTCGATTCCACCCGGGTGTGTAACAGCTCCAGGACTTCGATCACCTTCTTTTCTATTCCTTTGGAAACCTGGTAAACATCGCCGGGTTTAACGATGGCAGAGGGCTTCACATTCTGCCCGTTTAATTTTACCCTGCCGGCCCTGCAGGCATCTGTAGCCAGACTCCTGGTCTTGAAAAGACGTATGGACCATAAATATTTATCTATCCGTAATTTTTCTTGCTCAGCCATAAAATTCAAAAATACGGAAGAAAACAGCCGTCAATACATAAAATTGATTTATTTTGCCAAAAATATATATTATCATGATAGCAGATTTAAAAAAGTTGATAGAAGCCGCTTGGGAAGACAGGTCATTGTTGGAGTACAGTGAGTACTGCGAAGCGATCGAAACAACGATTATGCAACTGGACAGAGGTGAGCTTCGTGTAGCAGAACCTATTTTAAATTCATGGGGAATTAATGAATGGGTTAAGAAAGCTGTAATTCTTTATTTTCCAATCCGGCAGATGAAGGAAATAGAAGTAGGCCCATTTGTGTTCTATGATAAAATGAAATTAAAGACCAACTATAAAGAGCTTGGCGTACGTGTGGTTCCACATGGTATTGCAAGGTTCGGTGCATATCTGGCGAAAGGGGTTATCCTGATGCCTTCTTATGTAAATATTGGTGCATACATAGATGAAGGTACCATGGTTGATACCTGGGCTACCGTAGGCTCATGCGCACAGATCGGTAAGCATGTTCACCTAAGTGGCGGTGTGGGTATTGGTGGTGTGCTGGAACCGATACAGGCTGCTCCGGTTATTATCGAAGACAACGTATTTGTGGGCTCCAGAGCCATCGTTGTTGAAGGTGTACGTGTGGAAAAAGAAGCTGTACTGGGTGCAAACGTGGTTTTAACGGCATCAACCAAGATCATCGACGTTACTGGTCCGGAGCCAATTGAATACAAAGGAATTGTTCCTTCACGTTCTGTTGTCATCCCGGGATCTTACGCAAAAAAATTCCCTGCGGGAGAGTATCAGGTACCATGTGCATTGATCATCGGAAAACGTAAGGAATCGACAGATAAAAAGACGTCTTTGAACGAGGCGTTGAGAGACAATAACGTAGCTGTTTAAGCAATTGATACAGCCGTTTGGCGGATGATGGCCTAATGACTGGCCGACATTGGGCTGATGGCCTGGTGGCTAAACGGAGAACCATCAGACGAATAAAATTTAACTGCATTTAATGAATATTGGTTTTGATGGGAAACGGGCAACAAGGAACTTAACCGGCTTAGGCAATTACAGCCGTTCGCTGGTTGCACAACTCGCGGCCTATTTCCCTCAAAACCAATATTTCGTTTACAGCGCAGGCGTTGAAGAACACCCGCAAATCAAATCCTTCCTGAGTCTAAGCGGCGTAATCCTTAAGCGGGCGGAATCTTCCGTGCTCTGGAGAACCTTAGGCATCGTGAGCCAATTGAAAAAAGATCAGGTTTCACTTTACCACGGACTCAGCCAGGAGTTGCCGCTGGGCATTTCCTCCTCCGGTATAAAATCTGTGGTCACCATCCACGACCTGATTTACCTCCGGTTTCCGTCCTACTTTTCTTTTGTTGACCGGCAGATCTACCGTTTGAAAGCCAAATTTGCCTGCAAGAATGCCAATGGAATCATTGCCATCAGTGCGCAAACCAAGCAGGACCTGGTGGAACTGCTTCATGTACCTGCTGAAAAAATAAGGGTCATCTATCAAAGCTGTGATGATTCTTTTGCAAATGAATTTAGCGCCGCTTTTAAGCAAGAGGTCCGGCAGAAGCATTCTTTACCCGAGAAGTATCTGCTAAATGTGGGAACCATTGAACCCCGCAAAAATCTGTTGCTTGTTGTAAAAGCGCTGGCGAACCTCCCCGAGGATGTTAGCCTCGTCGTCATTGGTAAGCCGCAGGCATACGCCGATCAGGTAAAAGCAGAAATTCAGCGTTTGAACCTCGATACACGGGTTCTTTTCCTGCAGAACGTATCTTTCCTGGATCTTCCTGCAATTTACCAGATGGCCAGCGTATTCGTCTACCCATCGCTCTATGAGGGTTTCGGTATTCCGATCATTGAGGCACTGACATCCGGCACACCTGTAGTCGCCGCAACCGGCTCCTGCCTGGAAGAGGCCGGCGGCCCCGATAGCCTCTACGTTGAACCCACAGACCACCAGGGCCTTGCCAAGGCGATTTCATCCATTTTGAATGATGAAAGAAAGCAAGCCCAGATGAGCGAAAAAGGTCTTGAGTATGTTCGAAAGTTCGATAAAGCAACGCTAACAAAACAACTGCACGACTACTACCAGGAGATCATCCTGGGCCCATAGATCCTGCTAATACGACAACAAACACCTGCCCTGCTTTAAAAAACTATCCTGCTCCGCAATCCATAAACCTGCTCCGCAACCCATAAACTTGTTACACCACAACAAACTACCCTGCTTCGCTCTAACAAACTATCCTGCTCCGCAATCCATAAACCTGCTCCGCAACCTAACCGTCCGCCCTTCCGGTTTCGGATAAAATTCAATATCTGTGAAAAGGCATAGAACTGCGCAGCCGTTCCGCCTTAGAATAGATATTTAATTTTAATTTTGCATACATGTTTAAATCAGATCTTGATCAGGCCCTCACCGTGCTTAAAAACGGCGGAGTAATCTTATACCCAACAGACACCGTCTGGGGCCTCGGCTGTGATGCCACCAACGAAACCGCAGTAGATAAAATCAATCAGATCAAAGGGCGGGCGTCCGACAAAAGCTTCATCATCCTGCTGGATACCGACTCGAAGATCCAGAGTTATGTTTCTGAAGTTCCAGACGTAGCTTACGACCTGATCGAGTACGCGGAAAATCCATTGACCGTGATCTTCTCCAATGCGAAGAACCTCGCAAAAAATGCAATCAACAAAGACGGATCCATTGGCATCCGCGTGGTAAAACATGAGTTCTGCAAGCAGTTGGTTCAGCGCTTCCGTAAACCCATTGTGTCTACATCAGCAAATATTTCCGGACAGCCTACCCCGCGTTTCTTTGATGAAATCGACGAAGAGATCCTTAATGCAGTGGACTATGTCGTGACCCTGGAACAAGATTTACGAACTGAAAGGAAACCATCGACAATCATTAAAATCGGGCCTACAGGGCAATTTTCCTTTATAAGAAAGTAAGTTTTACTACTTTTGCAAAACTCCTCCGAAATGCTGAATGTAAGCGGAAAGAAGAGACACAATGCTATGGAAGAACATTTAGGCCATCCTGTTTTCAACCTACTCGCGGAGACAGCACAAAAACATGCCGTTGAAGCCTACGTAATCGGCGGATTTGTACGGGACCTGATCTTACATAGACCATCAAAAGACATCGACATTGTTGTGCTCGGCAATGGAATTGAATTTGCAGAGCTCGTTGGTGCCCGCATGAAGACGAAAGTCAACGTCTTTAAAAACTTCGGCACCGCAATGTTAAGATACAATGACCTGGAGCTGGAATTTGTAGGTGCCAGGAAAGAATCTTACCGTGCGGATTCCAGGAAACCCATCGTAGAGAACGGGACCATTGAAGATGATCAGCTCAGACGCGATTTCACCATTAATGCCCTGGCGATCTCACTAAATAAAGAGAATTTCGGTCAGCTTATCGACCCCTTTAATGGTATCGATGATCTCGACAACAGGCTGATTAAGACTCCACAGAATCCGGAACTGACCTTCTCTGACGACCCACTGCGCATGATGCGCGCAATTCGCTTTGCGTCACAACTTAACTTCACAATTGATCCGGAGGCCCTTGCCGCCATCTCGAAACAGAAAGACCGTATCCGCATTGTGTCCAAAGAACGGATTACGGACGA
>JARKUW010000167.1 GCA_029851965.1 Bacteroidota bacterium | reverse complement strand
TGGCCAATGAGGGTACCGCTGCATTAGACCTGTCTGGTATTCCTTTTATATTTCATTTTGATGTTCCGGAAGAAAAAGAAGTCTTCTTGAGCCGTATCGTGAAAGATAAAGATGCAGCAGAAGAAGTGGTATCCATCACATTCTCTACCGACCTGGAACTTTTACAGGTACGTAAAATTGAACAAGCGATGGGCCGTAAGATGGAAGTGATGGAACTGCCTGAGGAAGTTACGGTTGACAAGCCCAGCAAGCCAAAGGGTGTAGACAAGAACCGTATTGTAAAAGACAATGACGTTCAACCCGCTGGCGGCGGTGCTTTCCACGATAAAAAGGAGAGCAATTCTAAAGATTACAATTATGGCATTGGACAGAAAGCAAAGATGACCATGAAGAAGAAGCACAGCTAAAGCTGCTTCGCTTCATTCCAGTAAATATCCATTTCGGCGAGGGTCATATCCTGTAAGGCCTTCCCGTTTTCTTTCGCTCTGGATTCCAGGTGCTGAAAGCGTTTGATGAACTTGCGATTGGTTTTCTCCAACGCATTTTCCGGATTGATGTTGATAAAGCGGGCGTAGTTGATCAGGGAGAATAAAAGATCCCCGAATTCTGCTTCCGCTTTATCTACATCTATGGCGCTGTTTTCAACAACGTTAAACTCTTCTTTAAATTCCTGGAGCTCTTCTTCCACTTTCTCCCATACCTGCTCCTTATGCTCCCAGTCGAACCCAATACCTCTTGCTTTCTCCTGGATCCTGGATGCTTTAACAAGTGCAGGCAATGACGCCGGTACCCCGCCCAGAACGGATTTATTGCCTTCTTTAAGCTTGATCTGTTCCCAGTTCCTTTTTACGTCCTCCTCATTCTGCACCACAACATCTGAATAGATGTGCGGGTGGCGGTTGATGAGCTTGTCGCAGACACCATTGAGTACATCCAAAATGTCAAATTGCCCCTGCTCTTCTGCAATCCTGGCGTAAAACACCAGGTGCATCATCACATCCCCAAGTTCCTTCTTAATCTCCTGCACATCACCTTCCATGATCGCATCAGAAAGCTCATACGTCTCCTCTATAGTCAGGTGGCGCAAGGTTTCCATGGTCTGCTTTTTATCCCAGGGGCACTCTGTACGAAGCGTGTTCAGGACGTTCAGTAATCTTAGAAATCCAGATGAAGGATCGGTTGCAGTTTGTGGCGGAACGAAATTGGGCATAGTTGCGTAATTGTTGTCTGGCAAATCTAGCGTTAATTGGGCTTGTTTTAAAATCCGGGATTATTCCCCGGCACTGGCTTCATCCAGGATGCTGATGTCTTCGTTGCTCAGATCCAGCGCAGCAGCAGTGGTGAGTTCCTCCAGCTGCAGCGTATTTGTTACGCTCGCTATAGGTGCCGTAATCGAAGGGCGGGCAATTAACCAGGCGATGGCCACGCTGGCAGGAGAAGAGTTGTATTGTTCCGCGACCTGATCCAGGGCTTCCAAAATCCGGAAACCGCGGTCGTTTAAGTAGTTCTTTACCCCTCCACCGCGCGGACTTTTCGCAAGATCGGCCTCCGAACGGTATTTGCCGGTTAGAAAGCCACTGGCCAGCGCATAGTAGTTGATCACACCAATGTTGTTGTCCAACACGATCTGCTCGTATTGCGTTTCATATTCACTGCGGTTGTACAGGTTGTATTCGGGCTGGAAAACCTGGTATTTCGGCAAGTTCAGGCGTTCACTCGTCTGTATGGATTCCAGCAATCTTTCTGGGGAGAAGTTGGATGCACCGATCCAGCGTACCTTTCCGGCTTTAATCAGCTGGTCGTACGCTTCCAATGTTTCCTGTACGGGTGTTTCCGGATCATCGTAGTGCGAAAAATAAAGATCTATATAGTCTGTTTGCAGCCGCTTCAAAGAGCTTTCTACAGCAGTAACGATATAATCCTTGCTTAGTCCTTTTCTGCCGCTGCCCATGTCGGATCCAACTTTCGTTGACACAATGACCTGCTCACGGTTCTTGCGGCTCTTCATCCAGTTGCCGATGATCGTCTCGGATTCTCCGCCCTGGTTGCCGGGATTCCATCTGGAATATACATCCGCGGTGTCGATCAGGTTGAATCCTTCCGCGGTAAATTTATCGAGTATGTCGAAGGATGTTTGTTCGTTTATGGTCCACCCAAATACATTTCCGCCGAAGGCTATAGGTGCTACTTCCAGATCTGATTGTCCTAATTTTCTTGTTTTCATAAAGTATAAATTTTCGGTAAGCGTTAAAGGCTGTCCGGACCTATGCAGGGGGGCAGCTTTACAATTTGATTTGAGCATAACAATGCTGCAGGACGGCGGTTTGGAATATTAAAGTCATATTGTAAGCTTCCCGATTCTACCAGGGGAAATCAGCGGCAAACAACCAGGGTACTTCCGGCGTCTATTCTTTCGTTGCACGGAGCATTTCCCGCTTTCCAGCAGCACCGGGTAGTTTCTCAATGCGGAATCCCAGTGCCTTTAGACAGCGTTTTAACTTGCCTGTGATGGCGTAGGTGACGAAGGTTCCCCCAGGCTTTAAGAATGCTGCGGCATGGGCAATGACCTCATCGCTCCACATCTCCGGCTGGTGCCGTACCGAGAAAGCATCATAATAGATCAGGTCAAATTGAGCTGTTGCCGGGATATCCTGAAACGGTTTCTTCAGGATTGTTAGCTGGTGCCGGTTAAACAGTGTTACTTCCTGGTCTATGGCAAGTTCATAGTTGTTCACCAATTCATTCCAGATGTCTCCAGGTACGTATGCGCCGTAGTTTGTCCCGATGATTTCTGCTTTCGTCAAGGGGAAAGCCTCAGCAGCTGTATAATTGATTTTTATGTTATTTTCCTGGCAGAAGGCAAGGGTTAAGAGGAAGTTTAGTCCGGTTCCAAAGCCGACCTCCAGAAGGGAAATTTCCTTGGGCGACTGCTCAATGGCATGCTTTAGTCCGGCATCAATAAATACATGCTTGCTTTCCTGCAGGGCACCATGGGTGGAATGGTAATGTTCTCCAATGGTTTCATTGTATAAGGTATTGGAGCCATCGGCGGTGGTGATAATTTTGTTCATTGAATCAAAATTAGCTAAAGCTTCCTAACTTTAGGCATTTACTTTCATGCTGCCGGATACCTCAGTGACGAAGTTCTGGTGTTTATAAAAAATGTGAAACTATGGATATTGAAATGTTCAGGGAATATTGCTTGTCGCTACCCGGAACCACGGAAGACTTAAAGTGGGGAGATAACCTATGCTTCCTGGTTCATGAGAAGATCTTTGTGATTACCTCGCTGGATGCGGGAACATCCGCGTTCAAGTGTGACAAAGAGGAATTCAATGAGCTTGTCGCGCGGGATGGCATTGCGCAGGCTTTTCATCTGGCAAAGGGACAGTGGATTCAGATTGAGAACTTCGATGTGATGCCGGTGCCGGAATTGAAAGCCAGAATTGCGACTTCACGTGCCTTAGTGATCAGTAAGCTGCCCAAGAAGGTTCAGGCCTTGTATGTTTCTGAATAAAGCGGATATTGATATAGAAAATTTGCCGTAGCGGTGCAGCAGCTTGAATAGTAGCTGTTTCTTAGCTTACATGTTTATAAAAAAAAAGGGCAGCATGTACATGCTGCCCTTTTTTTTTACCACATCCGGATTCTGTCTTCCGGCTTCTTGTATAATTTATCTCCGGGTTTAACGCCGAAAGCGTCGTACCAGGCATCCATATTTACGGGAGCACCGATCGTGCGGTATTCTCCAGGTGAATGCGGATCGGTCTTGATCAATTGTGCGGCACTTTCAGGAAGGATGTTGCCCCTCCAGACCTGCGCCCAGGACAGGAAGAAACGCTGGTCAGGAGTGAATCCATCGATTTTCTCGTTCGACTGCCCCTGCTTGGTCATTTTGAATGCAGTGTATGCTGCATTTAAGCCGCCAAGGTCGCCAATGTTTTCACCCATCGTCAGTTTGCCGATCACGTGGATCGTATCCAGCACGGTGTACGCATCGAATTGCTCACCGAGTGCTTTGGTCTTTGCATCAAATTTCTCGCGGTCTTCTTTGGTCCACCAGTTGTTCAGGTTACCGTTTTTATCGTACTGGCTTCCCGAATCGTCGAAACCGTGTGACATCTCATGACCGATCACTGCACCGATACCGCCATAGTTGACCGCGTCATCTGCTTCCGGTGCAAAGAACGGGAACTGGAGAATTCCGGCAGGAAATACAATCTCATTCATCGTAGGGCTATAGTACGCATTCACCGTTGGTGGGGTCATACCGAAACGGGTACGGTCGACAGGCTTTCCGAGGTAGCTGATCATCTCGTCATATCTCCATTGCGCTGCATTTTGCAGGTTTTGGTAATAAGTTGTACGCGTGATCTTCAGGCCATCATAGTTCTTCCATTTTTCAGGATAACCAATCTTCGGGATGAACGCATGAAGTTTTTCTAATGCCTTCTCTTTGGTGTCGGGGCTCATCCAGTCCAGATTCTTGATTCTGATTTCAAAAGCGGAACGCAGATTCTTGATCAGTTCCGTCATGCGTGCTTTAGCTTCCGGTTTGAAATACTTAGCAACATAAAGCTGCCCGAGCAATTCTCCAATGTTGCCATCCGTTACCGAAGACATCCTTTGCCATCTTGGCGTTTGAACACGCTGTCCGGTTTGTACCTGGTTGAACGCGAAGCTTGCCTGTACGAACGGAGAACTCAGGCTCGATGCCGAGCTCTTTAAGAGATTCCATTCCAGGTAGGTCTTCCAATCACCGACAGGCACACTTTTCAGCATCCCGTCTACTGCAGCGAAAAACTTCGGTGAAGATACGAGCACGGTATCCTGTCCGGTAACCTTCATTTTAGGGAGCAACGCAGACCAGTTGAGCTGCGGCGTGGTTTTACTGAATTCGGAAACAGCGAACTTGTTGTAGGTGCTGTATGGATTGCGCATCTCTATACGGGCCATCTGAGCTTCGGCCAGCTGCTTTTCAACAGATAGTACCGTTGCAGCCTTTTGCTTTGCTTGCGCTTCAGAACTTCCTGTAAGGCTGAAAAGGGTAGTCATGTAGGTTAAAAAGCCCTCCCGGATCTTTACGCTCCGCTGGTCATCTTTAAGGTAATAATCGCGGTCAGGTAAAGTTGTTCCACCCTGACTTAAAGAAGGAAGGTACTTGTTTACATTTTTTCTATCCTGTGACACGCTAAAACTAAATATTGGGGAACTGATGCCCGAGGTGCGCATGTATACCACTTCGTTGATGACGCCAGGAAGGTCTTTGATCTTGTTTATCCGTGCCAGATCTGCTTTGATTGGCGTATAGCCCAATTTTTCGATCGTGAGGCTGTCCATGCCGGCGGCATAGAAGTCGCCAACACGCCGCTTTACCGATCCTGCAGGTGCAGACTGATCGGCTGCGGCTTCAGCGAGGAGCCCTTTTACTGCGTTGATGTTAAAATCCCGAAGTTCATTGAAGCTTCCCCATCTGGTTTCTTTAGGGGGAACGGGGTTGTTTTTTATCCAGGTTCCGTTGGCATACTGGTAAAAATCGTCACCCGGTTTTATGGTAAGATCCATGTTTGCGGGATCAATAAATTTCATTGGTGCTTGTGCGTCAGCGGTATAGCTGGCCGCCACAATACCCAAGACAGCGAAATAACGCTTAAGGTGTTGTATTCTCATATGGTGCAAAAATGTTTGTGTGTTAATGAACTGGCGGGTGTGCCGTTCATTAAGGGGCCGAAACTAAGTAATACAAACAGAGGTTTCCGTTTCTTAATGAAAATATTACTTATTGAACCAGTAGTAGATCTTGCTCAAACTAATCCGCCTGAAGATGTTTCCTGAAAAAAGGTGTAGCCTAAAAGATTTCATTTTCCTTAGATTGTATAGCATATTAACATATTTTAACACTTTTTATTGTGGTATCTGTGCAAATAATCACTATCTGGCGCGCCAGCATGCAAATGAGCAGGGTAAAGAATTGAGGGCAGCGGACAGATAATCTCTTTTTTCTTGTTATTTTTGCCTTTCAACAGCTATTTCAAAAACGATAATGAGCATATCCACAAAATACGACCCCTCTGCTACAGAAGATAAATGGTACAGTTACTGGCTTTCGAAGAAGTTCTTTCATTCGGAACCGGATGAGCGTGAGCCATATACGATTGTCATCCCGCCGCCTAATGTTACCGGCGTGCTGCACATGGGCCATATGCTGAACAATACCATCCAGGATGTGCTGATCCGCAGGGCAAGGATGCAGGGTAAGAATGCATGCTGGGTGCCGGGAACGGATCATGCGTCGATTGCGACAGAGGCCAAAGTTGTGGCCATGCTGAAAGAACGCGGCATCAGCAAGAAGGACCTGAGCAGGGAAGAGTTTTTGAAATATGCCTGGGAGTGGAAGGAGAAGTACGGGGGCATCATCCTCGATCAGCTGAAGAAGCTTGGTGCCAGCTGCGACTGGGACAGGACACGCTTCACGATGGAAGATGACCTGTCTGATGCCGTTATCGACAACTTTATACACCTGTATAAAAAAGGGTGGATCTACCGCGGTATACGGATGGTAAACTGGGATCCGGCAGGGAAAACAGCCGTATCTGATGAGGAAGTTATCCGTAAGGAAGTAAACCAGAAGCTATATTATATCAAGTATGCTATCGCCGGTGAAAATGGGGCAACAGACGAGATGCTAACGATTGCAACGACCCGTCCGGAGACCATTATGGCCGATGCGGCGATATGCGTGAACCCCAATGATGAGCGCTATTTGCACTTGAAAGGCAAGAAGGTGTTTATTCCCCTCCTGAATAAAGAAATTCCGGTGATCCAGGATGAGTATGTAGCCATGGATTTTGGTACCGGCTGTTTGAAGGTAACACCTGCACATGATCTGAACGACTATGAGCTGGGGGTGAAACACAAACTTCCGGTAATAGATATATTAAACGACGATGGTACGCTGAATGAGTTGGCCGTCATTCTTGTTGGCGAAGATCGCTTTGTTGCAAGGAAGAAGATTGCGGTAATGCTGGATGAAGCGGGGCACCTGGACCATGTGGAAGAATATAAGTCGCAAGTTGGCTTCTCCGAGCGTACCGATGCTGCGATTGAACCCAAGCTATCTTTACAGTGGTTCTGCAAGATGGAAGAGATGGCGAAACCTGCTTTGGCAGATGTGCTGAATGGCGAAGTGAACCTGATTCCGGATAAGTTCGTGAATACGTACCGCCACTGGATGGAGAATGTAAAAGACTGGAACATCAGCCGCCAACTGTGGTGGGGGCAGCGTATTCCTGCCTGGTACGACAACCAGGGGAACTGGGTAGTTGCGAAAACGAAGGAGGAAGCGCTTACTGAATTCTTGAAATTAAAAGATATTGACGGCGTTTTTACGGAGGCTGAAGCTGCAGGCTTTAAGCATCAGCTGGAGCCTTTCGTGCGCCAGGATGAAGATGTTGTAGATACCTGGTTTTCTTCGTGGTTGTGGCCGATCTCCGTATTTAACGGCTTTAAAGATCCGGACAACAAAGAGATAAACTATTATTACCCAACCAATGACATTGTTACGGCACCGGAGATCTTGTTCTTCTGGGTGGCACGTATGATCATGGCGGGACATGAGTTTATGGGCAAAAAGCCATTTACGAATGTGTACCTGACCGGTATCGTAAGGGATAAGCTGGGTCGTAAGATGTCTAAATCGCTGGGCAATTCTCCAGATCCGATCGGACTTATTGAGCAGTATGGTGCGGATGGTGTCCGGGTGGGGATGTTGCTATGCTCCCCTGCAGGAAATGACCTGATGTTCGATGAAAGCTATTGTGAGCAGGGCAGGAACTTTGCCAACAAGATATGGAATGCCTTCCGCCTGGTTAAAGGATGGGAAGTAGACGAAAGCTTGTCAAACCCCAATGAACAGGCGATAAGCTGGTTTGAAAACCGCTTTAATGAAGCTCTGTTAGAGATTGAAGAAAATTTTAAACTGTATCGCTTATCGGAAGCCCTCATGAGTACCTATAAACTGGTATGGGATGATTTCTGTGCCTGGTACCTGGAGATGGTTAAGCCGGCTTACCAGCAGCCGATTGATTCGGCATCAATGAAAGCTACGGTTGGCTTCTTTGAGCGTATCCTGAAGCTTTTACATCCTTTCATGCCTTTTATTACGGAAGAGATCTGGCATGATGAGCTTTTTGGCGAAAGAGGTGAACTGGATTGCATCATCGTTGCTTCGTATCCGGTTTCGGGCGCTGCTGACGCTGCAATCTTGAAAGAGGTCGAAGTGATAAAGGGTGTTGTTGCAGGTATCCGCAACGTACGAAATACCAAACAGCTGTCGCCGAAGGTGGCGCTGCCGCTGGGCATCAAGTCGAACGCTGATTTAGACTACGAAAAGTGGTTGAATATTGTAAATAAGCTTGCAAATGTGGAGGACGTGGCATTTGTGGATGACAAGGTTGCTGGCGCGGCAACGTTTATGGTGGGTAGCGATGAGTTTTTCATCAAGCTGGAGGAGAATATTGACGTAGAGGCGGAACGGGAACGTTTAAACGCAGAGCTGACCTATTTACAGGGATTCCTGAAGTCGGTAGATGCGAAGTTGAACAATGAGCGGTTTGTTCAGAATGCGAAGCCGGAGATCATACAGAATGAAAGGAACAAGAAGGCGGATGCAGAAGTTAAGATTGGAATAATATTGCAGAGTTTGGGGTCAATTGCGTGACAAAATGAATGTGATCTATTCTCAGGCTGAAATCTTTTGTCCGCTGAAGCGGACAAAATTTTCTAGGCCTGTTCATAGACACAATCATTTTGTCTGTGCAGATTAACTTTGTTAGTGAATATTACAGAGGGGGGGTGTCCGGTAGGGAGGTGACATTTCTAGCGCGGATAGGTTTTTTGGTGGATAGGTTATTTGGTGGGAAGTGTTTTTTTGTGGGTAGGTGCGTTTGGTGGATAGGTTTGTTGAGTTTGTTGAGGGGATAGATTTTGGTTGGGTTTGTTGGTTGGGCTTGTTGGATAGCTGTGTTTAGTTTGTTGAAGGATAGATTTGTGGTTGGGTTTGTTGAGGGGATAGATTTGTTGGTTGGGTTTGTTGATTGTTCGTTAGATTAGTTGGGTGCAGAGATTGTTAGGAGAATTTGTTGGATAGCTTTGTTTAGTTTGTTGAGTGGATAGGTTTGTTGGTTATTGATAGATTTGTTAGGTGCGGAGGTTTGTTGGAGGGTTTTTTAAGCTTCTACAAATCTTCTGCAGTGCTTACAATTACAAATCCTGATATTGTGGGAGATCTTCACAGAACGAGAAGGTGCCTGCCTGATGGTCAATGCGGGCATAGCAATGTTTGAGGCCGTTGGTTACGGCTAGCCATTTGGCTTTGTGAACAGAGTTGTATCTGGCGGCCTGATCGAATACGGACTGGGTGATCTTGATGGAGGGCGCTTTGCATTCAATGATCATCATACGTGTTCCGGAAGTACTGAATATGACGATGTCTGTTCTTTTCTGCAGCTGATTTAGGTTTAAACCACCTTCGATCTGAATCAGTGAGCGGGGGAAGTTCTTCTCCCTGATCAAAAACTGAATGAAATGCTGCCGTACCCATTCTTCAGGGGTGAGCACAAGATGCTTCTTTCTTATTTCATCGAAGATGAAGTGCTGGCCATCTTTTAAGGTGATTTTAAATGGGTATTCAGGTAAATTGAGTTCGGCAGGTGTAAACGTCATTTCTGCAAATCTGCAAAAATTAGCTTAATATTCCCGAATTAGGGATTACATTTGACGCCATATGACTGCCCCGGAGATTATAAAAGACCTTAAAGCCAGAAAATTCAAGCCCGTTTATCTACTACATGGTGAGGAGCCGTATTACATTGATCAGGTGATCAATTATATTGAAGATCACGTGCTTACGGATATGGAAAAGGGCTTTAACCAAACCGTTCTGTATGGCAAGGATACAGATATGGCCACCATACTGAATGCTGCTAAACGCTATCCGATGATGTCTGAGTACCAGGTGATCATCGTTAAAGAAGCACAGGATCTCAAGTGGGCAAAAGAAACCGAGGGATCTGGCAAAGAGGTTGAATTCATCCTTAATTATTTTGAGAAGCCCCTGCCGAGCACCATTCTGGTGCTGGGGTATAAGTATGCAAACTTCGATAAGCGGAAGAAGATCTTCAAGGCGATCTCCAAGTCTGGGGTGGTGTTCCAGTCGGACCTGGTTCGGGACTACAAACTGGCACAATGGATTGAAGATCTGGTTACAGAGAAAGGATACCGAATTGCGCCGCAGGCCGCCGCACTTATGGCAGAATACCTTGGTGCAGATCTTTCCAAGATTGCCAATGAAGTCGACAAGCTTCTGCTGAATATCACAAAGGCGGTCACCATAGACACAGACCTTGTTCAGAAAAACATCGGCATCAGCAAGGAATACAATGTTTTTGAGCTTCAAAAAGCCCTTGCTTCCAGAAATGCATTAAAATGCAATCAGATTATCAATTACTTCGCGGATAATCCCAAAAGCAATCCAATGGTGATGGTTTTGGCCAATTTGAATGCTTACTTCTCTAAAGTGCTGAAGTATCATTACCTGACAAACAAGAACGATGCAGCAAAGGAACTTGGCGTGAACCCATTCTTCGTTAAGGACTATGAACTCGCCGCCCGGAATTACAACATAAATAAGTCCTTCGACGTGATCAGCCTGTTGCGTGAATATGACTTGAAAAGCAAAGGCGTGGACAGCACCGGCAATACCACAGATGGAGAGCTGCTGAAGGAACTGCTCTTTAAGATGATTCATTAGAATCCGGCTGTAGGAGATATCTGGCTATTCCATCCTCTTGTATCTTTTGAAGCCTAAATCTATTTTTTTTGAAGCCTGAATTTGTGATTCTGGATTCTGACAGATGAGACTGTTTACCCTGCACTGCTAAAAAAGGTGAGGCTGCTTAGCCTGCTGCACCAAAAATGCTGCAGAGCAGTTCCATCCCTATGCTTTTTTGTTCGGGCAAATTTCCATTAATTTGTGCCATGAATTACTTTTTGGTCAAATCGGAACCTTTTAAATACAGTTGGGAGAAATTTAATGCAGACGGACGTACCTTTTGGGATGGTGTAAGGAACTACCAGGCACGTAACAACATGAGAGAGATGAAAGAAGGCGACCTTGTTTTATTTTACCACAGCAATGAAGGGAAAGAGGTTGTCGGCGTAGCGAAGGTGGTCAGGGAGTTTTATCCCGATCCGACTACAGATAACGCAAACTGGGTTGTTGTCGATCTCGTTCCCGTAGAGACATTGAAGAATCCGGTTACGCTTGAACAGATAAAAGCAGAAGAAAGTCTTAAGGATATTTCACTTGTCCGCCAGGGAAGATTGTCCGTAATGAAGCTGAAAAACACAGAGTTTGACAAGATACTGGAGATGAGTATGTAAAATATTTATTGCATTTGTTTGACAATTAACAAACAAAGATGATATTCTCATGTTTAAAGCATATATTAGGATAAATTCCATTACATGAGAAAAGTGCTGTTACTACTACTTCCGGCTATTTTTTGCTTTTTCAAGTATGATGCCAGTGCTCAGGTCACGCCTTATTTGGCGATTGTCCACACAGATAAGGATACATTCAAAGGATTGCTTTATAAAGCATCCGCAGACAGCATCTGCTTGAAAAATGAGAAATCTACCGTTAACATCTGCGCTTCAAGCGTTAAAACCATAGAACTCCGTTCCGTAGCTAAAAACTCGAAATACAGAAGGTACTCCAATTATGACCCGTACAACGATCGGTTTGTGAAAGTATCAAGGAAGATGGTTCCTGTGCGGAAATGGGGGGAAAAAGACCCGACCATAGAAGAAGAGCTTAGTGGAAGAATTCTGACAGGCTTTTACAATGCCGCGCTTAATGGCATCGCATCATCGTTAAATCTGATCAGTGGGACGGTAAGTTTCATGAACATTAATTACGACAAAGAGAATTACTATAAAGAGCTTACCAATCTAAACTACCACTCCATTCAGCATCAGTTGGATCCGGAATTTTCGGAAAGCACCCAGCAGGTTCTGGCAAAGGGAAAGTAATTAGTTTTCTGCCGGCTGAATCTGCTTTCTAGTAAGCAGCAATCCAACACTCATAAACAAACTCGAGCCAAGCACCACCATAAACATGAACGAGGTTCCAATTTCCGGTATTCTAAGCGATGCCGGCAGGTTCATGTAAAGCAGGATGCTGACCAGACCCCGAGGGGCAATAAACAACTCCGCACCGCTATTTTCGTTTCTGAACGTTTTCAAGTATAGCCAGCGGATACCATAGATCGCAATCAGAATGAACAATCCATTCGCCAGGATAATAATGTTGTTGAGCTCATAAACATTCATGGTGAAGCCAAAAATCACAAAGAAAAATGTCCTTACAATGAAAGCGCTTTCTGCAGAAAGCTGATAGAGCTGTGTCAAATCATTCGACAGGTTCTTGTAAATAAACATCGTCCGGAAGTATGCATGCTGAATGGCGTCTGCATTGTTGAGGAAAAGGCCGAACGACAAAATCAGCACCAGAGAAGAGAGGTGATAAGACTGCCCGATTGCGTACATCAGAATGAGAATGGAGATGATCAGGAAGAACTTGATGTGGTGGGAAATCTTCCCCATTAAATACAATAACAGTATACAGGATATTGCAGAAAAGAAAAGGATCAGACTTGTGCTCAGCGCAAGCCCCGTGAATGAGGCAACGGAGATGTGCGGATTGGTAATGCAGAAGTTAAACAATATGATGCCCAGAATGTCAGAAAACGAGGATTCATAGATGATGAACTCCTTACTATTTCCCCTGAGCACCGATGCGGAGGGAATGGCGATGGCAGAACTGACTACACTGAATGGAATTGCATTGCTGAAACAGGTATATAGGGCCTGTCCGGTGATCTGGTAGATGATGATGGTGATGATGGTCACCGTTCCGATCAAAATGAACAGCGCGGAGAAAAATGCCCCTCTGATGAGGTTGTTTTTAGTTTTCTCATACTTGAGCTCCAGCGACCCTTCAAAGACGATCAATATCAAACCGACGGTGCCGAGGGTAGGTAAGACGGTGAGGAAATTATACGTTTCCAGATGAAGCTTATCAACCATCAGCCTCAAACCGATGCCCAGGAGTAGCAGCAGTAAAACAGAAGGGAGCTTCGTTTTGCTGGCTACCAGATCAAACAGATAAGAGAATATGACCAAACCGCTTAAAATGATAAGTATTGTGTATGTGGTCATATTCAGCTAGTGTTTATTCTTTAAAAAATAAGGCTTTAAGTTCTTTAGCATCGTTAGGCTGCATCTTTCCGGCAAGGATTAAACGCAGCTGACGGCGTCTTAGCGCGCCGGCAAACAACTCTATTTCATCGTCCGACTCCGGTGTAAGGCCGGGAACCGGAATTGTGTTGCCATCCTGATCCAGGGCCACAAAGGTGTAATATGCTTCGTTCGATTTGGCCCTTGTACCAGAAGGTATGTTTTCTGCCCATACATCCAGACGGACTTCTACAGAGGTGTTAAAGGCTCTTGTGACCTTTGCTTCTATCGTAATTACATCACCTAACTTGATCGGTTGTTTGAACGATACGTTGTCTACAGATGCAGTAACTACGATCCTGTTGCAATGCTTTTGTGCCGAAATAGCGGCCGCGATATCCATCCAGTGCAACAACCGTCCACCCATCAAATTGTTCAGTGTATTCGTATCATTTGGCAATACCAACTCATTCATGATGGTGAACGATTCTTTCGGGGTCTTAAGCTTTGTACTCATATTCGAGTGCAAAAGTAAACAAAATGTGCCAGTTCATGTTATTGTTTTCGTCCGCTGAATCCCTGGACATCCCGAAATGGTCAACCAAACCCTGTTCCAGTATTTCCACTGGTATTACAATGAAGAAGAGAAGCTGTGGGTTAAAGCAGCGGCAGACGCGCAAGCGCTGGAAAAAATGGGCGTAACCATGGTATGGTTGCCTCCAGCATATAAAGCTACTTCAGGCGAGGGGTCTGTCGGCTATGATTGTTACGACCTGTATGATCTTGGTGAATTTGAGCAGAAGAACTGCAAGTCAACGAAGTATGGCAGCAAGGATGAGTATATACATGCCATCATAACCCTGCAAAGCAGGAACATCACCGTTATGGCTGATGTGGTGATCAATCACAAGGCCGGCGCAGATGAACTGGAGAAGGTTCCTGTGCGAAAGGTAAATCCAGACAACAGGGAGGAATTCATCTCCGATGTAATAGAGATTGAAGCCTGGACCCGGTTCACTTTTCCGGGTAGAGCAGGTAAATACTCGGAGTTTATCTGGGATCAGCATTGTTTTACGGGGATAGACTGGGCCGAAGATCTGCAGGAAAGTGGTATATTCTCCATTCAGAACCAATATGGGGAAGCCTGGGAGGAAGTGCCATCTAATGAATTTGGGAATTACGACTACCTGATGTTTAATGACGTGGATTTTCGAAATCAGGCGGTGCAGGAGGAAATTAAGCGCTGGGGTGAGTGGTATTATCAGACATGTGGCATGAAAGGCTTCCGCCTGGATGCTGTAAAACACATTTCTCCATGGTATTTAAATCAGTGGATTGATCATATGAATGCGACGTTTAACGAAGACTTTTTCATCGTTGCAGAGAACTGGGTAACCGCAAGCGTTGCCGAGTTGCAAGACTATATCGATCAGACGGGTGGCCGGATGCAGTTGTTCGATTCCATTCTGCATATGAACTTTTACCAGGCCGGGCAAGAAGGGCAGAACTATGATCTGAGCAGGATCTTCGAAGGCACACTCACCCAGGCACACCCGGAATTGTCAATCACTTTTGTAGATAATCACGATTCTCAGCCCCTGCAGGCACTGGAGTCTTATGTTGATTACTGGTTCAGGCCGCTTGCTTACGCGCTGATCTTGCTGAGAGAACAAGGGATACCCTGCCTGTTTTACCCGGATGTTTATGGCTGCAAGTATACAGATGTGAATGCAGAGGGGGAAACTGTTCAAATTGAACTGATCGGAGTTCCAGACTTGTCGATCATCAGCAAGGTGCGGAAAGATCTTTCCTATGGCATTCAGACAGACTATTTTGACCATCCAAATTGTATTGGCTGGACACGTTCGGGGCATCCCGGACAGCCGGATTCCGGTCTTGCTGTCGTGATGAGCAATGGTGAGGAAGGAATGAAGCGAATGGAAGTTGGAATTGAGCACGCCGGAAAGCAATTCATCGATGTTTTAGGTCACCGCACGGAGACCATACACATAGATGAGCAGGGTTGGGCCGATTTCCTCTGCAACGCAGGGAGTGTGTCTATCTGGATTTCAGACCGTAGCCTATAAGCTCCTCCCAGCGGGCACCAGGCTTACGGAAGTACACAAATACCTCGTACTGATTTTCGGTTTCGTAATGTGAACCTTCAAATGCTGTATCGTCAACTTTTCCTGTTTGCTCGTCCACCCAGATGTATTTGTAGTCATACAAGCCCTGTTTCAACCGGAGTATAGTGAAATAACCGCCTTTAGCCGCATCAAAGGCCATCATGCTTTGCTCGTTTAAGGCATAGTTGTTAAACCGGCCGACCACATACGCATTGCCTTTGGGCGATGGGGCTGAGGCATCAAGCCTGAAGGCA
>JARKUW010000056.1 GCA_029851965.1 Bacteroidota bacterium | reverse complement strand
TATGTTGAAGCCCATTGACAAAGGTGTAGTGATCGAGCAAGTGCGACTTGAGGAGAAAACCGGCGGTAAGTCGGACCTTAAAGCGAATTCGACGATGCTGAAAGTGGCAGTGGTCGTATGTTCAGACAGTGTATCCAGCGGAACCAAGCAGGATACCGCCGGAAAATACATTATTTCAGCTCTTGAGAAATATAATCTGGAATGTGCTGCATACAAAATTGTACCTGATGGTGTGGAATCTATACAGGAAGTCGCGCTAAGCCTTGTAGCGGAGGATTTTGACCTGATCTTATTTACAGGTGGAACGGGTTTGTCGTCAAGAGATTTTACCCCTGAAGCGATTAAACCTCTAATTGACCGCGAGATTCCAGGAATAATGGAAACCGCAAGGGGTTATGGTCAGCTGAGAACGCGGTATGCAATGTTATCTAGAGGCGTCGCCGGTTTTATCAAGAATACGCTGGTGATTACCTTTCCTGGTTCCAGAAAGGCAGTAGAGGAATATATGTCTTCATTATTCCCACAGATTCTGCATGTTTTTGAATTAAATTGTGATAATCCGCATGGTTGATCCGGTGTTTAGGTGATTACTGTTTGTATTAAGATCATTATAGTGCATATTATTGCTTCTTTTGTAAGTTAAAACTGTCTGTTTTCACACAAACACTAATAAGCAGCTGTGATTTACTCGAATATAGAGTTGATTTGATAGTGTAAATTTAGAAACTGGCATTTTAATTGTTAAAATGTTGTTAATTAATCATGAATTTTAATAGTGTATTCTTTACACGATTAAAAAGATTGTATATTTGAAACATCATGCTAGTCGCAACTGCGGCCTACTTATTCTAGTAGAACCAAAACAGTTCTGCGTTCGAATGTTGAATTTTGATAACAAGATTTATTGTTGCATATCATGGCAAAACGCTGGGATGCCAACATTTTAAGAGTAACCCGTTCATACAGGTTTATATTTGGTTAGAAAAGGGATGTGTCTGGATGGAACAGCCCTTTCTTTTTTTTAAAATTCAAAATCTTTCCATCAATAAACATGATCAGCAATTTCTTTAGACTATTGCAATCCAGTCAGTTCTTAATACATAGTTTTCATTCTAGGTCATCTCTGCTAAAAGCTTTAAGTAACATTTAATATAGCTGGCTTTTCTTGTGTTGTATTTACTTAAGGTTAAGTGGTAAGTACGTAAACTCGCGTCATGTATTTGTAATTTACGTGCGCTTAGCGAGGTAAATACTTTCATGTACAGGTAGTTAACACATATCTTTGTCCTATTGTCTGGTATTAAGATAATCTAAAGGATATGACATTAGAAAAAAACACATTAGCGGTTGTATTGAACGGGAGTTCTTTACAAGGCATTACTGCAGCTAAAAACCTTATACATCAATATAACCGGGTACTTTTAGTAGGCCACGATCGTACAGAATTAAAAGCTGCCATGACGGAAATTGCTAAGCAATGTCCTGCGGATAAAATCCTATACGTTGAGGCGGATCTAACAAGAAAAGCAGAACTTGCAAAACTTATCTGCCTGGTTAAAGATAAATTCGGTGGTGCAGATTACGTGGAGAACTGTATGCAAATTGAAGATGCGACGGCCCTTGCCGCTTTCCAAACTGCGCTTAAGACTTTTGAAGAAGCAGCTTTAAACAGCCTTCAGTTAGCTTAAATGATTAAAGGGCGGTTTAGGCGCCCGTAAAATAGAAGACCCTTGCTACTACATCAGGAGCAAGGGTCTTCTATTTTTGAATATATATCGTACTTGATAAGTCTTAGTTGCAGGCTTATTAGAACGCCTCTCCAAGGTTCAGGAATACGGAACTGAACCCTTTACTTACACCATAGTCGATACCGATATTGGTGTTGGAAGCTTTATTGAACTTGATGCGTAATCCAGTACCTGCTGCCGGATGCCATGACGTCAAAAAGCTACCGCTTCCACTTACAGTTGTTGCATTTGCAAAGACAACGAATCCAAGCAGCCCGTTGTTGGTGATATCACGTCTGTACTCAGATTCTAAATACATTAAACTTCTGCCACGATACCGGTTTTTGTCTATACCTCTGCCGGATCTGTTATTGGGATCCCATCCTATACTTGGAAGATCGAGGTAGGGTGCTTTACCGTCAAACACCGTCCAGAAGTAGGACCAGAAAGCCAGTGTATTCTGCTGATTCTTCTTATTTGGATTCATATATACATACTTTCGGGCATCCAGGTATAGCGAGCGCCAACTTTCATTGCTACCAAGGGCAGTAGCGTTGATGCGGTATACGCCATTAAAATACGCGCCGGGCAGCGGGTTAATAGCATTGTTCCTGGTATCATAAAGTACGTTCAGGCTTATACCAGAAGCAAATGAGTTGCCATCTGTGCCGTAAGGATAGTTGGTAAATTCTGGAAGATTGATGTCTGGCTCATCACTTTTGATGTTAAAGTGGTAATCCAGGTTGTAACCAAGACCAGCATACAGGTACGGCTTGATTCGCTTTAGCGCGGTTTGATAGAATCGAATGTACTTGTAGTTTACAAAAGACCGCCGATCGGCAGCGCCGTCACCAAGTCCCCAGGTGTACTGAGGGTAAACGAGAAAACGGGTGTCACCCTGTATGGTCCAGCTGTTCTCCGGTAGCCAGATACTGGTTCTTAAAGGTAAGCCAAAGCGCGACCCGAAATTCCAGTAGGGGGCAAAAGAAGCTGTTGAAATGTTTGTTGTGCGCCTGGGGCCCAGGTAAACACCTGCCGTGGTACTCGTCACTAAGGCGCGACCCGTACCCCCTGGTACTGTTGTTCCGAATGGGAGGAATGAAAAGGTTACCCTTTTGTCTGTCCTGGCTTCAATCTTTCTCGGCTTAATTTTAAAGAATGCTTTCCCAACGTCGATCAGGTCCGTTTGTCTCGCAGTGTCTTTTTTCTCCTGTTCGTTTGGTGGGATGATGGTGTTGGCATTTTGAGCCAAACCGATGCCGGGAACAAGTAAGAGCGGGTAGATAATTAACCTTCTGATTAGTTTCATATGCATTTTCCGGAATTCAAATGCCGGGTGTATATACTAAACAGCAATTTCGCGGAAAAGTTAAGGCCTGACCAAATTAAGACAATTATAATAGAGGCCTGAACAAAGGCGATCGTTCAGGCCTGATGCGTACTTATTTTGGTAAGGTGGGTCTGATCTCAATTTTACTTGGTAGTGTTCTTTCATGCATGTTCAGCATATCTACCACCAGCTTTCCAAGATCTTCCGGTTGAATTTTCCATGCATCCTTTTCCTGATCGGGTTCATGCTCGTTAAAGTATGTTGCAACGGAGCCAGGCATAATGGTGCTTACTTTAACGTTATATTTTCTTAAATCCAGCATGATGGCCTGCGAGAATCCGGTAAGCCCGAACTTACTTGCATTGTAGGCAGCGCCGCCTTCAAAGAAATTTGTTCCCGCAAGACTGGAAATGGTGAAGATGTAGCCTTTTGCATCTTTGATATGTGAGACCGCCGCTTTCACGCTGTAAAATACACCCGTTAAGTTGGTGTCGATGGTGTCTTGCCATGAAGCCTCATCCAGCTGGTCTATAGGTGCAAAGTGACCAACACCGGCATTGGCAACCAGGACATCCAGTTTGCCCCATTTTTCAATGACTTTCGCCACTGCCGCTTTTTGTGATGTTAGGTCCTTAACATCTGCCGCAATGCCGATAATATCTCCGTATTGCTGCAGGTCGGCCGCCGCCTGATCCGCGGATGCTTGCGAACGGCTGGTGATGGCCACCTGATGACCAGCTTTTAGTAATGCTTCTGCAATTCCGTATCCGATACCTTTACTTCCTCCGGTGATCAGGACCACTTTGTTTTTCTGATTTTCCATGCACTCATAACCGTTAAGGTTGCTTTAAAGTTTTTACGGTATGTAAGCGGATTAGACCAACCTGCTTAATCTGAACTGTGATGACATTTTGTAAACAAATGTTTGTAAATGAAGTTTAATTAAGAAGAATTAGTTGTATGGAAACAGAAAAATACAATAACACGCCCCAGGAGCCAACGATCACGCTAACGGTGAATGGGCAGATGCACACGCTGAAGGTAGAACCATGGGTAAGTCTGTTGGATGCTTTGCGTGATCATTTACAATTAACCGGCACAAAGAAGGGTTGTGACCATGGCCAATGTGGGGCATGCACGGTATTGGTGGATGGCAAGCGCATTAATGCTTGTATGACCTTGGCTATTATGCATGACGGCGCAGAAATTACCACTGTGGAAGGTTTGTCTCAGGGCCAGGATCTTCATCCTTTACAGCAGGCCTTTATAGATCATGATGCGTTTCAATGCGGATACTGCACACCAGGGCAGCTATGCTCGGCGATTGGTCTCATGCAAGAAGGTAAAGCAAAAACGCTGGCGGAGGTTCAGGATCTAATGAGTGGAAACATTTGTCGCTGTGCCGCATACAGCAATATCAATGCAGCCATTTGCGAGGTTATGGGCATCAAAAATAAAGGAGGCAGCATATGAACCGCATTACTTACAGCAAAGCGACAGACGTTCGTGATGCAATTCAGGAGCACAGCAAGACCGACAATGCCCAATATATAGCAGGTGGCACGAACCTGTTGGATCTGATGAAAGTTAATGTGATGCGACCAGCGCACCTGATTGACATTAACAAAATTGGGTTTGATGTTATCGAGCAGGAAGCAGATGGTGGATTAAGGCTGGGTGCATCTGTTACCAATGCCGACACTGCTTATCATGAGCATGTGCAACAGCATTATCCACTGTTAGCTGAAGCCATGTTGTCAGCAGCTTCTGCGCAATTGAGAAACATGGCCACCAATGGAGGCAACATCATGCAGCGTACCCGCTGCTACTACTTTTACGATACCAGTACAGCATGTAATAAGCGTGAGCCAGGATCAGGCTGTTCAGCCATCAACGGTTACAATAGAATGCATGCTATCCTTGGGACTTCTGCGGATTGTATAGCAGTGCACCCATCCGACATGGCTGTTGCACTTAGGGCGTTGGATGCAGTGGTGTGTGTGGAGGGACCATCAGGGAAGCGGGAAATACCTATGGAAGCCTTTCATCGACTTCCAGGAGATAAGCCTGATCAGGATAATACGCTCGCAGCGGATGAAATTATTACATCCATTAAACTACCACCTTCTAAATACGCGAAACATTACAGCTACTTAAAACTTCGGGATCGCCCATCATACGCTTTCGCGTTAGTGTCAGTTGCTGCTGCCTTAAATCTGGATGAGCAGCAGCATGTGTTAGAAGCCAGCATCGCGCTCGGCGGTGTTGCACACAAGCCCTGGCGTATGCCTGAAGCGGAGGCGCTGCTCATCGGCAAGCCTGCAACAGCGGCAAATTTCAGGATG
>JARKUW010000152.1 GCA_029851965.1 Bacteroidota bacterium | reverse complement strand
ATCGCCAACAGTATTGACGTGCGTACGCTGGCTCCTGGATATGCAGAGAACGGGAATGAGTTCGTCTGGAGTGATTATATCTACGCAACGAATCCTTATTTCGCCGTGAATAAAATGACCAATGGTGATACCCGTAAGCGCTTTATAGGTTCCTTTTCAACCAGATATAATTTTACGGATTTCCTTTATGCCCGTGCCCGGGTAGGTATCGACCAGTTTAATTTCGACGCTTACGATATATCTGAACCAACTGGCACCGCCTATAATAACAGGGGACAAATGAACACGAACCAGGACTTTAGACAGGAAGTAAATGCAGAAGCAATCCTGGGGTTCAACAAGACTTTTGGTGATTTCTCTATCAATGCACTTGCTGGCGGAAACCAGATGAAAAGAACTGCAAAGGGAATAGCACTGGCAAGTGGACAGTTTAATGTTCCATTCCAATACTTCATTAGCAATGGTAGTGCACAAACTTTCAATTTAGCCTACAACCAGTCGGCCATTAACTCGTTATTTGCCTCAACTGACATTGGCTTTAAAAACTACTTATATCTGACCCTGAGCGGACGTCAGGATTGGTTCTCTACATTGGATATTGAACAGAACAGTTTGTTCTATCCATCTGCGGGTTTGAGTTTTGTGGCTTCTGAAGCCTGGAAAAGCAAGCCGACCTGGCTAAACTTCTTAAAGGCCAGAGCATCCTGGGCGCAAGTAGGTGGTGGGGCGCCAAGTCCTTACGGTCTTGACCTTACGTACACCAACTCTCCTCAGTTGTACCTTACCGGTGCCACATTGCAATCGATCAACTCCAATACCATACCGAATAAATTGAAGCCATATACCTCTACAACTACGGAGGCAGGTATTGAAGGTAGAATGCTCGACAACCGTATCGGTTTTGATGTGACGGTATACGATAGAACCACAACCAATGATATTGTCAATGCGTCGGTTCCAAGCTCATCCGGATTCTCAAGTGTTGCGTTAAACGTTGGAAAAATACAAAATCGTGGTATCGAATTATTGTTGACGGGTACACTCCTTAAGAGATCTGATTTCAACTGGGATCTGGCCTATAACTTAGCTTACAACAAAAACACCGTTTTACGAATAGCTGAAGGTTTACCATCCATTCAACTCCCGGATGCGACCACAAGAACGCTTAACGGGGGTGTATTCCACTTCGAAGGTCAGCCTTTTGGAATGATTGCCGGTAACCGCGCTGCCAGGAATGCAGATGGCCAGATTATCTACAACAGAGCGACAGGTATACCTGTACAAGGTCCTGTAGAAGTATTGGGTAAAGGAGTTCCGCCAGTGACAATGGGTATTAGCAATGATTTCAGGTACAAGAACTTCAACCTGAGTGTGTTGGTTGACGGAAAGTTCGGTGCGAGCGTTTATTCAGCAACAAGCGCGTACGGTACGCAGTTCGGACTGGACAAACGTACCGTTGCCAACAATGTACGTGAGACTGGTGTGCCTGTTTCAGGCGTAGGTCAGGATGGTTTGCCTTACTCCGGAACAGTTGACGCACAAACGTATTACTCTACGATCTGGGCAACTTTGACAGATGAGTTTGTGACCAGTGCAGACTTTATTAAACTTAGGTCTATTACGATGGGCTATTCTTTGCCAAGCAGCATGCTGACTAAAACACCGTTTCAATCGGTGAACATTTCTGTAGTTGCACGTAACCTGTTCCTGTTGTATAACAGTGCAAAGAACATAGATCCTGAGGCAAGCTACAACAGCGGAAATGCACAGGGGCTGGAGAACTTTGGCTTACCAACGGTTAGAAGCTACGGTTTAAACCTATCTGTGAGATTCTAGAAAACACACTTACACAACATTAAACTTTCTATTATGATTAATATAACACGAAAATTATCAGGAACAGTTCTTAAGACAGGGCTGGCATCTGTGATATTTCTGTCTTCCTGCGATAAAGGTTTCGAGGAAATGAATAAGAATCCAAACGCATATACGGAGCCTCAGGTAGGTAGTTTGTTCACAACTAGTATTATACGTACCGCTGGTACAGGTACACCTGACCGGAACCGGACGAACATTAAATATTTTGCAGGTACCATGCAGTATATGGCTGCCCTTGGTACCAACTGGAGTGGTGATAAGAACTTTGAAAACAATCAGTTCGGCGATCTCTTTGAAACCATCTACAATACGCATTTAAAACCGTTGCAGCAGGTGATTGCCTCAACCGAGGGAAATCCGGAACTGATCAATCAGTATGCAATCGCGAACATCTGGCGCGTGTTCACCTTACACCGTGCAACAGATATCTATGGTGACGTGCCGTACACAGAGGCGGGTCAGGGATTTATCAACGGAATATATAAACCCAAATACGACAAGCAGTCTGAAATTTATCCAAAGATGCTGCAGGAGCTGGAGACTTCTATTGGCCAGCTGGATGCATCCAAACCTTCTTATGGTATTAATGATGTCTTATATCAGGGAAGCATTCCAAAATGGAAGACATTTGGGTACTCCCTGATGTTACGCCTCGGAATGAGACTAAGCAATGTGGATGCGGCATTGTCGAGACAGTGGGTAGAAAAGGCCATTGCCGGTGGGGTCATGAAAAGCAATGCTGACATCGCCAAAGTTGACCATGTTGCAGGTAATGGTAATACGCAGAACTGGGATTCCTTTGAGCTAAAAAGAGAGAGTTTACCGGAATCTAATGCGGGAAAAGGTCCGGTTAAACTAAGCAGAACGTTAATCGATGCCTTGAAGTTGAGAAATGATCCGCGTCTGCCATTTTACGCGACCCTTTGGGAAGGTAACATTCTTGCACAACAAGCGGCGAAATTACCAACTACGACGAATCCTGCTTTGCAGAAGGGCTTGCCGAATGGCTATGACGCAAATTCCATTAAGGAAGCAATTCCAAATTTCACGAACAACATGCTTGTTGAATTCTCAGAGCCGAACACTGGAACGGTTGGAAGTTTGAATGCGCCGACCGTTATCCAGAGCTATTCTGAAGTAGAGTTCCTTCTGGCTGAGGCTGCATTAAGGGGTTGGGGTCCGGGCACGGCTGCTGAACACTACAATGCTGCAGTCACAGCGAGTATGCAATCTACAACTTTGTGGCCTGGAGGTATTGTTATTCCAAAAGGCGAAATAAATACTTATATTAGTGCAAACCCGCTTCCTGGTGGAAGCTTCGATGCGCAGATGGAACAAATCTATACGCAGTTTTGGTTAAGTCATTTCATGTATTTTGACAACTTCGAAGCTTTCTCAACCTGGCGCAGGACTGGATATCCGGTGCTTACACCGCCGAATTATCCGGGAAATTTTACCGGTGGAACGCACATGCTACGGTTACGCTACCCCGTATCTGAAGCTACTTTAAACAAAGCAAACTATGACCAGGCGGTAGCCAGTCAGGGTCCGGATCTGTATACCACACCGGTGTGGTGGGACAAATAAGGCCAATTGAAATTTCATTTTTAATTCAAGTATGATGCAAAATAATAGAAGAGATTTTATGAAGAAAAGTGCCGCTTTTGCAGCAGCACTTTCTATAGGAGGCATAGGGGCTGCGGCAGCAAGCCCTTTAATAGAGAATTTTAGTTCCAGCTACGAATTGAACGGGATGGCGCAGGATGCCGGGATGGAAATGAGTACCGCTTATTTTGCAGGAATCGAGCCAAGCAGACAGCTGATTGAACTCGCCAAGCAGATGAATGCGCTTGGCGCCGTTGCGGGAATAAATCCGAGGATGGTTGGCTTGAATGATGTAAATCCCTGGGACTATAAGGCGATTGTGGCGGTTAAAGACGCCTGGAAAAAGGTAGGACTAAATTACAACGTCGTCGAAGGCCCCCCATCACTGGGTGAAAAGACCAAACTGGGTCTGGAAGGCAGAGATGAAGAAATTGCCAATTTCATCACCTTCATGAAGAACCTGAAGAGAGCTGGCGTTGATGTGATCTGCTACAACTGGATGCCGGTGATTAGCTGGGCAAGAACCACAATGGATCGCCCTGCGAGAGGTGGTGCATTGGTAACGGCGTTTGACTATAATGATATCAAAGATAAGCCCTTAACCAAGTATGGGGAAGTTTCGAAAGAAACAATGTGGAAGAACCTGGAATACTTTCTCCGTGCTGTAGTACCGGAAGCGGAGAAAATTGAGATGAAGCTTGCGCTTCATCCGGATGACCCTCAGGTTCATAACATACAAGGAATTTCCCGGATTATGAATACGGTTGAGAATTTTGACAGGATGCTTAAAATTATGCCGAGTGATTTTAGCGGCGTGACCATGTGTCAGGGAAATTTCGCACTGATGGGAACGGATATCCCTGCTTTGATCAGAAGATGGGGCAAAGCCGGAAAGATCCATTTTGTTC
This sequence comes from Bacteroidota bacterium, assembly GCA_029851965.1. Taxonomy (GTDB): domain Bacteria; phylum Bacteroidota; class Bacteroidia; order Sphingobacteriales; family Sphingobacteriaceae; genus Pedobacter. The sequence goes on along the minus strand of JARKUW010000152.1, from coordinate 48,292 downwards.
ACTTCCGTAATGTTCAGGATTTAAGTGGCGTGCTGCCAAGTACAAAATTCACCGAAACGTTTCATGATGAAGGGCAGATTGACATGTATGAGTCGATGAAAGCGTATTACGACATCCGTTTTAAAGGTGCGATACGCCCGGATCACGTGCCTACTATGGCTGGTGAAGAAAATACAAGACCGGGATACATGACGCTTGGTAATCTGTTCGCGATCGGTTACATGCGTGGACTCGCCGAAGCAGTTGTGAAGAACAGCGCCGCCAAAAAAGTTTAACATTAACCAAATATATAACTTGTATTAAGCTCCATTAACATGAAAAAAACACTATTCCTACTCCTCGCCCTAACATCTGGCAGTCTCTTTACATACGCACAGCGTGTTGGTTCAACACCTGAATATGTGAAAGCGTTAACTTCCCAATGGAAAGGTGAACGTACGCCTGACGGCCGGCCTAAAGTTCCTGACCTCGTTCTTGAACGTTTACAAAACTGTACTTTGGAACAGATCTGGGGCTACATGGCTGGTGGAAAAGGTTACCGTAATCAGGTTGCCAAGAACTGGAAAATTCTAAAGCCTGGACAGACTATGGTTGGACGCGTTGTAACTGCGCAGTTTATGCCATCCCGTCCTGATTTGGATAGTTTGGTAAAAGCTCAGGGAAAGGCGGAAGGCCGTTCTCAAAAGGGCGGAATAAATATCTGGCCAATTGATATCCTGACTAAAGGAGATATCTATGTTGCGGATGGCTATGGTAAGGAAAAAGACGGCACGTTGATCGGGTCCAGCTTAGGTAATGCCATTTACGGAAAAACAGGAAAAGGCGTTATTTTTAATGGTTCGATCCGGGATATGCAAGAATTGAAGGACACCGAAGGCTTTAATGCCTGGGTGAAAGGAGATGATCCTTCCTACATCAAGGATATGACCCCAACTTCGATTAATGCGCCAATCCGGATAGATGAGGTTACCGTTTTCCCTGGTGACGTGGTTTTTGCAAACGATTACGGCGTTGTGTTTATTCCGGCACACCTTGTAGAGGGATTGGTTTCTGCATCTGAATTAACTGGTCTGAGAGATGAATTCGAGAGGATACTGTTACAACAGGGTAAATATCCTTCCGGCCAGATCCACGGCGACTGGAATGATACCATCAAAGCCGAATTCAGAACATGGTTTTCAAAATATCCTAAGAAGACAACAATTACTCCAGAGCAACTCGAAGCATATTTGAAAAGAGGACATTAAGAATCACGCATAAGATAAAACGCGTTTCGCGTACGGAATACGGGGTTAGATCCGTAGCGTCACAGAACTGGTTATGAGGCTGCTTTTTGCTTCATAACCAGTATCTATGTAACGGCAAACCGCAGTTTTGAGGTGCACAAGCATCTGCAATGGTCAAGTTCTAAAACTTGATACTCAAGAAAAACTTTAAAACATTAAACACAAAGAACTAATGAATAAACTCTCTTTTCCATTAATTGCCGGTCTTTTTTTAATGGTGAGTTGTACAAGATCCGATAAGCCCGCGGCCGGCAATTATACCGACTGGCCCAAGTACGGTGGGAATTCCGCCGGGAACCGCTATTCGACTCTGGATCAGATCAACGTAAGCAATGTTAACCAGCTACAAGTTGCCTGGACTTACAGCACCGTAGACCCGCCGAACCCAAATGATTCTACACCACAGAAAGCCATCGCCATCCAATGCCAACCTATTGTCGTTAACGGGGTACTTTACGGAACCTCTGGTGAACTCAAGCTGTTTGCACTCAATGCGGCAACGGGTGAACAAAAATGGAAGTTTGAGCCCGGTGAAAACTCGAAAAGATTTAACACCAATCGCGGCGTGGTTTATTGGGAAGACAAGGACGACAGAAGAATACTCTATACCGTTGGGTCGAATCTTTATGCTGTAAATGCAGACAACGGAAAGCTCGTTGGCAGCTTTGGGAAAAATGGAAAGGTTGATTTGCGTGAAGGCCTTCAGGAAGGCCTGGACAACGACATAAACAACCTTTCTGTTACGGCCAGCTCGCCAGGGGTAGTGTATAAAAATACGATTGTACTCGGCTCGAGTGTTTCTGAATCTGGCGACGCTGCCCCAGGCTATATCCGTGCTTTTGACATTCCAAGCGGCAAGTTAAAGTGGGTATTTCATACGATCCCAAGACCGGGGCAGGTGGGCTATGAGACCTGGCCTAAAGACGCCTGGAAAGAAGTGGGTGGAGTAAACAACTGGAGCGGATTGGTTGTAGACGACAAACGCGGCATGGTATTTTTCGGTACGGGCTCTCCGTCGTCTGATTTCTATGGAGGCAACCGCAAAGGTGCCAATCTGTTCGCGACCAGTATTATGGCGCTGGAGGCGGAAACCGGAAAAATGAAGTGGTACTATCAGACCATACATCACGACCTTTGGGACCGCGATCACTCCACACCTCCGAACCTGACCACCGTGACGCATAATGGGAAGAAAGTGGATGTTGTTGTTCAAGCGACAAAAGATGGCTTGGTTTACGTGCTGGACCGCGATAAGGGCACATCTTTGTTTCCTGTGGAAGAAAGGCCTGTACCGACAAAAGGGCTTCCTGGAGAACATCCTTATCCAACCCAGCGGTACCCGCTGAAGCCACTTCCTTTTTCTGAACAAGAATTTACTGCAGAGGATATCACCAACATATCGCCAGAGGCACACGAGTTCGTGAAGAAACAATACCTGGAATACGGGTCAGATCATAAATTTACTCCGCCGAGCACTAAGGGGACCATACTTTTCGGTTATAGTGGTGGGGCGGAATGGGGAGGAAACTCTATAGATCCGGATGGTATCCTTTATCAGAATTCGAACAATGACCCCTGGATTTTGCAAATGATTGATACGGCGAGCAGAAACAAAGAAATCGCTTCCGTTTCACATGGAAATGCACTTTATCTGACGAACTGTGCTTCCTGCCACGGCCCCGACCGGAAAGGAAGCGGAACTCAGTTTCCAAATTTGGTCATGATTGGGCAAAGAAGGAGCCCTGAGGAGATACTTTCGGTTGTAAAAACAGGAAGTGGAAGGATGCCATCTTTCCAGCATATTTCCGAAAGTGACCGTAAAGCTATTGTAGGGTTTTTATTGAACCCACGTGCTGCACAAAAGCCCGCTGCTTCAGATGAACATGCAGAGGATCCGTCAGCAGTTGCAAAAAAGAAAAAAGAGTTTGGTTTTCAACCGCGGTATGTAAATCGTGTATGGAAGAAATTGACCGATCAGGATGGATATCCTGGAGTTAAGCCACCTTGGGGAACCTTAAATGCCATTGACCTGAACACAGGTGAATATTTGTGGCGGGTACCGCTTGGCGAGTTTCCGGAGTTGACAAAGAAAGGAATTCCTATAACGGGAACCGAAAGCTACGGAGGACCAATCTCGACCGCCGGTGGACTGGTATTTATAGCGGGGACAAAAGACGAACGAATTCGCGCTTTCGATAAGAAAACCGGGAAGGTCGTTTGGGAATACCAACTCCCTGCTGGAGGCTTCGCTACGCCGGTGACCTATCAGGTTAATGGGAAACAATATGTTGTAATTGCTGCTGGTGGCGCCAGGGGTCAAAAGGCTGGAGGTGACTTTATAGCCTTCGCTTTAAAATAATTTACTTTTTTTATCTGTTTTGTTAGAAATATCCAAAGGAACCCGATATATTGTCGATTGAATTGGAAAATTATTCATTTTTTACATTAATTATTATAATATGAAGTTCAAAGTGTTTGTGTTGACAGCATTTTCTTTAAGTCTGATCCTAGAAAGTCCTGTAATTGCTCAGACCATCTCCAGGGATGAAATGGTATTCCTTACCTCCGAATGGAAAGGAGAACGCTTTAAGGATGGTCGCCCGAAAATCTCAGACGACTTACTGGCGCGTGCAAAGAATATCGGCCTTGATGACGCCTGGACAGTCTTAAAGAATGAAGGCTATACGAATCAGTTTGAAGGAAATTGGAAGTTGATTCATGATGATGTTCCGGTTATTGGACGCGCATTAACGGCCCAGTTCATGCCGAGCCGGCCTGATGTGCAAAAAAATATAATGGCCCGCGGGGGTAAAGAAGGCCGCGTAGGGAATACGAATTCATGGCCGATCGACGTGCTGACAAAAGGAGATGTTTATGTCGCAGACGGATACGGTAAAATTGAAGCCGGCACGCTGATGGGTGGTAACCTTGCAAATTCGATTTTTGCAAAATCAGGTAATGGCGTGATTTTCAACGGTTCAGCCAGAGACTTAAAAGAAGTATCCAAAATAGAAGGTTTTAATGCTTTTGTAAGAGATTTTCATCCCTCTTTCTTAGAAGAGATGGTGTTGATGGGACTAAATACGCCGGTTAGAATTGGTGGGGTCACCGTACTGCCGGGTGATCTTGTGATCGCAGAAAGAGAAGGAGTTCTGTTCATTCCTGCACACCTAGCAGAGCAGGTAATTAAAACAGCTGAGTTCGTCGTTCTAAAAGACAAGTTTGGATTTGAGATGGTTAAGACAGGGCGTTTTAGCACAGGGCAAATAGACAGCCAGTGGAATGATGAACTTAAGAATGAGTTTCTAAAATGGTTGGCTGCACATCCAAAAGAGGGGAAAATGACCAGAGCGGAGGTTGATCAGATGATGAGTAAAAGAACCTGGTAGTTGTATAAATAATTGAATTCTTATCATTAAACCAAATATTTTGAAAAAATTAAATGCCTATTCGATCGCTGCAGCTGTAGCGATATTGTGTCTCCTCGCTGTGCTCGTTATGATCGTGACGGGAAATAAAGAAAGTGTCGGACCGCCCTCAATCGCGTTTTTCCTTGCATTAGCGGTCGCCTTTAGGGGAGTTGAACGTCTTAAAGGATTTACCTATACCATCGTAATTTTCGCCGCCGTGACGAGTTCTTTATTCTATCCAGAATACTTCCAGACGGTTAATGGATACAAACTCTCAAACCTGATTACGCCACTTATTCAGATTATCATGTTCGGAATGGGTACCTCAATGAGCATTAAGGACTTCGCTGGTGTTGTAAAGACCCCAAGAGGTGTGTTTATCGGGGTATTCAGTCACTTCCTGATCATGCCCTTACTTGGATATTTATTGGCCCAACTCGGGATGAGCGTATTCGACTTTGCTCCTGAAATTGCTGCAGGTATGATATTAATAGGTTGTTCTCCAAACGGAATGGCCTCTAACGTTATTTCCTACTTGGCAAAGGCAAATCTTGCATTATCAATCACGATAACAGCCGTCTCAACAATGTTGGCCCCACTATTTACACCCGTGTTAATGAACCTATTCGCTGGAGCACTGATTAAGATTGAAGTGCTGCCAATGATGTGGGAAATCTTTAAGATGGTGATTATACCGATCGGAGCAGGGATTTTGTTCAATCATTACCTAAGCGGAAAAGCAAAATGGTTGGATTCAGCGATGCCGCTTGTATCAATGGCTGGAATCGCTTTCATTATTGTGATTATTACAGCGAGTGGAAGAGACAGCTTACTTACCATTGGACCTGCACTATTGCTACTCGTTCTTATACATAACTTATGCGGATATACCTTCGGATACTGGTCGGGACGCTTGTTTAAGATGAACGAACGCGATTGCCGCACCATGGCTATCGAAGTTGGTATGCAGAATGGAGGACTTGCATCCGGAATTGCAAAAGAAATGGGCAAGATTGCCACAGTAGGGCTTGCACCAGCGATCTTCGGTCCATTAATGAATGTGACAGGTTCAATACTGGCCTCGTACTGGCATAAGAACTCTCCGAAAGAGTTTGATGCCCAGTTTGCGGAAGAGGCTGCTAACCTGTCGTCAAAGATTTAAATAAATCTATTTAAACTTTTATGTTATTTTTTATTGTCGTCGGGCTCCAAAAGCGCCGGACGACTTCGTTTACGACACAACCTAGATCACAGACATGCTTAAATTACATTAGTATTGTTGCAAAGGTTGGTATAACTTTATACTCCTGTCCACAATAGCTCGATGTGCCTTTAATTCGATGATGGATCCTGCACTTAAACGATGGGGTGAAAAGGGCGCAGTAGTACCTAATGCATTCCCCTATAAAGCTCATAGCCTCTTCAACGATAGAAAGAAGTACCAGAGCATCTTCTGATGATAGTCCGTGTAAGACAAACCACCCGGCTCACCTAGTTTAACGTGTATTTGTCGCTTTTAATGTTTACGACATTCGACGTAAAGAGTATACCGACAATTAATATTCCAATGATAATGGCCAGTGCAATTTGTAGCGTGGAATACAGCCTGGTGCCGGAAACAGCGAAGGCAGAGTCTTTCAAAAGCTCCGTGCCGACTTGACGCTGTGTATCCATAAGAACGGAAATATTATCAATGATCTGGAGCGATAAGTCTTTTCCTGATTGCTCGTAGAGCTGCAACGCTTGACCATGTTCTTCATTAAATAGCATCCTCATGATGTCAGTTTCAATTTCGAGATAGTTTACAAGTCTTTGTTTGAGTATGGTCAACTGTTGCTTCTCTTGCTTCACAAGTGTGGTTTGTTCATATTTCCTGATCAGGGAATCAATCTTCACATTGAGCCGTTCTACCTGTGTTTGCACTTGCTTGGTATTAAAATCCTTGCGGGTATACAGCAGGTCCTCCACAAAAGACTTCTTCATATATACATTCTGCAGTACATGAAAAAGATCAAGCGCAGGGACCAAGCGGTCATTGTACATGGAGATGAATGACTCATTCATATTTTTTACACTTTTCTCCTCCAGAATGGTAATCAGTATGGAACAAGTCATTATAAAAAAGAGCAACATAGCAATCTTAAGTTTTTGCTTAAGTGAATAGGCGATTCTCATGTTTTAAAGCTTTAAATTAATTCCCGGGAGCTTAGGTATGAATACGCCGAGAATTTACGGATAAAATATCTGTTTTTCAGCTTTTCTCTTTCCAGTGTCCAGATAAAGCAGTAGCCTGAAAACAAGTACCCCGTCGTAGTTGTTCAAAAAAATGGATTTCAGACGTAAGTGCTTCCAACATCGTAAGACAAGACTGAATATTTTCTGATTATTAAAAATGAATATCACAGAACGAATTGCGCGGCATATTATTGATGTTCATGAAGGTGATAACTGGACGGAGGTAAACCTGAAAGACACGCTTAGTGATGTTTCCGTGTTGGAGGCTAATACACGGACTATTGCATCCGCAAACACAATTGCTTCGTTGCTTCATCACCTCATCTACTGGAACAGGGTCATGGTGAAACGCATCCGTGGCATTAATGTCGAGATTTCGGAATCCAATGGTTTTGAGGTCACTGCGACTGACAGTGAAGAAGCCTGGGAGAGCCTCAAGAAAGACAGCTTGCGGTCTGCACGTGAACTTGCAGAAGCCGTTAAGAGTTTTCCTGATCATCAGCTTGAATTACCCATTTTACCCGGGCATTCGACTGCATACAAGAACTTGCAGGGAACTTCAGAGCATATTCATTATCATTTGGGCCAGATTGTCATATTAAAACAACTGGTCAGATCTGCAGGGACATTGGGCGCAAAATGATGTTTGGATATCTCTTGGTTAGATTCAATAAAAACCCAAAGGCGACCTAAGGGTTTTTATTGCTCCGAGGAGGACAAAGGTGGTGGGAAATTCACGTTCTGGGTACTGCGCAGCGCTTAAAGCAGTTGGCTCTCGGTGTACTGGAGCGTATCTCAGGAGCGTATCCATACGCCGGCATTCTGAGTAATGTTCAACTAACCCCAATAAACCAAATATTCACCAACTACACTAAATATTCAAATAATGTCTGGTCGTCATTTAACGGGATGAACTCGAATTTAAAAACCTTCATCCGATCCACCAATGATTGGTAATCAGAAGGCTCTTTAAGTTCAATTCCCACCAGGGCAGGACCACTTTCCCGATTTGTTTTCTTGATGAATTCAAATCTGGTAATGTCGTCATGCGGACCTAGAACTTCGTTTACAAACAACTTCAAAGCGCCTGGGCGCTGCGGAAAACGTACAATGAAATAGTGTTTTAATCCTTCAAAAAGCAGTGACTTTTCTTTGATCTCCTGCATCCGCTCAATGTCATTGTTCCCACCGCTTACGATGCAGACCACGGTCTTTCCAGCGATATATTCCGCCACCTGATCCAAAGAAGCCACCGCCAGAGCACCTGCAGGTTCAACAACAATGGCGTCCTCGTTGTATAGCTTTAATATCGTTGTACAGATCTTTCCTTCAGGAATCAGCAACATCTGGTCGAGCAGCTCCTGACAGTACCGAAAGTTTAATGCACCTACGCGTTTTACGGCCGCACCATCGACAAAACGGTCTATATACTCCAGCGTAACCGGAGAACCCTCTTTAAACGCGTTTTTCATCGATGGTGCACCTTCTGGTTCCACGCCAATCAGCTGGATCGCCGGTTTGATGTTCTTTAAATAGCTACCTAAACCTGACGCCAAACCGCCACCACCAATTGGAACAATAACAACATCAACATCGGGCAGATCCTCAAAGATTTCAACGCCAACGGTTCCCTGCCCTTCAATAATCTTCAGGTTGTCGAAGGGTGGGACGAAGGTCATTGCATTTTCAGCAGTATATTTAATTGCCTCCCGCATACAGTCATCGAATGTATCCCCAACAAGGACGATCTCAATGTGATCGCCACCAAACATTTCGGTCTGCTTTACTTTTTGCTTGGGCGTAATTTCCGGCATAAATATTACACCTTTTATATTGAGCTTTTTACAGGAATAAGCAACGCCCTGCGCATGGTTGCCTGCACTTGCACAGACAACCCCTTGCTTACGCTGATCTTCAGTCAGCGTACTGATCATGTTAAAAGCGCCCCGAAGTTTGTAGGAACGTACGACCTGCAAATCCTCTCTTTTTAGATAAATGCGGGCATTGTATTTTGCAGAAAGCGCAGCATTCAATACCAACGGCGTGTGCTTTACCGTTCCCTTTATCCGCTCGGTGGCTGCCTGAAAATCCAGTTCTACGTCTTGAGTTGAGTTCATACTACAAAAATTTATTGATGGCGTCCAGATAGGCGTTTGCAGAAGCCTTTACGATATCCGTGTTGAAACCGTATCCGCGGTACGACTTGCCACCATGAGCAACCCGCATATTCACTTTGCTAACATCATCACTGCCGCCGTGCATGGCCTGGATCGTAAACTCCTGAAGCTCTGCAGTCTGACCCAATATGCTTTCCATTGCCTTGATTGTCGCATCAACCGGCCCGTTTCCCTTGGCCATAGCCTCTAGTTCCTGGCCTTGATACTCCAGCTTTACGGATGCGGTGGGGCTCAATGGATCTCCACATAACACCTGCAGTAACTTCAGTTTGTACCCGTTCTTGAACTGATCTTCGCTGCCATCACTCATCAGGGATAGAAGGTCGTCGTCTGTGATTTCTTTTTTCTCATCCGCCATATGCAGGAAAAGATCATATACCTGATCCAGGTTGATGCGCTCCAGCTCATAACCCAGACGTACCAGGTGGTGCTTAAGTGCGTGCCGGCCACTTCGTGCCGTTAGTATAATGTCCGACTGGTTAATGCCGACATCCTCTGGGTTCATAATTTCATAATTCTCCCGGTGTTTCAAAAAGCCATCCTGGTGGATTCCCGAGCTATGTGCAAAGGCATTTTGCCCGATAATCGCCTTATTCGGTTGAACAGGCATACGCATCATCCGGCTTACCATGCCGCTGATCTCAGAAAAATGTTTACTGTTGATGTTCGTGTGCAGATTTAACGCTTGATGCGTCTTTAAGATCATCGTTACCTCTTCCAACGCTGTATTACCTGCGCGTTCACCAATACCGTTAATGGTACATTCTACTTGTCTGGCTCCGCTCACCACGCCTGCAAGCGTATTTGCAGTGGCCAGGCCAAGGTCATTGTGACAATGCACGGAAATAATGGCCTGATCAATGTTCTTCACGTTTTCTTTCAAAAAGCGAATTTTGGCGCCATACTGGTCCGGAAGGCAGTATCCATTGGTATCGGGAATATTTACTACGGTAGCTCCTGCGGCAATCACCGCCTCTATCATCTGGGCAAGAAATACATCGTCGGCACGGCCTGCATCTTCTGCATAAAACTCAATGTCTTCCACGAAGCTCTTGGCATACCTTACCGCCTCAACCGCACGTTCGAGAATTTGCTCCCGTGTACTGTTAAACTTGTATTTGATGTGCATGTCTGATGAACCAATACCGGTGTGTATCCTTGGTCGCTTTGCATACTTCAATGCGGCAACTGCAGCATCAATATCGCCTTTGTTCGCGCGTGTAAGGGCGCAAATTACCGGATCGCTCACTGCTTTAGACAGTTCCACAACACTTTGGAAGTCACCCGGGCTCGATATCGGGAATCCTGCTTCGATAACATCAACACCGAGAGCCTCCAGTGCTTTTGCGATTTCTACTTTCTCTGCTGTTGCCAATTGACAACCGGGAACCTGCTCGCCGTCCCTTAATGTGGTGTCAAAAACGTATACTCTGTTCGGATCGTGTAACATATCTCTCGGATTATTGGCTGTAAGTTTGTTGATCTATAAATTTCAAAATGAGTTTACCCATCTCTTCTGTGCCCAATACCTGATCAGGATTGGTACTTTCATCGGCAATATCGCCGGTTCTGAATCCCTCAGCGAGTACTTGTTTAACAACGTTGATAATTACTTCGGCTTCTTTTTCCAGACCGAAGCTGATATTCAGCATCAACGATGCAGATAGGATGGAGGCAAGTGGATTCGCGAGGTTGTTTCCCGCAATATCATGTGCTGAGCCGTGTATGGGCTCGTAAAATCCAGTGCCGTCACCAATCGAAGCGGAAGCAAGCATACCCATTGAGCCCGCGATCTGAGAGGCTTCATCAGTTAAGATGTCTCCGAAAAGGTTGGCCGTGAGTACCACATCAAATCGCTTTGGATCTTTAATGAGTTGCATGGCAGCGTTGTCAATAAACATGTGTTCAGTGGCCACTTCCGGATATTGCTTACTCACGTCCTGAACCGTTTCCCTCCACAATCTGGAACTTTCAAGCACGTTCGCTTTATCCACAGAACACAATTTCTTGCCGCGTTTCATGGCTGCTTCATAAGCCTTATGCGCGATGCGCTCGATTTCGTATCGTTGATAGATCATTAGATCTGATGCAGTATTCCCATCGGCTGATCTTAATTTTTCGCCAAAATATACATCGCCGGTAAGCTCACGGAAAAATAGAATATCCGTTCCTTTGAGGATAGACGGCTTTATGCTGGAGGCATTCAATAGTTCGTCAAACAACAAGATCGGACGTAAGTTGGCGTACAAACCAAGTTCTTTACGGATTTTCAAAAGCCCTTGTTCTGGGCGTACTTTCGCCGACGGGTCGTTGTCATATTTCGCGTGACCTACTGCACCAAACAGTATGGCATCGCTGCTTTTTGCCCGGTCGAGTGTAGCATTTGGAAGTGGATTTCCTGTAGCTTCAATGGCCACGTGACCCATCAGCGCTTCATCAAAGGAAAATTCATGCCCAAACTTCTTCGCAATCTTCTCTAAAACAGCTTTTCCCCAGGTTGTAACTTCCGGTCCGATGCCGTCACCGGGAATCACCAATATATTCTTTTTCATTCGTATCTGTTGTTTTTACATGTTATGAAGCATCTGTAGCTTCTTGCTTTCAAAAACCTACCATAACGTGTGCGGGTGTAAAGCGCTGTATCATGTTGTTTTATCAGCTTCTATATTTTAAAGTTCTGACGAACTTTCTAAATTTCAAGTTGATGGTCTAGCCCACACAACTTATGTGGTAAGTTCATTGTATGTCAAATGCGGGGTAATGCTAGCTTCCCCGGCAGTTAATGCAATTTTTTTGTCTATGCAGGATGGTAGTCGGTCCTGAAAATGACCCACGTATATCAACGTGCGGTCCGTAGTACAAAGGCGATCGACCAGTCCGTTGAGCAAGCGGGTTTGCGCAATGTCTAAACCCTGACATGGTTCGTCCAGTATCAGCAGCGGCGGATTTTTCACGATGGCTCTCGCAAGTAAAGCAATACGCTGTCTGCCAAGTGGTAATTGTTTCAATAAGGTTTGACTGTCACGCTCAAGCCCAAACAAACCCAAAAGTGCGTTCACCCTCTCGGCCTGATTGGTGCTTATGGACCTGAATAGACCTGAGGTATCAAAGAAGCCGGACGCAACGGTTTGAAAAACCGTAGATCCCGGTTCAAAGTACCATTGCAGTTCCGGAGAAATAAAGCCGATGTTCTTCTTTATATCCCAAATGCTTTCTCCCGTGCCGCGCCTTTTTCCGAATATGTAGATCTGATTGGCATAAGCCTGCGGATTGTCTCCAGTCAGCAAGCTTAATAAAGTCGATTTTCCAGAGCCATTGTGTCCGCTGAGCAGCCACTTTTCTCCTTTTTTAACTGTCCAGGAAACGTCATACAGTACCTGTTTTTTACCGTAGCTTACACTGATATTGTTTAATCTGATGACTTCCGTTAAACCACTGTCAGTCGTTGGAGCGTTCAGGAAATGAGGAATTCCTGGTAGATCGGCGGCTTCTTCAGGATCGAAAATCTTCGGGCTTTCAGAAACAACGAGACGACCTTCCTCCAGGTGGCCGAAACGATTGATGCAGGATGGTTCCTCACCATCGTTACTGATCATAATCAACTGCATGCCCTCCTCGCAAGCCACATCAAGGAGCTCATTTAAATTCGAGCGCGACTGTACGTCGAGGCCTGTGTATGGATTGTCCAAAATCAACAACTGAGGTCTTAGCAACAGGGCCTTGGTCAGCTGTATTTTCTTGTGTTCCCCGCTGGAGAGCTGAAGTAGAGGCGCATCTTTTCGATGCCATAAATCGAAACGCTTTAACAGGTCTTCGATTTCTGCTTTGCTTTTATTCAGCTTTTCCGAGTATGCAGATAAGGTTTCCAGTACCGTTGCACTGTTATCTGAATCCTGACTGTTGTACCGTTGTTGATAGTAAAAATTACTACTCCCTTGCTTGTCCTTAAAGGTAAACCACTGGGCCACAAACATCACTTTTGCCGGAAGGTCCAGATGCTGATTAAAATGGATGTCAATCGTCCCTTGTGCATGAACAAGTCCCGCTATTGCTTTTGCAAGCACGGTCTTTCCGCTTCCACTCTTACCGCTAAGGAGCCAGTGCTCACCACGAAAGATCTCCCACGATAAATCCTGCAAGATCTTCCTGTTCTGAAATTGCAGACTTAAATGGTCGATATGGACGAAAGCTTCCATCATCAGCGGCCTACGCGTACCTCATATTCTTCAACGGCCTCACGTTGGTTCAGGATAAAATCGATATCGTCATATCCGTTTATTAAACAAGCCTTTTTGTATGCATTAATTTCGAAACCTACGGTTTCACCAGTAGCAACCAGAGTTACAGTCTGTGCTTCAAGATCAACTTTCAGCGCGGTTTTCGGATCTTTACCAACTTCCTCAAAAATGGTATGTAAAAATTCATCGGATACCTGAATGGGTAGCAATCCATTATTCAGCGCATTACCCTTAAAAATGTCGGCAAAAAAGCTGCTGATCACGACGTCAAAACCATAGTCCTGTATTGCCCATGCGGCATGCTCGCGGCTGCTTCCGCAACCGAAATTCTTTCCTGCCACAAGTATCCTTCCCGAGTAGGTGGGATCGTTCAGTACAAATTCAGGTTTTATCTGCCGTTGCTCATCATACCGCCAGTCACAGAACAGATTTTCGCCAAACCCTTCCCGGGTAGTCGCCTTTAAAAAGCGTGCAGGAATGATCTGATCGGTATCTATATTTTCGTTCGGCAATGGAACCACGGTAGATGTTAATTCTATAAACTTCTTCATCTCTCTATATTAGACGTATACATTTTCTTTCAACAGTGCTCTTACATCTGTGATCCGGCCGGTAATTGCAGCTGCAGCAGCGGTAAGCGGACTTGCCAGAAAAGTGCGTGAATTCGGACCTTGCCGGCCTTCGAAATTCCGGTTTGATGTGGAAACACAATATTTTCCCGCTGGGATCTTATCTTCGTTCATCCCCAGGCATGCACTGCAGCCCGGTTCGCGAAGTTGAAAACCGGCAGCTTCAAAGATTTTGTCTAATCCCTCTGCAATCGCCTGCTGCTCGATCTGTTTGGATCCAGGTACGATCCAGGCGGTAACATTTGGAGACTTTTGCCTTCCGTTCACAAACTCTGCAACTTCCCGAAGGTCCTCCATCCGTGAGTTGGTGCAGCTCCCTATAAATACGTAGTCTATTTCTTTACCAAGCAAACTGGAATCTGCATCTACACCCATATAGTTCAATGCTTTTTCAAACGATGGCTGTTCCGATACGGCCTGACTCGAGGTTGTTGGAATGTGCTGTGAAATACCCATTCCCATTCCCGGGTTGGTTCCGTAGGTAATCATCGGCTCAATGTCCGCCGCATCAAAAGTTAGTACTTTATCAAAAGCAGCGTCTTCATCACTGTAAAGTGTCTTCCATTTCGCCAAAGCATTATCCCAATCTGCGCCTTTTGGTGCAAATTCACGCCCTTGTACGTAGTTAAACGTTGTTTCATCAGGTGCAATCAATCCACCACGAGCACCCATCTCAATACTCATATTGCAGATGGTCATCCTGGCTTCCATACTTAACGCTTTGATTGTCGATCCTGCATATTCAATAAAATAGCCGGTTCCACCAGCAGCGGAGATCTGGGAGATGATGTACAGAATTATGTCTTTTGCCTTCACACCAGTGCCCAGCGTGCCATTAACCTCAATTTTCATGGTCTTTGGTCTTTGCTGCAACAAGCACTGTGTAGCCATCACCTGCTCCACCTGTGAGGTACCAATACCAAAGGCGATGCAGCCGAATGCGCCGTGTGTTGACGTATGACTGTCCCCACAAACGATTGTTGCACCCGGCAGCGTAATGCCAAGCTCAGGTCCGATCACGTGCACAATCCCCTGGAATGGATGACCCAGGCCATACAGTTCTATTCCGAATTCCGCACAGTTCTTGGTCAGCATGTCCACCTGATAACGGGACAGCTCTTCTTTAATCGGCTGATCCTGGTGCAGGGTCGGTACATTATGATCTGCCGTAGCAATCGTCTGTGCCGGCCTGAAAACAGGCAATCCTCTCTTCCGCAAACCATCGAAGGCTTGTGGACTGGTTACTTCATGAATGAAATGTGTATCTATATATAAAATATCCGGAAAACCCGCGTCGCTTTTCACGACGTGGGCATCCCAGATTTTTTCAACTAATGTTTTTCCCATTTGGGTCATATATTAAGCCTCAATTTCCTTTTCTGCAGGTTGATTTTCCGGACGTAAACTACGTACGGTCTTACCAGCCTGCCACAATTCACTATCTCTTAATTCAGCAAGTTCTACGTTTAATTTTTCACGGTAATCCGGCTGACTGTTTAAGTCGATTGAACGTTGTGATTCTTTTCCGGTTGCTACACTTTCATAAAGCTCTTCGAAAACAGGTTTAGTTGCATCACGGAATTTTTTCCACCAGTCCAAAGCACCACGTTGTGCAGTTGTAGAGCAGTTTGCATACATCCAATCCATACCATTTTCAGCAACAAGCGGCATCAAGCTTTGTGTAAGCTCTTCAACAGTCTCGTTAAAAGCTTCTGAAGGAGAGTGTCCGTTTGCACGTAATACATCATATTGTGCAGCAAAAACCCCTTGGATACAGCCCATCAAAGTACCACGCTCACCAGTCAAATCGCTGAACACTTCTTTCTTAAAGTCTGTCTCGAACAGATATCCGCTACCCACAGCTATACCTAAGGCAACAACGCGCTCATGCGCTTTCCCGGTTGCATCCTGGAAAATTGCGTAGCTGGAGTTCAAGCCTCTTCCTTGTAAAAACATCCGGCGAAGTGATGTGCCTGACCCTTTTGGTGCAACCAAAAATACGTCTACATCCGCAGGTGGTACAATGCCGGTTTGCTCATTGAATGTAATACCGAAACCATGCGAGAAGTATAGTGCTTTACCTGGGGTAAGGTGCTTCTTAACAGTAGGCCACAGCTGGATCTGTGCGGCATCACTCAATAAGTAGCAGATGATGGTACCGCGTTCAAGTGCCTCTTCAATTTCAAATAACGTTTCTCCGGGAACAAATCCATCGGCAACTGCTTTGTCCCAGGTCTTTGTTTCTTTACGTTGTCCAACAATTACATTGATGCCGTTATCTTTTTGATTTAGCGCTTGTCCAGGTCCCTGAACACCATAACCGATGATTGCTACCGTTTCGTTTTTTAGTACTTCCTGTGCTTTTTGCAAAGGGAACTCTTCACGCGTAACTACATTTTCATCTTTTCCGCCGAAATTTAATAAAGCCATAATTTTTAAAAGTTTAATTTTAGGTTGTTTAATTGGGAACTGCGATCAATTAACCGCTTCTCCTATAGTGTAAATATTTTATCTTTTGCTGCCGGAACTTTATGTTCAATCACTTCCTTTCCGGGCTCCTGACGTTCAAATTCGCGTAGCTTAGAGTTAAAGCCCTCGCTGTTTTTGATGATGGCAACGCGTGCACTACGTACAAATTCAATCAGACCAAAAGGTTGCAGTACTTCAATAAGCTTGTCTGTCTCTTCGCGGTGTCCTGTTGTTTCAAAGACGGTATAATCTTTTCGAATCACAACGGCCCGTGCGCCATTCTCCCGTAGCAAACGTTCAACGTATACTTTTTCGACGATTACATCTGTCGGCACTTTGTACAGCGCCATTTCCTGCCAGATGATGTCTTCGTTGGTATTGTAGTATACCTTCAGCACTTCCACCTGCTTCTCAATTTGCCTGGTCACCTTCCGTACCACATCTGGAGTGTCGTTGATGACGATGTTAAAGCGGTGAATGTGTTCAATCTCCGAAGGGGAGGTGTTTAAGCTTTCAATATTGATCTTCCTTCGGGAGAAAATAATGGCAATTCGATTCAGAAGACCAATCTGGTTTTCGGTATAAACGGTGATGGTGAATTCCTGCTTGGCGTTTACCGCCTCTGTATCTGTTAAACTACTCATGTTCTGTTTATTTAAGTCTGATTTCACTAACGCTGCATCCCTGAGGTACCATCGGGAAAACGTTGTTTTCCTTGGCCACCATCACTTCCAAAAGGAATGATCCTTTATGCTGCAACATTTCTTCAAGTGAAGATTTAAGATTTTCTCGTTCGGACACCTTCTTCCCTGCAATATAATAGGATTCTGCAAGCTTCACAAAGTCCGGGCTTGTAATGTCAACAAAGGAATACCTTTTTTCGTTGAACAGCTGCTGCCACTGGCGTACCATACCTAAAAACTGATTGTTTAAAATCAGGATCTTTACATCCGCGCCACTTTGCATGATCGTTCCAAGCTCCTGTACCGTCATCTGGAACCCGCCGTCACCAATAACCGCGACAACGGTTTTATCTGGGGCACCAAACTTAGCGCCGATTGCGGCCGGTAAGCCAAAGCCCATTGTACCCAATCCACCGCTTGTAATGTTACTTCGGGTGTTGTTGAATTTTGCATATCTGCAGGCAACCATCTGGTGCTGGCCAACATCGCTCACGATGATCGCATTTCCATCCGTCAGTTCGTTCAACTGCTGAATAACTTCGCCCATGGTGATTTCTGCACCTTCCGGAAACAATTCTCTGTCTATTAATTCTTCACGTTCTATTTTCTCGAAAGCTTTAAATTCTGCATGCCATTCGGTGTGCGCGCGCGCCTCGATCAGTTCTGTTAACAGTGGAAGTGTTTCTTTGCAATCCCCCCAAACAGGTACGTCAGCTTTCACATTTTTATCAATCTCAGCAGGGTCAATATCCAGGTGGATAACTTTTGCCTGTTTCGCATACTTGTCAAGTCTTCCGGTTACCCGGTCGTCAAAACGCATACCTATAGCGATCAATACATCGCATGAATTTGTTTGTACATTGGGACCGTAGTTTCCATGCATACCCAACATACCTGCATTCAGTGGATGATCCGTCGGAATTGCTCCTGCACCCAATATCGTCCAGGCAGCTGGAATTCCGCTCTTTTCTACGAAAGCTTTAAATTCCTGCTCTGCGGAACCCAATAGTACACCTTGTCCGAAGAGAATGAATGGTTTTTTTGCCGTATTAATCAACGCGGCAGCCTGCTCAATATATTCCATACGGATATTTGGCTTCGGCCGGTAACTGCGAACATGATCACATGCCACATGCCCGGCGTAGTCAAACAGCTGGATCTGTGCATCTTTCGTGATGTCAATAAGCACCGGACCGGGACGTCCGCTTCTGGCAATGTAAAAAGCCTTTGCCAGTACACCCGGAATTTCTTTAGCATCCGTAACCTGATAGTTCCACTTTGTCACCGGGGTAGTGATGTTGATTACATCAGTTTCCTGAAAGGCATCCGTTCCGAGCAGGTGGCTGAATACCTGGCCAGTGATGCAAACCATAGGCGTACTGTCGATCTGTGCATCTGCCAAACCGGTTACCAGGTTGGTTGCACCCGGTCCACTGGTTGCAAACACGACGCCCACTTTCCCTGACGCACGTGCATACCCCTGAGCGGCGTGTGTTGCGCCTTGCTCATGCCTCACCAGGATATGGGTTAGTTTTTCTTTATAATCATACAGGGCATCGTAGATCGGCATAATTGCGCCCCCTGGATAGCCAAATACAGTTTCGGTTCCTTCGGCAATCAGTCCATCCAGCAAGGCCACTGAGCCGGATACGTTTCTCGTGATTTTTGGTTCTGCTGGTGTAATTGTTACTTCTGCTGCTAGTTCCATAGTTTATGTTGTTAGATAAAAGCCGGTTTTTATTAATCGGTATAGGCATCAGTAACGCAGCCTTCGCTGGCGTCACTTACTTGCTTTAAATATTTATACAATACGCCGCTGCGTACGGGAGGAGGCAATTGCTTCCATTCTGCTCTTCTGGCGGCAAGTTCTTCATCTGTCAGTAGTACATCGATGGTATTGTTTACGGCGTCGATGACGATCGTGTCGTCGTCTTTAACCAAACCAATGTTTCCACCGTCCCAGGCTTCGGGCGTAATATGACCCACAACAAATCCATGGGTTCCACCAGAGAATCTGCCGTCTGTGATCAGTGCAACTGATTTTCCGAGACCCGCTCCGATAATTGCAGAAGTTGGCTTCAGCATTTCCGGCATTCCAGGAGCACCTTTAGGGCCTACCTGCCGGATCACAACCACGTCGCCCTGGTGTACACGGCCACTCTGGATACCAGCAATCAATTGTTTCTCCCCGTCAAACACCCTTGCAGGGCCTTCGAATCTTTCCCCTTCCTTACCACTGATCTTGGCCACGGCACCTTTCTGTGCAAGGTTTCCGTAAAGCATCTGTAAATGCCCGCTAGCCTTGATCGGCTCCGTAACCGGAAGAATAACCTTTTGCGTTTCAAAGTCCAGATCAATCGCATCTGCAACGTTCTCCGCAAGGGTTTTTCCGGTTACCGTCAGGCAGTCGCCATGGATTAATCCTTCTTTAAGCAGATACTTCAAAACTGCCGGAATACCGCCGATTTCATGAACATTTTCCATCAGATATTGTCCGCTTGGCTTTAAATCCGCGAGGACTGGAGTCGAGTCGCTGATGCGCTGGAAATCTTCCAGCGTCAGATTTAATCCGACCGATTTAGCCATGGCGATTAAGTGCAATACTGCATTTGTGCTTCCGCCTAAAATGGTAACCGTTACAATGGCATTGTGAAATGCTTTTTCAGTCATAATGTGTGAAGGAAGGATGTTCTTTTCCAACAGCACTTTTATCGCTTCGCCAGCACGTAAGCACTCTGCTTTTTTCTCGTCACTTAAGGCAGGGTAGGACGAGCTATAAGGCAAGCTCATGCCGAGTGCTTCAATAGCGGAAGCCATGGTATTTGCGGTGTACATCCCGCCGCAAGCACCCGCTCCGGGGCAGGTGTGACGGATGATACCCTGATAGTCTTCTTCGGAAAGCTTTCCGGCAATTTTTTCACCCAGTGCTTCAAAGGCGGAAACCATATTGAGTGATCGCCCTTTGTAGTTTCCAGAGTGTATACTTCCGCCATATACCATGATCGACGGCCGGTTTAACCGTCCCATAGCCATAATTGATCCTGGCATGTTTTTGTCGCAGCCGGGCAACGCAATTACAGCGTCATAATACTGGCCACCACAGATAGTCTCAATAGAATCAGCAATTACGTCTCTCGATACCAATGAATAGCGCATTCCATCCGTACCATTGGACATCCCGTCACTTACACCAATGGTATTGAACGTTAACCCAACCATGTCGCTTTTCCATACGCCTTCTTTCACAAGTTTGGCAAGATCGTTAAGGTGCATGTTGCAGGTGTTCCCGTCATAACCCATACTGGCAATGCCAACCTGGGCTTTCTGCATATCCGCCGTGGTTAATCCAATTCCATATAACATCGCTTGCGCACCCGCCTGGGTAGGATCCTGAGTAAATACTTTACTATATCGGTTAATTTCCGTAGTTTCTGACATGTTCTTTTATATAAATACTTCGTAATTCTGTTTCTCTAGTACCAAACTCTTGTAAGCACGCTGAAGGGTAGACCCCAGACTCTCCGTCCATGGAAGTGGAAGTGTAGTCTCATCCACAGATGCGATGCCGATTATTTCTGCCGCAGTACCACACAAAAAGGCACTGTCGGCTTGCTTCAGGTCACTTGCTGTTAACTGTGTTTCAATACACTCAATCTCCAGTGTTCTGCAAAGCTGTATTAAGGTTGCTCTTGTAATACCTGGTAGTATGTTACCCAACGCAGGTGTATAGAGCTTTCCTGATTTCTCTATGAAAATATTCGCTCCAGGTGCTTCCGCAATGAAGTTGTCCTGATCCAGCAAAATAGCCTCCTCATATCCGCGGGCTTTAGCTTCCGTAGTAGCCAATATCGAATTTACGTAATGGCCGCTAACTTTAGCCTCGATAGGGGTTGATTTAGGGTTTGGCCGCTGGTACCCGGATATACATACGCGGATCTGCCCACCGCCGAAGTACGCTGCCCATTCCCATGCACAGATCATAATGGATACAGCCGATGGTTCTGTCAACGCCATGTTGGGTGCACAATACACAAGCGGACGGATATAGGCGTCCTTAAACTTGTTTAGCGCAAGTACCTGATACGTTTGTTTTACCAAATCGTCAATGTCCCACTTGAAAGGTATATGCACCAACTCGCATGATTTCTTCAGACGCTCATAATGACGCTTTGCCTTAAATATCCGGGTACCATTATGGGTCTTATAAGCACGTATGCCTTCAAAAACCGCGTATCCATAATGTAAGGACTGGCTGTACAAAGTCGTATTGGCTTCTTTCGACTTGATGAATGCTCCATCAAGATATAATACGGTGTTTGAATTGTAGTAGTCCATATGTTTAGGGTCGGAAATCAGGTTTTTTAAGTATTAAAAAAGCGCCTTGTTTATGGGCGCTTGCTTTATGTTATGGTTAAATATTCATTTACAGCGCCCAGGTCTTCTGAATAATCAGCAGATCATTTACATTAAGCAGGAGGTTGACGCGGTTTAGAATGAAGTTTAACATCTTGTTGTTTCTTAACTGTTTCTTGAAAACCAATTTAGTTTTTGGTATACAAACGATCAAGTGTTAATGAAAATAAATTAAAAAAAAATAATATGTCGATATGCTAAGCTGTAACCGAATTAAATTGGTTGAGAACGGCATATTTGGTACAATAATCCGAGTTCGCTATACCAATTATGGTTTTGGTATTCGGTATGTTTATTATGCTTGCATTGCAAAATCGGTGACTTTCTGCGTAAAATGCCCGGACTGCCCGAAAAATTGCAAATTTCTGACTGCGCGCGGCAGCTAAAAAGAGCTGAATGCCAGCACTTTTTTTGATCAGCATCCTGACCGACAGACGTCGGCCCAGGTAAGTGGGAAGGAGGCATAAGTCTGAGATGCTATAAATAGCGGAGACAAAAAAATCCCCCGGTGTTCACCGGAGGATTCTTGAATTTTTGTTGAAATGATTTACAGCGCAACGCCTTCAGCCAAAACAACGATTTTATTTTTTAGTACTTCTACAACACCACCTTTAATATTAAAAGTTTGCTCATCGGTTTTATTTTTAATAATAACCGGGCCGTCTTCTAACGTTGAAATGATAGGTGCATGGTCTTTCAGAATTTGAAAGGAGCCCATGGTCCCCGGTACCGTAACGGATGTTACTTCTCCTTCGAAAACCTTTTTATCGGGTGTTAATATTTCTACTGTCATACTTATGCGTTAGCTTCAGCTAAGAGTTTTTTACCTTTTTCAATTGCGTCATCGATATTGCCGACCAAGTTGAAAGCCGCTTCCGGATACTCATCAACTTCACCATCCATAATCATGTTGAATGCTTTGATGGTATCTTTGATGTCTACCAACACACCTTTTAATCCTGTAAATTGCTCTGCAACATGGAAAGGCTGTGAAAGGAAACGCTGAACACGACGTGCGCGGTGTACGATTAATTTATCTTCTTCCGATAATTCGTCCATACCAAGGATGGCGATGATATCCTGAAGTTCTTTATAACGTTGCAAAATTTCTTTAACACGTTGAGCAGTGTTGTAGTGCTCATCTCCAAGAACTGCCGGAGAAAGAATCCTTGAGGTAGAATCCAATGGATCCACTGCAGGATAAATACCAAGCTCAGAAATTTTACGGGAAAGTACAGTTGTTGCATCAAGGTGGGCAAAAGTCGTTGCAGGAGCAGGGTCAGTTAAATCATCCGCAGGAACGTAAACCGCCTGTACAGAAGTAATTGATCCACGTTTCGTAGACGTGATACGCTCTTGCATTAAACCCATCTCTGTTGCCAAAGTTGGTTGGTAACCTACTGCTGAAGGCATACGACCTAAAAGTGCAGATACCTCTGATCCAGCCTGTGTAAAACGGAAGATATTATCAACGAAGAAAAGAATATCCTTTCCTGCACCTTCTCCATCTCCATCACGGAAATATTCCGCAACTGTCAATCCGGATAAGGCAACACGTGCACGTGCACCTGGAGGCTCGTTCATTTGTCCGAATACCAGGGTCGCTTTTGATTCTTTCAACTTATTAACATCAACCTTACTCAAATCCCATCCGCCTTTTTCCATGGAATGAAGAAACTCATCACCATAGTTAATAACGCCGGATTCAATGAACTCACGTAAAAGGTCATTTCCTTCACGGGTACGCTCACCAACACCAGCAAATACAGATAGTCCTGCATATGCTTTGGCAATGTTGTTTACCAGCTCCATGATCAATACGGTTTTACCAACACCGGCTCCACCGAACAATCCGATTTTACCACCTTTAGCATAAGGCTCCAGCAAATCGATAACTTTAATACCAGTGAACAAAACTTCTGATTCTGTAGACAACTCGTCAAAACGCGGAGGCGCATTGTGAATCGGTCTTCCGCCAACTTTGTCAATGGTGTTGATACCATCAATAGCTTCACCTACAACATTGAATAGACGACCTTTAATCTGGTCACCAACAGGCATTTTGATAGGAGCACCAGTGTCAAGTGCTTTCATTCCACGAACTAAACCATCAGTAGAGTCCATTGCAATTGCACGTACGCGATCTTCACCAAGGTGTTGTTGAACCTCTAAAATGATCTTCTGTCCGTTTTCTTTTTCAATCTCTAATGCAGAAAAAATCTCTGGTAAATGAGCATCGTCAGCAAAACTCACGTCAACTACCGGTCCTATAATCTGCGCTATTTTTCCAATGTTAGGCATATATTGTTTTGGGTAAATTTATAAATATCAATTTGTTAAAGACCTCAAAACGGTCCATAATTCAGTCCGCAAAGTTATATTTTTTCCCTGTATTAATTATATATAAATAAAAAGTTTTTCCACACTATTATATTCAATATTTTAGCTGCATGAAAAGAATATTAGTCACGGGCAGCAACGGCCTGTTGGGACAGAAGATAACGGAGCAGATCTTAAAACTAAAGCATTTCGATTTAATCGCAACTTCCAAAGGCCCAAACCGTTATCCTGTAGCAGAAGGATATGTATATGCAGAAATGGATATACTAGATCCGGCTAATGTTAAGCATGTTGTGGAACATTTCCTTCCTGATGCCATTGTCCATACCGCGGCAATGACTAACGTTGATACCTGTGAGGACCAGAAAGAGCTCGCTTATGCACTTAATGTGAAGGCTGTAAATACGCTCATCGCGCTTTGTGAGTCACACGACATTCAGCTCGTACACCTTTCTACAGATTTCATCTTTGATGGTGCAGCCGGACCGTACGATGAGGAGGCCGAAGCCAATCCATTAAGCTATTATGGGCAGACGAAGCTTGAAGCGGAGGAGCTCCTGAAGAGATCAAAGGCACCATGGGCAATCCTGCGTACCATCCTCGTATACGGAATTGTAAGTGACATGAGCCGGAGCAACATCGTTCTTTGGGCGAAAACGGCATTGGAGAAAGGTGCTCCGCTAAACATCGTGAACGATCAATGGCGCATGCCTACGCTTGCAGAAGATCTTGCAGATTGCTGCCTGCTGGCGGTAGAGAAGAATGCCCGGGGGATCTTCAATGTCTCCGGTAAAGACATGATGAGCGTTTCAGAGCTCGTTGCACGTGTGGCAGACTATTGGAACCTGGATAAAAAACTGATCCATGAAGTAAGTGCAAATACCCTGAACCAGACCGCAAAGCGACCTGCTAAAACCGGATTCGTGCTCGACAAATCGATTCGGGAACTCGGTTACAATCCACATTCCTTTGAAGAAGGCCTTGCGCTGGTTGACGAACAAATGAAACGTGCATAAAACTACCATACACCTAACCAATCATAAGAAATGGCATTACAAGTTGGCGATAAAGCGCCGGATTTTAAATTATTCAGCTCGGAACTAAAAGAAGTAAGTCTGCAGGACTATAAAGGTAAAAAGCTTGTCATTCAGTTTTTCCCAATGGCCTTCACCGGAACCTGCACAGAACAATTGTGCACCATGCGGGATAGCTTCGGCTACTACACGGGAATGAACGCGGAAGTAGTTGGTGTATCTGTGGATTCACCTTTCACATTGGCTAAATTTAAAGAAGAGCAGTTCTATCAGTTCCCTTTGCTCTCAGATTTCAATAAAGAAACTTCTCCATCATACGGCGCTTTTTACGACGAATTTGTATTCAACCTCAAAGGCGTATCCAAAAGAGCTGCTTTTGTGGTTAATGAGGAAGGATTGATCAGTTATGCAGAAGTACTGGAAAATGCAGGTGATCTTCCTGATTTCGACGCAATTAAGAAAGTTGTAGAGGCTTAAGACCGCAACTGAAAGCATGAATTTGCATTTTTTTATTTAAAATAATTGCGAATTCCAATTTCAAAACTTACTTTTGCAGTCCGATAACAAGGGAAATGCATTCGTAGCTTAATTGGATAGAGCACCTGACTACGGATCAGGAGGTTAGGGGTTCGACTCCCTTCGAGTGCACAAAAAAGAGGATTCATTCATTTGGATCCTCTTTTTTTATGCCTGCAGTTTAGCAGCATGTTTGTTGTGATGAACAGCGTACTATGCCTGTGCTTGGTGTTGAGTATTCAAATCCGTTTCCTCTTCGTTTGGATTGAACCGTTTATAAATCTCCATGTCGAAGAAAGAAGCAGAGTTAATCTTGTCGACCTTAAGTACAAGGTCAGTCTTCAATTCATTTTGGTCGGCAACTGACCCGTCAGAAATGTAGGAGGCATAAACAGTTAGATACTGCGTCGTAAATATCAGTTCTTTTTGTTCGTTCCGATACCCACTTAGTGCCGGGGTAATTCGAATATAGTTGGTGGTAAAGGGTTTGGGAAGTTCCTTTACCCAGCCAATATACACTTTGCCGTTATCCATTGTAAATTGCAGCAGATGGGCATCGAAGAATGAAGAACTCAATAGCAACTCGAATTCATTACCGGCCTTTTCAAGTGATTTTCTGATAGCCTTTTTTCGATCTACAAACAGATTTGCTATTTCAGTAAAAAGGACCGCCGCAACCAGGGTGAAGCTTGTAGTACCAAAATATGTAGTTTGTAATAGCATTAATTTGCCGAGTTGATCAAGGAGCGAGGGGAAACATAAGTAAACAACCGTTCGCAACATGAAGCAAGCAACCAACAAAATAATTCCTGCAAAGGCAGAATTCAGCAGGATGCGCTGGCTTTCAAGTCTGTATTGAATATAACGTAAGTACTCGAAGCGAATCAATATGTAATAACCGCCCACAAGGGGAAAAATGAGCAGGTTAAATGGCATACACCTTTATTTAGTATGCTTTTCTTTCGCGATCTTCTTGAAGATGTTTGATTGCATTATCGCGCTTACCATTTGCTGAACTTTGGGTTGACTAAAGAAGTCGGGGCTTTTGATATAAAGCTTCCCACTGCTATCAGACTGAATGATGTTGCTGATGTCTTTGTTCTTGTCCATTGATCAAATATAGCTATAATTTCTTTTTAAAGAACAAACCAAATGACACTAAGTTTAGTATTTTCAATTGGCTTTTAGCTGGTTAGCGGTAATTTCCATATGAACCACTATTTACTTTACAATTCTCCGCTCCTGAATCTGAGTTGATCTTAAAACGACCATCTCCCCGCACAATTCAATAAGTTTGTGCAATTCTGAGCAATATACCTACCCTTTACCACCCGCTATCCGCAAAAAGTTAAGGTTAATAAATTTATAATTATATATTTGCAACCTTTGAAGGAATAATCCACATATTTATGCTCTTTACTCATAAATTCGGCTATTCCGCTGAAATAATTGAAAAAGCCTGGCCATAAACACCAGGACTATTAAATTTTAAAGACAACCCGAATGCTAAATTTTGTTCTCTTTGGCCCACCGGGTGCAGGCAAAGGCACCCAATCCGAAAAATTGATTCAAAAGTATCAATTGGTTCACATCTCTACAGGTGACCTTTTCCGGGCACACATCAAAAACCAAACAGCCTTAGGTCAGAAAGTTAGCGCATTGATCGCTGATGGCCAGTTGGTACCCGATGGGATTACCATTGATATGCTGGAGGAAGAAGTAGACAAAAATCCGAATGCCAAAGGCTTTATCTTTGACGGATTCCCCCGGACCATTCCACAGGCAGAAGCCCTGGATGAATTTTTGGAAACTAAAGGGAGTTCTATAGCAGGTGTCATTGCCCTGGATGTAGATCAGGACGAACTAACCAAACGGGTGGCACAACGTCAGAAAGAAACCGGACGTGTTGATGATCAGGCAGACAAACTGCAGAAACGCATCGACGAGTACTTCGGTAAAATCATTCACGTACTTCCTTATTACGCAGCTCAACACAAACTAACCAAGGTTAACGGTACTGGAAAGATCGACGAGATCTTCGATAACCTTTGCGCAGTAGTAGATAAATACGAATAACATTTCAAGTGATGGGACAGGGTAACCTGTCCCATGCTTTTTAAACCGGAACTTGCTTCCGCCAAACCAGCACAATGCTGGTTTTATTCATTTGTAAGTAATCCGCTTACAATGGTTTCATTTAAATATCTTTGCATCAATTATTGAAAAGCCTGCATTTGCATGCTTTTTGAGTTTTAGGAGCTCAGCTCCATGCATTCTAATCGTATAAAATTATGTCACAAGGTTCAAATTTCGTTGATTATGTTAAAATATGCTGTCGCTCCGGAAAGGGCGGACCCGGCTCTGCACATTTACATCGCGATAAATTAACCTCCACTGGTGGGCCCGACGGCGGCGATGGCGGGAGAGGTGGACACATCATCCTGCGCGGTAATCCGCAGTTCTGGACTTTACTCCACCTGAAATACCGCAAGCACATCATCGCTG
This sequence comes from Bacteroidota bacterium, assembly GCA_029851965.1. Lineage (GTDB taxonomy): Bacteria > Bacteroidota > Bacteroidia > Sphingobacteriales > Sphingobacteriaceae > Pedobacter. Next base: position 20,357 of record JARKUW010000152.1, on the reverse strand, counting down.
AAGATGGCCTGAGCGGCTCCAGTTCAACAAGTACAGGTAAGTCCGGGAAGGATGAAATACTCGATGTCCCGCTGGGAACCATCGCAAAAGATGCGGAAACCGGAGAGGTGCTCTTCGAAATTACCACAGAAGGTGAAACCAAGATCTTAACCTCAGGTGGTCGTGGCGGCCTCGGAAACTGGCACTTTAAAACATCAACACTACAAACACCACGCTTTGCACAGCCCGGAGAAGCGGGAATAGAGAAATGGGTTGTTCTTGAGCTTAAAGTTCTTGCTGATGTCGGGCTGGTTGGATTTCCGAATGCAGGAAAATCAACCTTACTTTCCGTCGTATCTGCAGCAAAGCCGGAGATTGCCGACTACGCTTTTACAACGCTTGTGCCCAACCTGGGTATTGTTTCCTATCGTGGTGATAAGTCGTTCGTGATGGCAGATATACCGGGAATCATCGAAGGGGCGTCAAAAGGAAAGGGCTTAGGCTACCGCTTCTTACGTCACATCGAGCGGAATTCTGTGTTGCTTTTCATGGTTCCTGCGGACACGACCAGAACCATTAAGGAAGAATACGAGATCTTAAAGAAAGAGCTTCAGCAATACAATCCAGAGCTGATGCAGAAGCCTCACGTGCTGGCCGTTACCAAGTCCGACATGCTGGACGACGAGTTGATGCAGGAAATGAAAAAAGAAATTCCAGAAAATATCCCATCTGTATTCATCTCCTCGGTCGCTCAAAAAGGGCTTATCGAACTGAAAGATATGTTGTGGCAGGCGATCGGCGCTTAAGCCACTGAATCCAGTGCTTCCAGAATAACCGCGCAAGCCTTGCGAATTTCTTCTTCTGTAATAATTAAAGGAGGAGCAATTCGCATCGCGGTTTCACAGTGGAGAAACCAGTCGATAACTACACCTTTATCACTGCAGAAGTGGCTCACTGCTTCTACCTGGCTGAAGCTGTCCAGCTGAATGGCAAGCATCAGACCTTTGCCCCTGATCTCGCTGATCAAGGGGTGGACCAGTAACGAACGGAACAGTTCCTCTTTCGCCTTAACGCCCTCCACCAGTGATTCTTCCAAAATAACATTCAAATTCGCCAGTCCTGCGCTGCAGGAAACAGGATGCCCACCGAAGGTGGTAATGTGACCGAGGATAGGGTTCTCCGCCAGCACACCCATCACTTTCTTGTCTGCAATAAAGGCCCCTACAGGCATTCCTCCACCAAGCGCTTTCGCCAACAGCAAAATATCCGGTACGATTCCATAATGTTCAAAAGCAAACAACTTACCCGTACGGCCAAAGGCCGCCTGTATTTCATCCAGGATCAATAACGCGCCCACAGCACTGCAACGTTCCCGGAGCTTCGTCATGTACGACCCGGATGCCACACGTATTCCGGCTTCCCCCTGAACGGTTTCCACAATCACGCAGGCCGTCTCTTCGGTGATCAGCTCCAGATCCGCTTCCACATTAAAGTTTATAAAACGTACATCAGGAAGCAGCGGGCGGTAGGCCTGCTTGTATTCTTCATTTCCCATCACACTTAAAGCGCCATGGGTACTACCATGGTATGCATTTACACAGGATACAATCCCACTTCTTTTGGTATATCGCTTGGCAAGCTTCAAAGCCCCTTCTGTTGCCTCTGCGCCGGAGTTCACAAAATAGACGTTGTTCAAACTTTCAGGCAGTATCGATACCAGCTTTTCCGCAAAAAGAACCATCGGCGTTTGTACATATTCCCCATAAACCGTGAGATGCAGGTATTTGTCCAGCTGCGACCGGATGGCATCCAGTACTCTTGGATGACGGTGCCCGATGTTACTCACTGCAAAACCAGACACCAGGTCCATATATGCTTTACCATTAACATCATATAAATAGATGCCTTGTGCATGGTCAATCTCCAGCATTTTAGGCGTTGTGGAGGTTTGCGCGGTATTCAGCAGGAAAAGTTGTTTGTTACTTATCATCATGGGGGTGTTCGGACCACAAAAATAGGAAACTATTTAGGTTAGGATTTGTTAAATTGGCGTATTAAATAAAATCGCAATGTCAAACTTTTCAGAGATCATCAAATCAGATAAACCAGTACTGGTCGATTTTTCAGCAGAATGGTGCGGCCCATGTAAAATGATGGCGCCGATATTGAAACAGTTGAAAGGCATGATCGGCGATACAGCCACCATATTGAAAGTTGACGTAGACAAAAACCCGGAAGTTTCCAGTCAATACCGCATTCAGGGGGTGCCAACGTTGATATTATTTAAGAATGGTCAGATCAAGTGGCGGCAATCCGGCGTAATGCAGGCCGCTCAGCTTAAATCAATTATTGAAGGGGCAAAATAACTAGCCTGCCGGGAATGGGGTAAGGTGCCGGAAATCTCTTCCTTTGAAGATGGCTAATGATGCAGCTAAAAATATCCTTCTGCAACTAAAATATCACATTCTGCTCCTGGAGAAAATATCAGCTTAGAATGTACTTAATATCAGCTCAGGACGTACTTATGAATTCTGATTGATCGCACTCTTTTGCCGGTCAAGTTCCTGCAACCTCGATTCTTTACGGGCAACTTCCGACTGTAAGTCCGCCAGACTTTCCCTGGCATCTTCAAGCTTCTTTCCGGCCGATCTTGCGTCCTCAGCATCATCCTTCGCATCATTTGCCTTTGACTCAGCCTTGCGGATCTGCTTCAGATCTCCGCCCGTTGCCATCGCTGCCTGACGCCTGCTTTCTTCCAACGACTTTTTAGATTTTGCATCCGCTTTCTGTGCCTTCGCTTCCAGCACCGGAATGTCGCTTTTTAGTTTGTTGATGTCCCCATTTAGGTTTACCACGTCCCTCAGAAGTACGCGGTATTCTTTGTTTAAGTTCACCGTATCGGCAGCGGTGCTGTAAACTTTCGGTGAGCAGCTGTAAAAGAAAGCGCTAAGAATCAACAAGACGGGAAAAAGATAGAGCAGTTTTTTCATGTCCAGAAATCACCAATAACCATGCCCTGATTGCCGGCAAGGCTATCGGTGATTGTATTTTATTGTTTACATGTTTCTGCGGTATTGCCCGCCAACTTCATACAGCGCCGCCGATATCTGTCCCAAACTGCAAACTTTGCATACCTCCATCAGCTCCTCAAATATGTTTTCACCAGCGATTGCGGTATGTTGTAATTTTGTTAAGGCATCAGCCGCACGGTCGGAGTAATGCTCCTGGAACCGCTGAAGCGCGGAAATCTGGAACTGCTTTTCTTCTTCGGTCGCCCTGATCACTTCGGAAGGAACAATCGTAGGCGATCCGTTTTTGTTTAAGAAAGTATTCACACCTACAATTGGGTATTCGCCGGAGTGTTTCAAGGTCTCATAATACAAGCTTTCCTCTTGTATCTTCCCACGCTGGTACATCGTTTCCATCGCACCCAGTACCCCTCCACGATCGTTAATTCGTTTAAATTCCATCAAGACGGCTTCTTCAACAAGATCCGTCAGGTCCTCAATAATGAATGCTCCTTGTAAAGGATTCTCATTTTTTGCCAGCCCAAGCTCCCGGTTGATGATCAGCTGAATAGCCATTGCCCTTCGTACCGATTCTTCTGTAGGCGTGGTTATCGCTTCATCGTACGCGTTGGTATGCAGGGAGTTGCAGTTGTCGTATATCGCGTACAGCGCCTGCAGCGTGGTCCGGATGTCGTTAAAATCAATTTCCTGCGCATGTAAAGAACGACCGGATGTTTGAATGTGGTATTTCAACTTTTGGGAACGCTCATTTCCCTTATACTTATTCTTGATTGCTTTTGCCCAGATTCTCCTGGCCACCCTGCCAATCACCGCATACTCCGGATCGGTTCCATTGGAGAAGAAAAATGAAAGGTTTGGCGCAAAGTCGTCTATATGCATACCCCTGCTCAGGTAATACTCAACAAAGGTAAAACCGTTGCTCAACGTAAATGCAAGTTGAGAAATCGGGTTTGCGCCGGCCTCTGCGATGTGGTATCCAGATATGGATACCGAATAGAAGTTCCGCACCTTCTGATCAATGAAGTACTTTTGAATGTCACCCATCATCCGCAATGCAAATTCAGTAGAGAATATACACGTATTCTGGGCCTGATCTTCCTTAAGGATATCTGCCTGCACAGTTCCGCGCACCGTACTCATCGCATAGGCTTTGATCTCCTGGTATACTTCTGCCGGTAAAACCTGATCGCCCGTCACGCCAAGCAGCATCAGCCCGAGGCCGTCATTTCCTTTCGGAAGTTCACCCTGGTATACCGGCCTGGGCTGGGTTTTCGACAAATATATTTGATCAATCTTCCGCTGTACCGATTCCTCCAGCCCGTTTGCCTTGATGTACTTTTCGCATTGCTGATCAATTGCCGCATTCATAAAGAACCCGAGCAGCATAGGAGCGGGGCCGTTTATGGTCATGGATACAGATGTGGAGGCTTTGCACAAATCAAATCCGGAATACAGCTTCTTCGCGTCGTCCAGCGTGGCGATGCTCACACCTGAGTTTCCGATTTTACCGTAAATATCCGGCCGGATATGGGGGTCCTCACCATACAGCGTCACGGAGTCAAAGGCGGTAGACAAGCGGTGTGCCGGCTGTCCCAACGATACGTAATGGAACCTCTTGTTCGTTCTCTCCGGCCCACCTTCACCTGCGAACATCCGGGTCGGATCTTCCCCCTCCCGTTTCAATGGGAATACACCGGCAGCATACGGGAATTCTCCGGGTACATTTTCTGTCAGCAGCCATTGTAAAATATCCCCCCAGTCCTGGTATCTTGGTAGGGAAACCTTTGGAATTTTGAGTTGGGAGAGTGATTCGTAAAACAGGGGCTGCTTAATTTCTTTCTCACGCACTTTATACACAAAGAACTCCGCTTTGTATTTGGCAACGGTATCCGGCCAGGCGCGCAACAGTCTTTTGCATTCTCCGTCGAGCTGTTCTTCCAGATGGGTATACATGTCTTGTAAGGCCTCTCCCAGATCAGCATTTTTCCCGTTCCTTGCCCCGCCTTGCTCCACTTTGTTCAATTGCATCACGCCCTGCAGCTGGTACAACTTGCGCGCAATCGCGGATTGAGTGGATACCCATTCGTTGTACGTCTGACTGGCTTCAGCGATCTCCGCCAGATACCGCACCCGGTCTGGTGGGATAATGTAGATCTTTTCTGATTGTCCGGCGCTAATCAATTGCTTTGTATCAAAGGCAACCCCGGTACGCGCAGTGATTGTCGTCATCAATGCCGTAAACAGGTTGTTCATGCCCGGATCATTGTATTGCGAAGCCATCGTTCCATAAACGGGAACGGCATCATCGCCAATCTCAAATAAATTGTGATTTCGTTTATATTGCTTGCGGACATCGCGGAGTGCATCCGCTGCACCACGTTTGTCGAACTTGTTGATCGCCACCAGATCCGCGAAGTCAAGCATATCGATCTTCTCCAGCTGCGTTGCCGCGCCAAATTCAGGTGTCATCACATACAGCGACACGTCACAGTGTTCTGTAATCTCGGTGTCCGACTGCCCAATACCGGAAGTCTCCACAATAATCAGGTCGTAACCTGCGGCCTTGCAAATGTCTATACTTTCCTGCACATTCCGGGAAAGGGCCAGATTGGCTTGCCTGGTGGCAAGGGAACGCATATACACTCTGGGGTTGTTTATCGCGTTCATCCGTATGCGGTCGCCAAGCAATGCACCACCGGTTTTCCGCTTGGATGGATCTACGGAAATGATCGCCAGTGTTTTATCTTTAACTTCGATCAGGAAACGCCTGACGAGCTCATCCACAAGGGAGGACTTTCCCGATCCGCCGGTTCCCGTAATGCCCAGTACAGGGCATACTTTGGCGGAGGCCAGCCGCTTTAGCTCCGTAACAAAAGACTGACTGCCCTCGGGATCATTTTCAGCAAGCGTGATGGCTGTAGCAATACGCTTTACGTTTTGCTGAGGTACATCGGTAAGTTCTGAAGTTACCGATTGCACCGTCACATGATCGGTTTCCTGCAGCATCTGATTGATCATGCCTTGCAGCCCCATCTTCCTGCCGTCATCGGGAGAAAATATGCGCGAAATCCCATAGGCCTGTAGCTCCTCGATCTCGGATGGAAGTATCACACCACCACCACCGGCAAATATTTTAATGTGACCTGCACCGCGTTCCTGTAGCAGATCGTACATGTATTTAAAGTATTCCATATGACCGCCCTGGTAGGAGGTCATCGCTATGCCCTGTACATCTTCCTGTATGGCGCAATTCACCACCTCATCGACCGACCGGTTGTGTCCGAGGTGGATCACTTCGGCACCGGACGACTGCAGTATGCGGCGCATGATATTTATCGTTGCATCGTGGCCGTCGAATAATGCGGCGGCAGTAACAAAACGGATCTTATTTTTCGGTTTATAAACTTCAACTTGTTCCATACAGTTTACATTGGTCGACAAAGTTAGTAAAAAAACAAAGCCGCATGTTCTGCGGCTTTGGGTGTTAAGGGTTGCTGATTTCGCTGATCGGTTCGCCGACACAGCCACTCGGCATCTGTATGCGCAGCATGGCGGCGAGCGTTGGCGCGATGTCCGTCATGTAGTGGGTCTTGTTCGTCTTCCCGGGCTTAACATTCCAGCCCATAAAGACCAGCGGAATGTGTGAATCATATGGATACCATGCACCGTGTGTTGTTCCGGTTTCACCGCCATCAAACCAGTTCGATTTCAGGATGAAATAGACGTCACCACTCCTGCGGGCATTGTAGCCGTTGGTCACCCGGGTTTTAATGACTTCGGGCACGGTCGCAGCACTGATGTTCGCAATGTCAACCGCATCCATAATACCTGTCTGGTGTTTAAGAAAATCAACGCTGAATTTCTTGATTTCCTGAAAGTCGGCCTCTGTTTTTGCAAGTTCCGGCTTATTGTAAATTACCTGGTTGTTCATCACCAGCAGCACACTTTGTTTGATCTTGAACTCCTGCTCAATCGCCTTATTTAAATCCGCCGCAATTTTCTTGTTGCTCACCACGCCACCTGGCAGTTTATTTTCCGCCATAAACTTCGGAACATGTGCACCGCCGTGATCAGCAGTAAGGAAAAACAAATAGTTTCCTTTTCCCACGGTCTGATCCAGGTACGTTAAAAAGCTTTCCAGGTCTTTATCCAGACGCAGGTAGGTATCTTCTGCTTCAATTGAATTCGGACCAAACTGGTGGCCGATATAGTCTGTTGATGAACAGCTTACCGCAAGGAAGTCGGTGTAACTGCCTTTTCCCAGCGCCTCTTCCGATATGGCAAGTTTCGCCAGATCGAAGGTCATCGTATTGCCAAAGGGTGTACTTCTGATCAGATCGAAGTTCCTGTCAATGGCATCAGCAAGCTTGTGCGGAAAAGTAGAGCTTGTTTCTCCCTTGTTCAGCCCTTCATATGGCTTATTGTCGGTTGTGCTTTGTCCATAGGAATCAATAGGGTATAGCGTGCTCCAGTTTCCTGCGTAAAATTTATTCGTTTGTTTTTGCTTGTTGTAGGCATCAACCCATGCCGGAAGCTGCTTCATATAATAGGTGCTGCTGATCCAGTTTCCGCTTTCCCCATCATACCAGTAGGCGGCATTCGCCGAGTGTCCTGCGGGTAGGATGGAACCCCTGTCTTTTAGCGAAATGCCGATAACCTTACTCCGGAAATTAGTCGCCAGGCGCAGCTCATCGGTAATCGTGGTGGTCAGCATGTTCTTAGGCGACATTTCTCCTGCAGTGGAGCTGCTGCCGACGGTCTGCACCGCTTTATCTTCGGTACAATAAACGTCTCTTCCAAGTTCCGGATCGTACCAGTTGTTGCCTACAATCCCATTTACAGCGGGAACAGATCCGGTATATACGGACGAATGTCCACATGCGGTATAGGTTGGGGTGTAAGGGATCATTGTATTTTCTGCAGAAAAGCCTTCATTGACCAGTCTTTTGAAGCCGCCTGCACTGTAGCGATCGTAATACCGGTACAGGTAATCCCAGCGCATCTGGTCTACGACCAGGCCAATAACCAGCTTGGGACGTTTCAATTCTCCCGGTACGTTCCCTGCAGGAACATGCTGTACATTTCTCTTTTGTCCGACGGCAATGCTGCTCAGCAGACACATCGCAGCGAGTAAGGGTAATATTCTTTTCATGAACGGCAAAGTTAATCCCATCAGGTTAACTATGACCGCTGTTGATGTAAAATTCTTATAAAACTTCAGCGACGATAAAGGTGCTGCCACCGATGAAAATCAGATCATCCGGCAGTGCGTTTAGCTTGGCGGCAGCGAATGCTTCTTTCACGGTGTCATAGCTGTCGCCGGCAAGGCCTAAGGCATGTGCTTTCGCCTGCAGCGCGGCAGCTGTAAGTGCTCGTTCCAGCGCGGGCTGGCTGAAGTAATACTTTGCTCCTGAAGGGAGCAATTTCAACACTGCATCGATATCCTTGTCCTTCACCATTCCAATGACCATATGCAGCTGCCTGTGCGGCGTGGCTTCGATGTTCCGGAGCACTTCGCTGATCCCGGCAACATTATGCCCCGTGTCACAGATGATGGTTGGATGATCCCCCAGCCGCTGCCACCGTCCCTGAAGTCCGGTGATCTTCTTGACATTTTTCAAAGCCATGTAAACGGCGGAGTCCGCAAGCGCATAACCCTGTGCAACCAGCTGCTGCACGGCTGCCAAAACGGTTACAATATTCTTGAGCTGGTACGTTCCGGTGAGGTCCAGTTCCAGGCTTTTGTATAAAGGTTGCCCGTCCTTCAGGATGTTCATACGCAGCTTGCCTGCATGCTGCTGTACATCTTCCGCGTGATAGTGATCTGAGGCAAATTCCAGACTGGTATTCACCGCAACAGCCTTTTCACGGAAGACCTGCTCTGAAGGCATTTCTTTTTCGCCAACTACTGCAGGTACTCCCGGTTTTACGATCCCGGCTTTCTCGAAGGCGATCTCTTCCAGGGTGCTACCCAGGATATTTGTGTGATCCAGACTGATGTTCGTGATGACCGACAGATCGGGGTGGATGATATTGGTTGAATCCAGGCGCCCGCCCAGGCCCACTTCAATGATGGCTACATCTACTTTTTCCAATGCAAAATAGGAAAAAGCCATGGCAACCGTAACTTCAAAAAACGAAGGCTGAATTTCTTCTATTAAATTCTTTTGTGCGGAAACAAAACCACTGACAAAGGATTTGGATACCATTTTGCCATTAATGCGAATACGCTCGCGGAAGTCTTTCAGGTGAGGGGAGGTGTACAGTCCGGTTTTATAGCCGGCTTTCTGCAGGATGGCAGCCAGCATATGTGATGTCGAGCCTTTGCCGTTGGTACCGGCCACATGAATGGTCTTAAACTGGTCTTGCGGGTTTCCAAGCTTTTCACAAAGGGCAATGGTGTTGTGTAAATCCTTTTTCAATGCGGCTTCGCCGATTCTGGTGAACATCGGCAGCTTACCATACAGGAAATCCAACGTGTGTGTATAATTCATCGTGGGAGTTAAGTCCGCAAAAATAACGAAAGACCCCTTACTAGCGAACTTTAAAGTTAAAAACAACCACGCCGACCTGCACATCCGGCGCATTTTCAGACTGGTTCAGGCGTGCACCCATAACGGCTTCTTTGCACTTCTGCCACAACTCGCGGTCGTTCAGCGTTGTTCCTTTCACACCCGGAACGGCATCGATCACAATTCCCTGTTTGTTGATGGAAAGCCTGACGGCAATTTTTCCTGTTTTCTGCCCGTCGTCGGCCGGTGTAACGAGGTTGGTGAAACGTCGCAGGGCAATGGGTGTATTCCCGAAGCCCGAACCACCTTCACCATAGTTGTTGGAAAGGGGGTCACCATTGATACTTCCCTGGTTTCCCGGGGTCGATCCCGTGCCATCGCCGCCACCGGTACCCTGGTTGGCTTTGCCTTTGTACAAGGCATTCTGATTGATGGCCGGCTTTGCAGGCTTATCTTCCACAGCCGCCGTAGGGGCTGCTTTGCTTGGTGTCTTCTTGGTATTAATGCTGACCGATTCTTCTGTGGTCTGCGTTTGAATTTCCTTGTCGCTCGACTCGGTACTGGTTTCCTGCGGCGCTTCCGGCGTAGGTACCACCTTATCCGGCATCTTATTGTTCGCGTTCGGATCGGACGATGGTTCTTCAATACTGGTGTAATCTGATCCCATGCCTTCTACAGAAGTGCCATAATTGACAACAATACCACCCATACCGGCTTCCACCGGAGGCTGGAACGTTCCGATCGCAATAAAGTAACTTAAAGCTAGGAAAGCAACCATCACGGCGGTAGAAATCGCCAGTGCCTTTGGATAATTATTTTCTTCTTTTGGGTAAGTCATCATTTTTTCGGTTCTACAGCCAAAACAACCTTAATCTTCAACTGGTTTGCCACATCAAAAACCTGCATGGTATTCTCTATCGATACGCCTCTGGCCACATACAATACCAAGGTTAAGTCCGGAGCCGCCTGCTGATAAACTTCAACAGCAGCTTTCAGGCCTTCCAGGTTTACCTGCTTCTTTTCAACAAAATATTCAAGCTTCTCATTTATGGAAACGGTTACTGTTTTCTGGGCATTTGATTGTTGTCCGGATTCAGACCGGGGCAGCAACAACTTAACCACTTGCGGATTAACCACAGCGGAGGCCAATAAAAAGAACAACAGCAAGAAAAACATGATGTCATTCAGTGCAGAGGTATGCACCTCAACTGTGCCTTTTTGTCTTTTGCGTAAATTCATTATTTACCTGGCTCCTCTAATAAATCAATAAACTCAATAGAATCCGTCTCCATACGTAAGATGATACGCTCCACCATCATATTTAGTATGTGGTACAAAACGTACGCCAGAATACCGATGATCAGACCGGTTGCCGAAGTGATCATTTTGGTGTATAAACCACCAGAAATGGTACCGATCTCAATCGCTCCTTTGATGGATACATCATGGAAAATCTGAATTACCCCGATAATGGTACCAACGAATCCAAGCATCGGCGCAATACCGGCAATAATCCCAAGTATGCCTATGTTTTTCTCCAGTTTGGATACTTCCAGTTTACCGACGTTTTCAATAGCACCTTCAATTTCTTTAATCGGGCGTCCAATTCTTCGTAATCCTTTTTCAAGCATCCTGCTCAGGGGGGAGGTGTTGTTCCGGCACACGGTAATCGCATGGTCCAGTTTACCTTCATGAATGTATTGCTTGATCTGTATCATAAGGTTCGATTCTGCTTTGGTCGACTTTCTGATCGTGATGTAACGCTCAATAAAGATAACCAGGCCACCAAAGGCAAGTGCTGCCAGTGGGATCATTACCCAACCACCTTTTAAAAGCAGGTCAATAAAATGTATTTCCGGAGGTGCTGTTGTTACCGCCTGATTTACGACGTTAGCAGTATCGATTATCCGGTTCGCTGTATCCACGGCACCTTGTAGCAATGTGATCATATTATTCTGGTTTGTTTCTGTAAATGTAAATTCCTTTAATATTTAGTTTTTTCTCTAGTCTGTCGCGCTCCAATTTCGCCGCTTCTTCATCCTTCACGGTTGCAATGCTCATCTTTAACCGTTTGCCGGCCATATTCCGGACGACCTTGGCTTTGATGCCGTGTCTTTTCATTAGCGTAATAAACCAGTCCGCCTCTTTTTGATTCAACACCGAAGCGCCAATGATCTCGAAGGTCGTTGCGGTGTCGGTCACTGGCTTTGCCGTCACTGGGCCGGCAGTGACAGGAGAGTCTGTAACCGCTGGAGTGCTTTTGATGGTGTCCACCTTCGCCATTGAATCTTGTATGGCTCTGGATGTTTCCATTCGCTTCAGGCTGTCCGCACGCACCTGATTGCTGTCCACCACCGCTACGCCATCTGCACGGGTTGCGTCATTCATGGCCGGATACAGCAGGTAGCCTGCCACACCGATCACAACCAAAGCAAGCAGCCCTAGCGCAACCTTCAACAACAGACGGTCAGGTTTTGCTTCCGTCTGCGCTGGAATATCATGTGATGGGTACGGAGTCCTCTGATCCGCCTGGATATTCGGAGCATCATATTTCGCTGAACCTGCGGCGAATGGTTCCGGAACTTCAACAAGCTGCGGTTCAGCAGTCTCTCTTCCCGGATTTTCTTCTTCCATCAGGTTGCTGGCCATCACCTCCTCCACGGCTGGAGTAGCAGGGGCAGCAGGCACTTCTGGTTCAATAGGTGCCTTAACTTCTTCTTTTTCAAAGACCGGATCCTGGTCTGCCGCCTCCGGTGCTGCAGGTTCTGACTCCAGCTCTTCGCGTTCCACTTCTTCGGGCTTCGGAACTTCTGGTACAAGAGGCCGTTCCTCCAGTTTTGGAAGACCGAAGTACTCGAATCCAGGCCGAAAGGTTGACTCTACGTCAATACTTAATTGATCTCCAGTGGATTTCAAAGTGCCCAGCGGGTGGAAGTTGGCTTCACCGTATTCGGACAACTGCTGCCGGATGCCACCCACAAAAAGCTTAATGGCATTCTCTGCTGCAGCAATGCTGATGTGCTCCCGGGCAACCAGATGACTGGTCAATGCTTCGGTGTCCGAAACCTCATCTTTGAAACCGACGGTTTGACTTGGTGGTAAAAACGACTGCGTTGCCGCATCGTACCTACCAGGAGATTTTTTTTTATAAATGGTGCCCAGCCCGGCTATTCCAACTTCTTTTTGGGACTGTACCAATTCAGCTATGTACTGTAATATCTCCATTCGGGTAAAAATATATTATAATTCTCTAGCAAGCAATTAATAATTAAACCATCATAAGCTTAGCACTTACAAATCTCCGGAACCTTAACGAGGATTGCTTCATAGGGGATAAGATAGGTATCGGGAAAAGTGCTTAAAAAGAATAGGTTACGCCGCCGAATACATTTACACCAATGGCCTGATAGTACAGATACCTGCTGTATTCTTTGTTTAACAGGTTGTTTGCCTTTAAGAATGCAGAGAAACGGTCGTTGATCTTATATCCTGCACCAATCCCAAGATCTACAAAACCCTTCACGCTCACGATGGTTTCGATATCCGTGTTCGGTACCAGATATGGGTTTGCCGGTTCTGCAGTATACAGCTTCGCTTTGCTGTCGCCCTGCATGGCAACTGCTGCATTGAAGCTAAGTTTCTTGTTGATGTTGTACAACAGGTTTGAGCTTACGCGAACCTGCGGTTTGTACCAGCTTTGAGATTCGAAGTCCGGCTTATATTGTTCAAGCGTTAAACCGCCTGTCCAGTTCAGGGCATCACTCACCTGCACGGTAATTTCACCGTTCAATCCCGTTACCTTGGTCGTTCCGAAATCATAGATCACATCAAATTTGTTCGGATTGCTGAAGTTGTTTACAAACAAAGCCATCTCGCTGATCTTTTTCTGGTAAACTTTTACCTTATACCCAAAACCAGGTCCGCCGGTACCTTTTATACCCGCGGTAAGGCTCAATTTTTCTACAGAGTTCTGGATCTGAATATCACTGTTCAGGAATGGATTTTCGTCCGTCAATTGTTTCATGGAGTTACGGTTCACATCACCTTTAACTTCTCCGAAGATCTGAAGGAACTCGGGGATCAGGGTGAAGTCTGCCGTCACTGCAGGGAAGATTCTGGAAGAAGAATAAGCGCCAAATTCCTGTACAAAGTTTATCCCTGCGTTGATCTTGATGCCGTTTGTCTGCAACAGGATATACGGATTAAGACGCAGGATATTGTTCCCGATCTTCGTGGTAACGCTTTTTGTTGAACCGAATTCCGCACCCGCAGCCAAACCGAGGTTTAAGCTGTTGATCCTTTTGTTCAGGTAACCATTGATCACGATAGAATTTTCTTTCGCACTGTATTTATCACTCCAAAGGTATCCGTTTACTTTTGCCGCATAGCTTAACGCATCTTCATCTGCACTGAAGCGGTTTACCACCTCGGCTTCTGCTTCAATGAAATTGAATGCCTGGCTTTCCGGATCTAAATTGAACTGTGGGTTGTTTTCATTGTAGCCGTAAAAGTTCAGTCCATTACGCTGGTAGTTTACACGGCCGCTTAAGGTCGCTGCCTCACCGATGCTCCGTCCAAATACACTCAGCTCCTGCTGATTTTGTTTCTGTCCGGGAAGTTTTCCTTCCTGTCCGAAATGGCGGAAATAACCGCCAGCCTGTAAGGCTTCATCCCGGCCGGTATTAATATAGGCCTCCAGCAAAGTGGTTGTTGCATTCCCAAATCCACCTTTGATGTAGTTGTTGATCAATTCTGTCTTTTGTTCTTCCGTCAGCTGCTGCGCCTGAAGTTTGTTGATGTCAGAATTCAGACCAAGCTTCCTGTCGGTAACGCTGTAGTTGAACTTCGCTTTGTAGGTGACCACATCGTTCAGGTCCGGGCTTCGTCTCAGCTTCACCGCTTCAGCCAGAATAGGCTTGTACGGACGAACAACTTCAATTTCTTCGTTGATGGTTTTCTCGTCCTTCTTCGGCTCCGTTGTTTTGGTGTCCTGTGCCTCTGCAGCCAGGGAAGAAGCACCGATTAGTAACAGGGTAGTATATATAAATTTGCTTAATCTCATTGTAATCCGCTTATTTAATTTTTTCAAGTTTTTCCTTTGCTGTAGGTACAATTTCATCTTTCCCCTCGTAGTTGTCTATCAGACTGAGCAAGGTGCTCTTCGCCTGCAGGTTATCCTTCAGGGCTATATAATTGTCGGCAAGAAGTAAGAAAGACTTCGCTACCCAATAGTCGTAGGAAGGCATGTTGTTGATCAGATCAAAACAAGATTTGAGTGAATTTTTATAGTCCCTTTTCGCGTATTGGATCGCAGCGAGATTGTATTTTGATTCCGCAGCCGCAACCGTTTTTGTTTTCGTCACCACATTGCTGAATGCTTTTGTCGCTGCTGTGGTATCCGCTTTCGCCAGATAAGCCTGTCCTGCATATAGGTCTGCGCTGTTTTTCTCTTCTTCAGAAGCTTTATCAGATTCTTTGATCAGAGCAACATACTTCAGTACATCATCAGGCATATTCAGGATGCTGTACGCTTTTAACAAATTGTTGATTGCATAGGTATAGTGGGCCTTGTAATCGGAGGTTGTTTCCAGCCGCTTCAGGTAAACGATGGCTTCGTTGTATTTTTTCTCTTTCAGATACAGTTCAGAGATAGAGATCAACGAACGTTCCGTATAATCACTGGTCCAGTCGTTCAGGATATATTCATAATCTGCGACAGCCTCTGCGGAGCGTCCAAGTTTTACCAGGGATTCTGCACGGATGAATTTTCCCTCTTTATCATGGATTGGTTTTGAAAACTTATCGAAGTAAGCGTTTACCGCATCAACAGTTCCCTGTGCATCACCTTTCAGGTAACGTACGTTAGCCGCCTGGAAAGCAATGTTGTCCTGTTCTGCAACGGTATAGTTCCCGATAGGGGTAGTGCTCGCATAGTTGATAAAGCCATTGGAGTCTCCTTTGTCGATGTAAATGTTTTTAATCGATTCCAGTGACTGCTTCGCTTCTTCTGTACTTCCGTAATCGGTGATAACTTTCTTGAATGTCTCCAGTGCAGCATCATCCTGATCCTGGTTGTACTGTACCAGACCGATCGTCACCATGGCACGCGGCACATAGCTGCTCCTCGGATATTTGCTGATCAGTTCTGTAAGGTCGGATTTGGATTTATCCAGTTCTCCCTTGTTGAAATAGCTAT
Source organism: Bacteroidota bacterium (assembly GCA_029851965.1). Lineage (GTDB taxonomy): Bacteria > Bacteroidota > Bacteroidia > Sphingobacteriales > Sphingobacteriaceae > Pedobacter. Next base: position 4,641 of record JARKUW010000152.1, on the reverse strand, counting down.
AGGCGGTTTCGAAGCCAGCATCATCCGCATAGTTGGATGATGGAAATTGCTGAAGCAAGCTTTGCATGGTTGCGATCTTTGCATCGTCCTGCCCCTGCAAGCCCTGGATCATTCCCCTTTGGAACAACGCATAGTCTTCTCCGGTGGCCTTGCTTGCTATAATCATATTGTAGTTGGCCAATGCATTTTCATAGCTTTTACTTACGAAATAGGAATCCGCCAGGCGGATTCGGGCATCGGTAACCGTTTTTTGATCTTTGTCATTACCGCGGATGAAACGCTCAAAGTACGTTGCTGCCTTTGAATATTTTTCATCCTCAAATGCAGCATACGCCAATGCGTAGTTTGCATAGTTGTAGACTTTCGTCTTTTCTGCGCCCGGCATGCCCAGGAATTTCTCGAAATTCTGAACAGACTCACCGAATTTGCGTAATTCATATCCTGCTTCTGCCATCCAATAGGTCGTCAAAGCACTGATCTCCGGATCTTCAGGGAAGTTCTGTGAACGCAGGAACATGGACAATGCATTTGGAAATGCACGCTCGTTGTAAAACTCAAGGCCGCGGAAATATGTAACTTTCTGATAGGCTTCTTTTGCTTCCGGTGATTTGTTCTGAATGGGCTGAAGGATGTCAATGGCCGCCTGGTAGTTTTTGCTGCTCAACAGGATTTCGCCCATCAGCGTCTTGGCTTCATTGATCCGCCTGGATGTTGGAAATTGCTTCAGGAAGCTCTGTGTAGATTCCAATGCCTGCTGGTTGAAATTAAGCTCGTAGCTGAGCTTCGCATAGTTCAGCCAGGATTCTTCCTGAACGGACTTGTCAAATTCAAGCCTCGACGCACGGAAGAATGCACTCCTTGCTTTTTCCTTGTTCTTAAGTTCAATGTAGGTCTTTCCAAGGGTGTACATACCATTCTGCAGGTACACGTCGTCTACATCCAGTTTTTCCAGAACCGCTACGGATTCTTTATACTTTTTCAACTGATACAAAGAATAGCCGTACTGGTAAATAAACAGGTTGTTCTTTGTGCCGGAGGTGTTCTTAGCATAGTACTCCGCGAAATAGCGCTCTGCGTTTTTATAGTCGGACTTCGCAAAATAAGAAGCCGCAATCAGACTGAGCATATCTGCTTCGTATTGCTGCTTTATGGTTTTAAGAACCGGCGTTCCATAGCTGATCACGTCATCATAACGTTCATCCAGATAGTACATGGATGTAATGTAATATGGATAGCTGTCTGCATAGGTTGGTGAACCCTGAAGTTTCTCGAAGTTCGCCAATGCCGTCTTATATTCCTTGTTCAGGTAGTTGATGTACGCAAAATAATACGTTGCACTCTCCTGGTAAGGCGATTCCTCGTTCTTTACGGCTTCAAACAGCGGCTCTGCTTTTTCAATGTTATCCAGCTTGAAATAAGAATATCCCTGCTTAAACTGGTATTCCACACGCTGCTTTTGCGACAGGGTGGAAGGATCTGTTTTTTCAAACCACTCCAGTGCTTTCTGGAAATTTTGCTGCTCGAAGTAAGACTTACCAACATGAAAGTATGCCAGCTTGGTATTCGGGTTTAAAGGATAATCCTTGATAAAACTCTGAAACAAGCCTTCGGCATCTGCATTACCCAACTCAAGGGCACAAACGGCGGCGTAGAACTTGGCGTTTTCTTTTAGTAGCGACAGTTCTGCATTGCTTTCCGGCTGTGATCCCGGGCGTTGTCTGACTTGTTCTACCAGTTTAAACTGCTGTGCGGCAGCAACATATTTTTCGTTATTCAGTAGCTCTAAACCAGTCTGGTAGTTCTTGTTCAAATTTACCAATGCACTGATCTGTGCATAACTGGCTGAAAGGTTACCCGCCAACAAAAGCGGAATGAATAAATATTTTTTCTGCATAGGTCTCAAAAATGGTCGCTGCGAATATAAGTATTACAATGATAGTTATTAACACAAGAAATCAACATGTGTTGATAACACTGCATTAACGGTTGGAAGGCGATCCTGGTATAGGACGGCTTTAGAGAAGTTACGCCTTGCTTTATCTTTGCGAGGCCAGCAGGTACAACACAGCCATCCGAACGGCTACGCCATTTTCCACCTGCTCCAGTATGATCGACTGCTTGCTGTCGGCAACATCGCTGGTGATCTCCACGCCGCGATTGATCGGGCCTGGATGCATGACAATAATTTCCTTGTCCAGGTTGTCCAGTATTTGTTTGTTCAGGCCATACATCATGGCGTATTCCCTTTGGGATGGGAAATATTTAATGTCCTGCCGTTCCAGCTGGATGCGCAGCATATTGGCCACGTCACACCAGTTTAAGGCTTTAAGCAAGTTGTGTTCTACTTTTACGCCCAGGTCTTTCATGTATCTGGGGATCAATGTTGTTGGCCCGCAGACCATAACCTCTGCACCCAGTTTCTGTAAACAGAGGATATTGGATATGGCCACCCTGGAGTGGAGGATATCACCGACAATGACAACCTTTTTGCCAGCTACATCACCAAGTTTCTGACGAATGGAAAAAGCATCCAGTAAAGCCTGTGTGGGATGTTCATGGGCACCGTCACCGGCATTTACGATCTGCGCATTGATGTGTTTGCTTAAGAAAACACCTGCCCCCGCATAGGGATGCCGCATCACGACCATGTCCACTTTCATCGCCAGGATGTTGTTGACGGTATCGATCAATGTCTCTCCTTTACTTACAGAAGAGGAAGATGCCGCAAAGTTCACCACATCGGCAGAAAGCCGCTTCTCCGCAAGCTCAAAGGAGAGCTTCGTCCGGGTTGAATTTTCGAAAAATATGTTGGCAATGGTGATGTCACGCAGCGATGGGACTTTTTTAATCGGCCGGTTGATCACACCTTTGAAGTTCTCGGCAGTTTCTAAAATCAATTCAATATCATCCCGGTTAATATCTTTGATCCCTAAAAGATGCCTGGTTGATAATCTGTCTGCTGCCATTTTACTTAGTTCTTTCTGATAATAAAATTACTCTGTCTTCTCCTTCCGTTTCCATCCAGCTTACCCGCACCAGCTGTGAATCCAGGCTGTCTACCTGCTGCCCGATATAATCGGCTTCAATAGGGACATGCCTCGAAAACCGGCGGTCGATCAATACCATAAGCTCAACTTTAGATGGTCGCCCATAGGCGAGCAGTGCGTCCAATGCCGCACGGATGGTCCTGCCGGTCCACAGTACATCATCGATAAGGATGACATTCTTGCCTTCGATAATAAAATCTATGGTGTTGGAACTTGCAGAGCCGAGGCCGTCTTTCCTTCTGAAATCGTCCCGGAAAAAGGTGATGTCGAGGTTGCCTTTCCTGATTTTACTGTCGGGTAATATGGCGGATAGTTCCTGCTGCACACGATCAGCAAAATAGCTGCCGCGAGGCTGGATGCCAATTAAAACAGTATTCGAAAAATCGGTATGGTTCTCAATTAGCTGGTGACAAAGTCGCTTAATTGTGATCTGGAATTTTTGACCGTCTAGCAGGGTTTTTTTTTGCATTGACTAAGGATTAGGCAAATATAAAAATTCGGGCGTAAAATCGGGAAAGGAATGCAATTAATTTGAGCACTTGCCCCGATTTCAAGCCTATAATGCAGCTAATTTGTTCATCCTGAGCATCCATCATTTTGTGAATTCAGCTGGATTTTTGGCCCGCTGCCTTGTTAAGGATGAATGTCAAAGTTTTTGAATTACCGGTTTCACAGGTTTATCGAATGCATTTACGCCTTTCACATTTACCTTGCGGCGGTAAACTTTATCTCTGCTGGAAACATATAAGATGTTGAAGTCCGGGCCTCCAAAGCAAAGGTTTGAGGAGCTGCTGCCATTGGGAACAGGCAAAATGGCCAGTACCCGTCCGATTTCGTCCATCACCTGTATGCCCAAGCGGGAGGTCACATAAACACGCCCGTTCGAATCGCTCTTCAGTCCATCTGACCATGCATTCTCTGCATTATCGGGAATATGAAGCCAGCCATAACGCTGTTTATAAGCAAGTGTTCCATCTGCTTTTACCTGGTAGACCCATACCCAGTGTGAAGCGGACTCGGTCACATACAACTGGGTTTGATCGGCGCTTAACGCGAGACCGTTGGCAAATTTTAAGCCTTCGTCTACGACAACCTGTTCGCCATTTGGCCGGATCAGGTATAATTTGCTCGGCTTTTCGCTGCCATCAGGCGATGTGATGTATATGTTACCATTATTTGCCACCGTGATATCGTTGCCGGGCAAATTTGCGATCACAGTTTCTTTATCATTTTCATCGTGGCTCAGGATCTGTTTCGTTTCTGATGCCACGGTATAGCGCTTGCCATCCGGTCCGAAAGCAGTGCCGCTTGCTTTTTTGGGATTTACACTCATCGTCGTCAGCTTGCCGTTCTGGTCCACCTTATAGGTTTTTGAGTTGGGGATATCCTGATAGAAGACTTCGCCCGCGGCATTGACGGCTGTTCCCTCGGTAAATCCATAGCCTTCGCCAACCAGTTCCCAGTCTTCGCCGGGAATCAGGATATCTTTAATAAACTGATTTTTGGAGATCGCATTTGACACGGGCCTAGGATAGTCTTTCCAGAGCCAGCGCATGGCTTGTGGAAAAATGGCCGTGGCATGGAGGCTGTTGTG
>JARKUW010000004.1 GCA_029851965.1 Bacteroidota bacterium | reverse complement strand
AGAGAAGCGCATTTAAATAAAAAATCAGATAAACGATACAAGTCTATAGAAGAAGCGAGGGCCGATAAGTTCCAGATCGACCTGGAGCAGATCGCACCGGCACCGAAATTTCTCGGACAAAGGGTAATAGAAAACTATCCTTTGGAGGAGCTGCTACCTTATATCGACTGGACGCCGTTTTTCCATACCTGGGAACTCCGGGGCAGCTATCCAAAGATCTTTGACGACAAATCTGTGGGCGATGAGGCCAGGAAGCTTTACGACGACGCACAAACGTTGCTCAACAAGATTGTTAAAGAGAAATTACTTGCCGCAAAGGCGGTAATCGGCTTTTGGCCGGCGAATACAAATGGAGATGACATCCAGTTGGATGTAGACGGTAAGCAGGTAACCATCCACACATTGCGCCAGCAGGGGGAGAAAGTTGCCGGAGAACCTTACTATGCACTGTCCGACTTTATCGCTCCGCAGGCGTCTGGTAAAGCAGATTACTTCGGTGGATTTGCCCTGACCGCCGGCATTGGCTGCGATGAACTCGTTGCGGAGTTTGAACGCAATCACGACGACTACAACAGCATCATGGCGAAGGCACTTGCCGACCGACTTGCGGAAGCTTTTGCTGAAAAGCTGCACGAGATGGTGCGTACAGATTTCTGGGGATATGCAAAAGATGAAAAGCTGACCAATCAGGAGTTGATCAAAGAACAATATGCCGGTATCCGCCCTGCACCAGGCTACCCGGCATGTCCCGATCATACAGAAAAAGCTACCCTGTTTGAACTGCTAAACGTAGAAGAACAGATCGGACTGAAACTCACCGAAAGTTTCGCCATGTACCCTACCGCAGCGGTAAGTGGCTTCTACTTCGCACATCCGCAGTCCAGATACTTCGGCCTTGGAAAGATTTCCAAAGACCAGGTGGAGGAATACGCGCAAAGAAAGGGCATGACGCTCGAAGACACCGAACGCTGGCTTGGACCAAACTTAGCATACTAATCAAACCGAACACGACACAACTTTAAAGCGACCATGAACCAACAGATTACGCAGGCAAAGGAAGCCGCCTAACTGAAGAACTGGATGGTTCATAACCAGAAAACACATGAAGATAACCGATCATATTAAGAATGCAAATGGCAAGCCCCTGTTCTCTTTTGAGTTGCTGCCGCCAATCAAAGGAAAAAGCATCAACGATATATATAGCGCCATAGACCCGCTGATGGAGTTTAATCCTCCATTCATCGACGTGACCTACCACCGCGAAGATTACATTTACAAGCAGCACGACAGTGGCCTGCTGGAAAAGTTATCTTACAGGAAGCGCCCCGGAACTGTAGCCATCTGTGCGGCGATCATGAACAAATACAAGGTCGATGCCGTTCCCCACTTAATCTGCGGAGGTTTCACCAAAGAGGAAACAGAGAATGCATTGATCGACCTTCAGTTCCTGGGAATAGACAATGTCCTGGTGCTGCGCGGTGATGCCCGCCATACCGATTCGGCCTTTGTTCCCACGCCGGGCGGCCATGCCTACGCATGTGACCTCCTAAAACAGGTGGTTGGAATGAACAACGGCCACTACCTGTATGAAGATCATGCGGCTTTTAAAACAGAGTTCTGTGTGGGTGTTGCCGGCTATCCGGAGAAGCACTTTGAAGCGCCCAACCTGAAAACAGACTTCAAATACCTGAAACAAAAGATAGACATGGGTGCCGAGTTCATCGTCACGCAGATGTTCTTCGACAATACGAAATATGTGGAGTTTGTGGAGAACTGCCGGGCGAATGGTATCAATGTGCCGATTATCCCAGGGTTAAAGCCGATTACCGCTTCAAAACAGTTAATCAGCTTACCTAAAGTATTCCATATCGACCTGCCGGAGGAACTAACAGAAGCTGTTGCGGATTGTAAATCGGAAAAAGATGTGAAGGAAGTCGGCATTGAATGGATGATCCATCAATGCAAAGAACTGATGCAGCTTGGTGCACCAGTTCTTCATTTTTATACCATGAGCAATCCGGAACCCACACGGAAGATCGCTCAGGCGATATTCTAATTATCGTTTCAGCAAATACTGCTTGAATGCATCAAAATCTACCGCTAGTGTACTGGCCTGCTTGGTCCGGTGCGCTAGCACTTGTACACTTTCCGGGATGACAATCTCGTCTACAATCTCCTGAGGTATCGCTTCCGGAAACTTACATGGATGTGCGGTAGATAAGAACACCGAGGCAAATCCCACTTCCCCTTGTTGTTTCTGATAAGCCTCTGTGGCCAGCCATGCGATTGCTGTATGCGGGCAGGCAATATAGTTGTACTCCTTTTTCAGCTTATATATGGCTTCAATGGTTTCCTCATCCGTAAATCGGAAGCCTTCCATTAACTTCAGAACCGCTTCGCGGTCTCCGTCAAACATGTCCATGATCCTTACCCAATTGCTTGGTGCACCCACATCCATGGCATTTGCATAGGTATGTACGGAAGGCCGGGCTTCATATAGTCCCGTTTCCAGGAAACGCGGCACGGTATCATTGATGTTTGTTGCCGCGATGAACTTACGCACGGGCAAGCCCATTTTATAAGCAAGTAGTCCTGCGGCAATATTCCCGAAATTCCCACTTGGAACCGCAAAAACCACATCCTTAATCCCCTTACGGACCATCTGCGCATAGGCGTTGAAGTAGTAAAAGGTCTGCGGGATCAGGCGCGAAATGTTGATCGAGTTGGCGGACGTCAGCCGCAGGCTTGCATTCAGTTCTTCATCGGCAAAGGCCTGCTTTACCAGATGCTGGCAGTCGTCAAAAGTTCCGTCTACTTCCAGCACATGGATATTTTGTCCGTTGGTGCAGAGCTGCAGTTCCTGAATGTTGCTCACCTTCCCGGCAGGGAAAAGTATGGTCACACGCGTATTGGCCACGCCTAAAAATCCCAATGCAACCGCAGCGCCGGTATCTCCGGAAGTGGCAACCAGCACATCAAGCACCTTCTCCTCCGGTTTGAGGTAGTAGCCCATCACACGGCTCATGAAGCGGGCACCGAAATCTTTAAAGGCCAATGAGGGGCCATGGAACAACTCCAGCACATGGGTTTTCTCATCGAGCTCCTTTACGGGTGCTTCGAAATTGATTGCATCATCAATGATTGCTTTCAGATCTTCCGTAGGAATAGAGTCCCCGATCAGGGCTGACGCCACTTTAAATGCAATTTCAGGAAGGGAATAATCCTGAATGTTATCTATAAAGGCGGCATCCAGGGCCGGGATCTCCGTAGGCATGTACAAGCCTTTATCCTGGGGCATACTTTGAAATACAGCAGTTTGAAAGTCGACTTCCAGTTCTTTATTGTTGGTACTATATAATTTCATTGTTTGTAATTGGTTTAAGGTCATGAAACGATCATCTGCTGCAATGAACAGCTTTATGATCGTTTCACAGTATGTTTAGTGGGTTAATCTATAATTACAGGCCCTTGCTGGTTCACTGCAGAAACAAAGGCCAGGCTCTTTATGTCCCTTGATGTTAGCTGTTGCTGCAAAGCCACCGTTATTTCTGTAGCCACTTCTTTGCTTCTCGTCAGTGCGAACACAGAAGGTCCGGAGCCTGAGATTCCGAAGCCAATGGCCCCTTTATCCATCGCCAGTTGGCGCATGGTATAAAAGTCCGGAATAAGGATGGAACGTGTGGGTTCGATCAGAACATCCACCAAACTGCGGCCAATGAGGTCATAATCCTTTAAAAAGAGGCCCGTCACCAGTCCGGCAACATTTCCCATCTGCACCACGGCATCCTTCAGCGTTACTTTCGTGCGGATCATCTCACGTGCATCCTTGGTCGGCACATCCACCTCGGGGTACACGACTGCAGCATAGAGGTCGTCCGGAAAAGGAAGGCTGATGATGTCCAGGGGCTCATAGCTTCTGATCAGCACAAAGCCGCCGAGCAATGCCGGTGCGACATTGTCTGCATGGCCGTACCCGCAAGCGAGCTCCTCCCCTTTCATGGCGAAAGGGATCAGATCCATATTGCTCAGCTGAACATCCATCAGGGAATTTATGGCAAACAACCCGGCAACGGTACTTGCAGAACTTGAACCCAGTCCGCTGCCAATAGGCATCTTCTTATGGAGTTCAATCTCCACGCCCAGATCGGGCTTCCCAATATGGTTTAAATAATGCTGAACGCTGGCACTTACTGTATTCTTCTTTGGATCCAGCGGAAGACGCCCGTCATCCCCTGTTATTTTCGTGATGGTAATGCCTGGTTTTTCTACCAGCTTCATGTGAACCTCATCTCCCGGTTCATTGATTGCAAAACCCAGGACATCAAAGCCACAAACAACGTTTGCGACGGTTGCAGGAGCAAATACTTTTACTGATCTGCTCATTTCTTTCCTACGTTAATGATGTCAGCAAATACACCCGCAGCGGTAACTTCAGCACCTGCTCCAGGTCCTTTTACCACCAACGGCCGTTCTTTGTAGCGTTCTGTTGTGAAAGAGATGATGTTGTCACTTCCGGACAGTGTATAAAACGGATGGCTTCCGTCCACCATTTGCAGGGTTATTGCAACCTTACCATCTACGAGGCTACCGATGTATCTCAACACCTTTCCCTCGGCTTGCGCCTGTTGTTTCAGGTCATTAAAATACGGTGCATTGTTCTCCAGCTCCCGGTAAAACTCGTCAACCGATGCGGCTTTCAGGCAAGATTCCGGCAGCATATTCTGGATTACCACATCTTTTTCTTCCATCGGATAGCCGCCGTCGCGGGCAAGGATCAGCATCTTACGCATAAAGTCCTTACCATTTAAGTCGTCACGTGGGTCTGGTTCTGTATAACCCATCTCCTGGGCTTCTTTCACAATCTCGTGGAAAGCACGATCTCCAACGAAGTTGTTAAAGATGTAAGATATTGTTCCGGAGAGGATCGCTTCAATCTTCGAGATATTGTCGCCACTAAGCATCAGGTCCTTCAACGTGCGGATGATCGGCAGCCCTGCACCCACATTGGTTTCGTAGTAGAAGTCCACACCAAAAGTTCTTGCTGCTTGCTTGAAAGCCGCATACTGGCTATATGGTCCGGAATTCCCAATCTTGTTACAGGTCACCACCGAGATGCTCGACTTCAGGATCTGCTCGTAGTAATCTACTGGCGCCGAACTGGCGGTATTATCCACAAACACACAGTTCGGTAAATTCATGGACTTCATATGTTTTACAAACTGGGCAAGATCGGCAGGACGTCCAAATTCGTCAACCTTTGATTCCCATTCCGCAAGGTCAAGTCCTTCCTCGCTAAAGTACATCTTCCGCGAGTTGCTGATGCCCATCACTTTCACCTGCAGGTCATTATTTTTAGCCAGAAATGGCATCTGGTTCTGCAGCTGACGGAATAGTGTCTTACCGATATTTCCGGTACCCAGGCAGAATACATGCAGCGTTTTCTTCAGCTGGGAGTAGAACGCATCGTGTACCGCATTGACCGCTTTGGAGAGGTCAGCTTTGGCCAGGATAACCGATATATTGTATTCAGAGGAACCTTGTGCAATTGCCCTTACGTTAACGCCGTTTCTGCCCAACGCATTGAACAGGCGCGATGCCATTCCAGGGGTATGCTTCATGTTTTCACCCACGATGGCCAACACGGAAAGTCCGCTTTCAACCTCAGGATATTCTATTTTCTTGGTCTGGAGTTCCAGTTCAAATTCTTTGTAGATCAGGCTTAAAGCACGCACCGCATCATCCGGCTTCACGGCGAAGGTAATGCTGTGTTCAGACGAAGACTGTGTAATTAGCACTACATTGATCTGCTCGCGCGACAGCAGGGAGAAAAGACGGCCGCTAAAACCCGCCTTACCTACCATTCCACCACCGGAAAGGTTCAGGATACTGATGTCATTGATGGATGATATGCCTTTAATTGGTAAGCTCGATGGCTCGACATCATGCCTGATGTAGGTACCTTTAAAACCAACGTTGAAAGTATTTTTGATGACAAGCGGAATCTTCTTCAAGAACGCAGGAGTCATCGTCGGCGGATAAATAACCTTGGCCCCGAAATAAGACAGCTCCATTGCTTCTGTATAGCTGAGTTCCGGAAGGGAGAAAGCTTTCTCTACGATCCTCGGATCCGCAGTAAGCATCCCGTCTACGTCAGTCCAGATCTGAATCTCAGTTGCCTCCAGCGCAGAGCCCCATATAGACGCGGTATAATCGCTTCCTCCTCTGCCAAGGGTGGTGATCCGGCCTTCCTCATTGCTGGAAATAAACCCGGTCACGATTAATAATTTATCGCTATTATTTTGATAGAACTCCTGAATCAGCGTTTCCGTTGCCTCCATATCCACTTTCGCCTGCCCGAAGTTACTGTCTGTACGGATCAGTGCAGAACCATCAACGGCGGTGGCATTCGGGAAGTATTGTTTGGCAATGTGACTAATGGCAAACGTAGAGCAGCGTTCACCATAGCTCAAAATCAGGTCTTTGGTTTGTAAGCTCAACTCCTTAAGCACAGCTACAGACTGCAAAATGTCTTCCAGCTCATTGAAGAAGATCTTCAGTTTACTAAACACGGGGTTCTGCGCACCTGCTGGAAGCAACGCCCTAACCACTTCATAGTGCCTGTTTTCAATTTCTTTAAGCAACGTTGCGTAGTCCTGTCCCTGGCGGGCCCTTTCGGCCATCTCCAGGAGTTGGTTGGTAACACCTCCAAAAGCGGAAACCACGACAACTGAACCATTCGCCCCTTCAAGAGATTTGAGAATGTTCATTAAAGCATGAATGCTGGCTGCTGAGCCTACGGAAGTTCCACCAAATTTTAAAATATTCATTCGTTTTACGGGTTTAAAAAAAAGCGCCTTCCTCTGTTTGGAGGAAGGCGCTTTTTATGGTTGTTTATATTTTAACTTACCCATTAGCTTACCTCCCTCCGAGCTATGCCGGTGGTGATAATAATGGATGTAATAATTGAATTGTTGCTCATTGTAATTTGTACACGATGTGTGCGTGGCATAAAGTAAAGTTATATTTTTTATAAAACCAAATCATTCTAAACATTTTTAAAAACTGAATAATTATCATTTTGTTACCTTTACCACATATATGCAGGGATTAGTTATCAAATCAACGGGAAGCTGGTATCAGGTACACGCAGAGGACGGCCTTAACTATGATTGCAGAATAAAAGGTAAGTTCAGGATCAAAGGCATACAAACCACCAATCCGATTGCCGTAGGCGACCTGGTGAACTTCGAGATGGAGCCAAACTCCGGTAACGGCATAATTGACACCTTACACGAACGCAAGAATTACATCATTCGCAAGTCGATAAACCTTTCCAAACAGGCACAGATCATTGCGGCGAATTTAGATCAGGCTTTTTTGGTGGTCACGTTGGTTTCACCACGTACCTCCCTGGGATTTATAGACCGGTTCCTGGCCACGGCAGAGGCTTACCGTATTCCTTCTACTTTAATATTTAACAAACTGGACCTTTTCAATGAAGCCGGGCTGGAGGTTCTGGACGACTACAAAGCGATCTATGAAAAGATCGGATATCCGTGCTATGCAGTTTCCGCCCTTGAAGGCACCAATATGCAGCAGCTGGAGGATCTGTTAAAAGGGAAAACGACGTTATTCTCCGGCCACTCCGGTGTGGGGAAATCAAGTTTGATTAACGTGCTGCTCCCCGGCAGGGATATCAAGACAGGCGAAGTTTCTGAATCCAGCGACAAAGGACAGCATACCACCACCTTTGCGGAAATGCATACGCTTCCGTTTGGCGGCTATCTGATCGATACACCGGGCATCCGGGAGCTGGGCATCTTCGACATCCGCCCGGAAGAACTCGGACACTACTTCAGGGAGATCAGAGACTATATGCATGGCTGTAAATTTCACAACTGCAGGCACGTGAATGAACCGGGCTGCGCGGTCTTGAAAGCTGTTGAGAACGGTGAAATCGAGATCAGCCGCTATGAAAGTTACTTAAGTATCTTCCATGGAAATGAAACAAGGGCTTAACGTATGAGGGCAGTTATACAAAGGGTAACGCAGGCCAGCTGCAGGGTAGACGATCAGGTTACCGGCGAGATCAAGCTGGGATTGCTGGTGCTGCTGGGCATTGAGGATGCCGATGAAGCTGAAGACCTGAACTGGCTCGCCCAAAAGATTGCCGGCATACGCATTTTCAGTGATGAGAACGACCTGATGAATAAATCGCTGGCAGACGTGGATGGAAATATCCTGCTGATCAGTCAGTTTACCTTGTTTGCCGCGACGAAAAAAGGCAACCGGCCTGGATTCACCAGGGCTGCACGCCCGGAAAAGGCCATTCCGCTTTACGAGGAAATGATCAGAAAACTATCTACACTTCTCAATAAAGAAGTTCAAACCGGTGTCTTTGGTGCCGACATGAAGATTAGTTTGCTCAACGATGGTCCGGTAACCATTGTCATCGATACCAAAAACAAAGAATAATTATGACCATACAGGAAGCCCAGGACCTTGTCGACAAATGGATCACCACAACTGGCGTGCGCTACTTTAATGAGCTGACGAATACCGCCATCCTGATGGAGGAAGTTGGCGAAGTTGCCCGGATCATGTCCCGAAAATACGGAGAGCAGTCGTTCAAGAAAAGCGATGAGCAGGTAGACCTTGGCGAAGAGATGGCGGATGTAATGTTTGTGCTCATCTGCCTGGCCAACCAAACGGGAATAAACCTTACAGAAGCACTGGAAAAGAACCTCGTAAAGAAAAGCATCCGCGATGCGGACCGCCATAAGAATAACCCCAAGCTACAATAGGTCGCGATAGGCAAAACCTTCATAGCGTACTTAAACGAATTCAAAACGTACTTAAAAGAAAAAGTCAGCAACAAAAGACAAATCTTTCGCTGCTGACTTTCTACGGATCCCGTCGGATAATCTTACAACTCAGCTTTAATTCTTGCCGCCGCCGCCGCCAGCTCTTCGTCTGTCGGATGCAGCTTCGGTTTGCTAAAGTTCATATCATCGATAGTATTGATCGGAATCAGGTGAATATGTACATGGGGCACTTCCAGTCCAATAACAGCCATCCCAACCTTTACACATGGAAAAGCTTTCCGTATTGCGGTTGCCACAATCTTGGCGAACAATGTCAAACCGAAATAGCTCTCCTCATCCATATCGAATATGTAGTCAATTTCTTGTTTTGGTATCACCAGAACATGACCCGTCGTTAAAGGATTAACATCCAGAAACGCCAGGAACTCTGTTGTTTCGGCTACGACATGGGCTGGAATTTCGCCACTTACTATTTTTGAAAAGATACTCGCCATATATATTTATTTACCTGCTGATTTCTAACACTTCAAATTCCATTTTTCCTGCCGGAACCTGGATCTCCGTCCGGTCGCCAACTGATTTCCCCAACAATCCCTGTGCGATCGGTGATTTAACAGAAATCTTTCCTGTCTTCAAATCCGCTTCCGTTTCCGCAACCAGCTGGTAGGTCATCGTTGCACCGTTTTTTACATTTTTGATCTTAACGATAGATAATGCCAACACCTTAGACGTATCTAATTTAGACTCATCAATAAGGCGGGCAGTGGATAGCGTTGCCTCCAACTTGGATATCTTCGCCTCATGCAATCCCTGTGCCTCCTTCGCCGCATCGTACTCTGCGTTTTCAGAAAGATCACCTTTATCTCTTGCTTCAGCTATTTGTTTAGAAATCAACTGCCTCCCTTTCGTCTTCAAATACTGTACTTCCTGCTTTAGTTTCTCTAAACCATCCTGGGTATAATAAGTCACCTCTGTCATAGCTCAATTTATTTTTAAAAATCCTCTAAAAAACAAACAAGACTACATCGGCTTTTCGCCTACATAGTCTTGCTTCAATTAAAACGAAGATAACGGAAGCATGGTACAAAAGCAAATATTTTCGGGTCAATTGCATACACAATCGTTTAAACGCCTTTAAACGCCGTTTTCATGTCTTTTGGATTTTAATCTGTAGTTTTAGCCGCAATAAATTTAAAAACTACAGTAAACAACTGACATGCGTTCAAACAGCTTAAAACTTCTCACCTTTTTACTTCTTCTATCCGGTTCCGTTCAGTCCCAGGAACTCTACATGCCGCGGAACATCAAAAACGCGTATGCCAAAGGCACCCGCTCCACAGACGGCAAACCGGCAAAAGGCTATTGGCAGAACCGTGGGAAGTACGATATGACCATAACGGTAACGCCCGAAACCAAACTGGTGAGCGGAACCGAAACGATCGTATATACCAACAACAGCAAAGACACGCTGAAGGCACTGACCATCCGCTTTGTGAATAACTTCCATAAAACCGAGGCACCCCGGGCATCTTATGCGAGCAAAGACTTTCTTACCACCGGCCTCGTGATCACTTCTTTTGCCGTGAACGGACAAAAGTACGATGAGGATGCGAAAGACTGGGGAACGACCGGGCAGGTGAAACTTAAATCAGATTTGCTTCCTGGTGCATCCGCAACGGTAGCGATCGACTGGAACTATCCATTGTCTAAACAAAGCGGAAGAGAGGGTCAGATCGACAGCACCAGCTTCTTTGTGGCTTACGCGTATCCGCGGATCTCTGTTTACGACGACTACAATGGCTGGGACAGACTTCCCCACCTGGGAAGAAATGAATTTTACAACGATTTCAACGACTATAAGCTTGCCGTTAAGGCGCCGAAAAATTATGTGGTTTGGGCAACGGGAGATCTGCTGAACCCGGACGAGGTCCTGCAGCCGAGCGTATCTGCGAAGCTTAAAAAATCATATGTATCTGACGAGGTATTACACATCGCCACTGCGGATGACATGAAGAATGGGAAAGTAACCAAACAAAAAGAATGGAACACCTGGAGGTTCTCCGTAAACAACATCACCGACGTGACCTTCTCCCTAAGCAATCATTATGTCTGGGATGCCGGAAGCGTGACGGTAGATAAAAAAACCAAACGCCGTACGAGTGTTCAGGCCGCTTACAACCAAACCGCTACCGATTTTCCGCATGCGGTTGAATGGTCGAAGAAAGCATTGGACTGGTTTTCCAACCAGATGCCTGGCGTACCCTACCCTTTCTCGAAGATGACCGCTTTCCAGGGATATGCAGATATGGAATATCCAATGATGGTGAATGATACGGCCACGCCGGACCTTCCGTTTTCCCAGTTCGTTATGAACCATGAAATTGCGCATACCTATTTCCCATTTTATATGGGCACCAACGAAACCAACTATCCATTTATGGATGAAGGCTGGGCAACAACACTGGAGTATTTCATTGGCCAGAACCAGGTCGGAAAAGAAAAAGCAGATGAGTTGTTTAAAGAGTTCCGTGTAAAGCGGTGGATCTTCGATCCTTCAACTGAACAGGATCAGCCTGTGATCAGCCTGGGCACACAGTTGTCTGGTGCCGGATATGGAAACAACGCCTATGTGAAACCGGCACTGGCCTACCTCGCCTTAAAAGATATGCTTGGCGACGAAGTGTTTATGGCGGCCTTACATGAATACATGAACCGCTGGAATGGCAAACACCCAATTCCATGGGACTTCTTCTATTCCTTCAATGATGCGACCAAACAGGATCTAAACTGGTACTGGAACAACTGGTTCTTCAGCAACAACTATATTGACCTTGCTATAGAGAAGGTCTCCATTAAGGGTACCGACCACATGGTCGACATCAAGAACATCGGTGGCTTTGCTGTTCCTTTCGACGTTATCGTAACTTACACCGATGGCAAACAGGAACGCATGCACAAAACTGCCGCAATATGGAAAGAAAATCAAAAACAAGCTTCCGTTGAAATCAAAGGGGCTGGCGATGTTCAGTCTATTCTAGTAGAAGGCGGCATTTTCATGGATGCCATTCCTTCTGATAACGTCTGGAAGAAGTAAGACCGGGATATTAAGAATGTCCTCAATAAGCACGCCTTTTTGAGGACATCCTTCAAAAGAACACACGGCATCATGCCCCAATACCAGTCTTTGTGGCCCTGCAGCAAAATACTACCACCTCCCTTGCGCATTTTAACTCCATTCTTATCTAAATAGGGACCAGTAACCTTTTTCGCACGACCAACATCATCTCGTAATCGCTTTTCGGTCCTTTGCAACAGTAGTCGATGGACGCAAATAGATAGAAAAGCCTTCTTCACCGAATAGTACAAGTAGTATTTACAATCAACAACAGGAGAATACCTTTCATAAGCTTTGCTTTACATTTTCACGCGCATGATATTTACGGAATACGGGTTTAGCGTAAGTTTAACAACCTTATTCTTTACAGCAACCTGGTTTGTTTTCGGAGTAACCGCATCAGGCTTGTCAAAGGTGTTTTCTGCCTTCAGATCCGTGCTACTGAGTACCGTCAGCATTGCTTTGCTGTTCAATTTCGGCGCACCATCTACCCTAAACGCGCATTCCTGCGTCATCTTTGAAGAATTCACAACCTTCAGGATGAGCTCATTGGTGTTCCGGTCAATTGTTGCTGAAGCATAATAGCCATCCTTTCCTGCCACAACCTGGTTATCTGACAGTACGGGTACCACGTCTGTTCCCTTGTTTAGAGAGAAGAGCTTCTGCACATAATAATTCACGGTTCCGTAAGTTCTTAAATTATCTACCCAGATCAGATCGGGTGTCCATTGCCAAGCTTCCGCATTAGCAAACAGTGGCCCGTAAGAAGCCATTTCAACAACGTCTGCATTGCGCTCCAGGCCAGTCATAAATGCGGCTTCAGACATAGCACCGATCCAGCTGTTCTTGTTTTCAGGACTTGCAATCCCCACACTTTGAGCAGCATATTCGCCGGCAAATACCTTTGGCCCATTGCGGTCGTAATTATCGTAGCGACTTGCATTTTCCAAGAACCACCCCGGGTTTCCATAATAATGTTCATCGATGATATCTGCTCCACGGGCTCTCAAATTATCATTGAGGTAATCGAAACGTTCACCCTTTGGATCCGTTCCAGAGCTGTTTACAATCCTGATGTCCGGATATTCGTCTTTGAGTGCCTTGGTAAACAACGCCAGTCTTTCCAGGTATTGCGGACCCCAATTCTCGTTACCTATTCCAATCATGGTCATGTTAAATGGGGCCGGATGTCCCATCTCTGCTCTTTTCTTTCCCCATTCAGACGTTGCCGAACCATTTGCAAACTCAATAAGATCAAGCGCATCCTGGATGTATGGATCAAGCTGGTCCAGCGGAACAACTTCCGCAGTATTAAACTGACAGGCCATACCTGCATTTAATATCGGTAAAGGTTTGGCGCCGATATCCTCACACAACTGGAAGTATTCATAAAAGCCGAGGCCAAAAGATTGAAAATAGTCCGGTGTAGGCCGGTGTTTAAACTCTGCATTCCAACGGTTAATAATCGTCTGCCGGTCTTCTAAGGGCCCAATTGTCTTCTTCCATTGAAAACGCTCATCAAGGGTCCTGCCCTCCACAATACATCCACCTGGAAAGCGAAGAAAACCGGGTTTCATATCAGCCAACATTTGCACCATGTCGGAGCGTAATCCATTCTTCCGTTCCTTAAATGTATCCTTCGGAAATAGCGAAATCATGTCCAGATCAACTGCTCCTTCACCATCAAGCAAAACATCAAGTCGTGCTTTCTCAACCTGGTCCTTTGCGATAAAACTTACCGTGTAACGCTTCCATTCCTTACTATCTGGCTGAATCATTCCAGAACCAACAATGACACCCTGGTCGCCAACCAGTTCAACACGAATTCCCGTTGAACTTCCTTCATGCTGACGTGCCAGGATCGAGAAGTTGTATTGACGGTCCTTCTTGATTCCCATACCGCGGAAACCAACATTAGAAATCCCATAATTTCCGGTACTCGACTCGAGTTTGATGTATCTTCGGTTTGCCGGATTTACGTTTCCACGATTTAACATCAGGTAGCTGCCTTCAACCTTACCATCTTTCTTTTCCTTCCAGCCCATCATTGGCACATCAAGTTCAAAAGACCGGTTTAATACCAGTTCTGCATATAGGCCACCATCAGCGCCGTAGTTTATGTCTTCGAAAAACAGACCCCACATGGTAGGTGACACCTTTGCCTTTACTTCATTCGCTTTTATTACAAACATCTTCTGATCCTGTGCAAATACCAGCGAGGAGCTGGACAGCAGGAAAGCAGCAGAAGCAGCGTATATTCTCCAGTTAATTTTCATTTTCTTTAATAATTCAAGTTCCACAACAGATAAGGGAGGTAGCTCCGCAAGTAACTGGTTGCCGCTTTTCTTAGTCCCATTAAGTGGCTTAGCCACAAGCTTATTTGGTTTTTAAATGTGTTATAATCGTTAAGTTTCTCAGAAATTACAATCCGGCCTGCTACTTTATACCATTTCAATCCATTCAGATTCGCATTGATTCTTAACCTTGTCAAGCCGGTTTAACAAGCACTTCACGCGTACATCAAATACAAAATCTTTGGCCTCTAGGATATTAACTTTAAAGATATGTATAGAATTTGGATTAATCAGGTAATTGAATTCTTCAGGAATTAGGATTGAGGGGATCCGAATGCCCAGAACATCAGGATCATTCATATAAAACGAACCGAAGTCTTTGGTAGATGAAGCACTTGGAATTGCTTTCCAGTCAACAGGAAAATCCTCTTCTTCGAACTGAATAAACTCATCTTCTGGAATTTGGCAAGTAGTGGTATGTAAGGCGCGCGGTACAAATTCCAGCTCTATTTTTTCGCCCCAATGCCATTAAGATCCTTACGATACTTACTTTTCGATAAAATGGCACTCGCGCGGAGTGAACAGCGGTATAAGGCATCGGTGCAGGATGGATCGGATATGGACGGAGATACTTAATACGCTTTGAGGATGACGTCTATTCAGGTGTTTGTTTACCGGCTTTCCGCCAGTGCTTCCAGTTTATCCGCAAGTACTTCCGAGATCTTCCGATAGGAATCGAATGTCCAGCCAGCCACATGAGGGGTAAGAAGCACTTTGCCAGATGCAATCAGGTCTCCATACCATGCCTGTTCGCCAAGCTTCGGGAACTTTTCAGCCTCGAGGACATCGAGCCCTGCGCCCATGATCTTACCACTTGAAATTGCATCTAAGACCGATTGTGTATTAACCACCTCGCCACGTGCGGTGTTCAGAAAGAAAATTGGCTTACGAAAGTGATACAGGTATTCTTCATCAACCATTTGCCGTGTTTCCGCGGTCAGGGGAATATGCAGACTCAGCACATCACTGTGTTTAACGATTTCCTCCATGCTGACTTCCGCAGCGAAGCTGTCGGAGAAGCCTGTTTTGTATTTATCGTAGGCAATTACCTTCACCCCGAAGCCAGAAAGCTTACGAGCGAAGCTCTGCCCCATAAAGCCGTAGCCAATGATGCCAACTGTTTTCCCTTTTAGTTCCCAGCCACGGTTTCCTTCACGGTCCCAAACGCCATTGCGGATCTGCTGATCTGCGCGGCGGAAGTTATTCGCCAGGCTCAGCAGCATGCCTACGGCATGTTCACCGACGGCGTCACAGTTTCCTTCGGGTGCATTCAGGAGGGCTATACTTTTAGATTCTGCATAGGCGACATCGATATTGTCCAGCCCTGCACCTGCCCTGGCCACGAAGGTCAGGCTGCTTCCGGCATCAAGCACTTCTTTGTCGATCAGGAATTTGGTTCTTACGGCGATTCCGGAATATTGCGAGATGATGTCCAGGGTTTCCGCTCTGGTGATCAGCGGGCGGTCGTCAACTTCGTATCCAAGTGTTACTGCCTTTTCCTTAAAGGCCGGATGAAGGTCATCTACGATAAGAATTTTGTTGTTCATGATTATCAAATTAAAGCTCTTGCAATTTCAGATCAATATTTCTGCGACTTTAACTAACACCCTGCTTTCTGCCGGTTTAGCGGCGCAGGGCACCAACCGAGGCATTGCGTAAGCACAGAGTTGTTACTGTTGCGTCAAAAAAGTTAGATGTTGAGTTAAAGCGATAAAATCATCTACAGTGAGTTGTTCCGCACGTTTATCAAAAAACATGTGGTCGTCCATCTTGTCCTTAGGGACCGTGCCTGACAAGGCATTCCGTAAGGTCTTCCTCCGCTGGTTAAATCCACCTTTGACTACCCGCCAGAAAAGCTTTTCGTCGCAGGGCAGCGTTTCCGTCTGGTTTCTGCTCAGGCGGATCACACCAGAGTTTACTTTGGGCGGCGGGTTGAAAGTGCCCGGCTTCACGGTAAAGAGGTACTCTATATTATAATAGGCCTGGATGAGGACACTCAGGATGCCATAGTCTTTCGTTCCGGCTTTAGAGGCACAGCGCTCGGCTACTTCCTTCTGGAACATACCCACCATCTCGACGACACGGTCGCGGTGTTCCAATACTTTAAAAAGAATCTGGGAGGAAATGTTGTAAGGAAAGTTGCCAATGATGGAAAACTTACCCGGAAAGATAGTAGCGAGATCCAGGGCAAGGAAGTCGCCTAGAATCAGGCGTTCACCCAGCTGGGGATATTTCTGCTGTAGAAATAAATAGGATTCCCGGTCGATATCAATCATATAGGTCTCCAGATCTTCCCGCTCCAGCAGTATGTCGGACAGGATTCCCATACCCGGCCCAACTTCCAGTACCTGGGTATATTGGTCGGTATGTTTCAGCCCATCAACAATCCGGGCAGCGATTTTTTTATCAGTTAAAAAATGTTGACCTAAATGTTTCTTCGCCCTAACCAAACTCATAACTTCCTATCTTAAGATGCAAAATAAGGAAAGTTTTACCAGTATCACCGTAAGATTAAGCCAAATTCTGTAATTTGCGCTAAATTGTAAGTCGACTATGAGTGATAAAGTTAAAGTTGGTATAAGCATCGGTGATGTGAATGGCATTGGATTAGAGGTGATCCTGAAAACCCTGATTGAACCAGGTATTCTGGATTTTTGTACCCCGATTGTTTACGGACATACGAAGGTAAGCTCGTTCCACCGCAAGGCACTAGCCTTGACTGAAATCTCCTTTAACGTAATCAACAGCCCGGCTATGGCGAACGCCAAACGGGTGAACATGATCAACTGCTGGGAGGAAGACGTTAAAATTGAACTCGGACAGGTTACGGAAACCGGTGGCAAGTATGCGTTGTTATCCCTGGAAAAAGCAACTGCGGATCTGGTAAGCGGAGAAATAGATGTACTGGTTACCGCGCCAATAAACAAACACAATATCCAGTCGGAAACCTTTAACTTTCCAGGACACACTGAGTATCTGCAGGAAAAAAGCGGAAGCAAGGACGTACTGATGTTCCTCGTGAGCGAAAACCTGCGTGTAGGTGTCGCTACAGGTCACATTCCGGTGAACAAGATTTCAGAAAACCTGACGAAGGAAGGTATTCTGAGCAAGCTGGTGCTGATGAACAACAGCTTGAAGAAAGACTTCTGGATTGAGAAACCTAAGATCGCGGTGCTGGGCTTAAATCCACATGCCGGCGACAATGGTTTACTTGGCAGCGAAGAAAAAGATATCATTATGCCAGCCATCCAGGCAGCCTTTGATAAAGGAATCATTTGTTTTGGCCCCTACTCTGCAGATGGATTTTTTGGCAATGGAACTTACAAACAGTTCGATGCGGTACTGGCCATGTACCACGATCAGGGCTTAATTCCATTTAAAACAATCGCTTTTACCAGCGGTGTGAATTTCACAGCGGGCCTAAAAGTCGTGCGAACCTCTCCGGATCATGGCACAGGATACGATATTGCCGGAAAGAATCTTGCCGATGCCACGTCGTTCGTGGAAGCCATGTTTGCGGCCATACACATTTTTAAAAGCCGGAAAGAACAGGAAGCCTTGATAAACAACCAGCTACGTACCGGCGGAAAAATTATTGAAACCGCGGCAGATGTGAAAGACGACGCAAATTAGCTTGAAGATTTTTCCATTAATGTTTTATAACTGTTAATAAATTTCATACATTTGCGGGCTTAAATTTAGAAAAAATTGAAACCGCTAAAACAATTTTCAATCCCATTTACAGGCTTAAAAATTGGCAAACATCAATTTGAATTCGAGATTGATAACAGCTTTTTTGATGCATTTGAGTACTCTTTGGTAAAAAAAGGAAACTTAAAAGCATTGGTAGAGCTGGATAAACAAGAGACCATGCTGATTCTGCACTTCGATATTGAAGGGACGATAGAATTGGATTGCGACAAATGTTTATCGCTGTTTAATGCTCCCATTAAGATACAGGAGCGGCAGATTGTAAAGTTTGCTGAGGACAAATTAGAAAGTGATGATCTGGAGATTATCATTTTGAACAAAAAGGAGAGCGAGATTGATGTTTCCGAGATTATCTACGAATTCATCAATGTATCGGTACCTTATGTTAAGGTATGTGAGGAGAATGGAGCAGGCGTACAGTGTGATCAGGAAATGATTGCAAGACTGGAGCGTTTATCCGTAGGGACACAAGAAGAAGAAAAAACAAATGACGACCCAAGGTGGGCAGCGTTAAAAAAATTAAAATAATAATTAAATAAACTAGCAATGGCACATCCAAAACGCAAGATCTCTAAGAGTAGAAGAGACAAAAGAAGAACCCACTATAAAGCAGTAGCGCCTTCTTTAGCTACATGTCAAACTACTGGTGCGATACATGTACCTCACCATGCATACAACGTTGATGGGAACCTATACTACAACGGTAAATTGGTTATTGAAAACACCTCTATAGGGTAATTCTTGAAAAATAGTTTGTGTTTTCATAGTGTTTAAGTTTAACTTAGACCCTTTAATTAAGGCAATAACGCTATAAACACAAACTGATTTTTTACAATGAAAATAGGTCTCGATATAATGGGCGGAGACTATGCTCCCAAGTCTAATGTCTTGGGAGCAATAGCTGCTCATAAACTATTATCACCCAACGAACATCTTGTTCTGATTGGCGATGTACAGCAGATTAAGCCTTTAGTCTCTGAGAACGGATTTAACCCCGATCACTTTGAATATGTTCATACCGACGAAGTTATTGGTATGGGCGAACATGCTACCAAAGCGATAGTTCAAAAACCAAATTCCAGCATTTCTGTAGGATATAAATTATTAAAAGAAGGTAAACTCGATTCTTTTGCAAGCGCAGGTAACTCTGGTGCGATGCTGGTTGGTGCTGTTTTCAGCGTTAAAACCATCCCAGGCATCATCCGGCCCTGTTTATGTACCCATGTTCCAAAGCTAAGCGGGGGTGTAGGGGTCATGCTGGATGTGGGCGCTAATGCCGACTGCAAACCGGATACTTTACTTCAATTTGGAATTTTGGGAAGCCTGTATGCAGAACACGTGATGCAGATTAATAATCCGAAGGTTGGGCTGATGAATATTGGTGAGGAGGATGAGAAAGGAAACATGCTTAGCCTGGCCACCTTTCCCCTGATGAAAGAGACGAATTTGTTTAATTTCGTGGGAAACATAGAGGGAAGGGATATGTTTAACGACAAGGCAGATGTGATTGTCACTGACGGCTTTACAGGCAATGTTTTATTGAAACTTGCAGAATCGTTCTACATCGTCACCAAGAAAAAAGGATTTAAAGACGAGTTCTTTGATCGCTTTAATTACGAAAACTACGGGGGCAGTCCGGTACTGGGTGTAAATGCACCTGTGATCATCGGACATGGGATATCCAGCCCTACCGCAGTGAAAAACATGATTATGCAGTCCAGAGATATGATTGCAAGAGGCTTGGTAGAGAAAATACAAGCCGCATTTAAATAGGAAACGAAATGAGTAAAATTCACGCTGCAATTACCGCAGTTCACGGCTATGTTCCGGAATACGTTCTCACGAACAAGGAATTAGAATCGATGGTTGATACGACAGATGAATGGATTGTATCACGAACGGGTATACGAGAGCGAAGAATCTTAAAAGGTGAAGGCCTGGGGACATCAGATATGGCTGTCCATGCGGTAAA
The DNA here is from genome assembly GCA_029851965.1 of Bacteroidota bacterium. GTDB lineage: Bacteria > Bacteroidota > Bacteroidia > Sphingobacteriales > Sphingobacteriaceae > Pedobacter. Next base: position 13,914 of record JARKUW010000004.1, on the reverse strand, counting down.
TGGCCTGCTTGAAAAGCGCGGCATCACTGCAGCGGAAATAGAGCTGATCATATTTTGCACCACAACTCCAGATATGCCTTTCCCGGCATCTGCGAATATCCTGGCCGATAAAATCGGAGCGGTAAATGCCTGGGGTTACGACCTGCAGGCAGCATGTTCCGGCTTTCTATTCGGTTTATCTACAGGCTCCCAATTTATTGAATCTGGCAAGCATAAAAAAGTGCTTGTGGTGGGTGGCGACAAGATGTCGTCCATTATTGATTACAACGACCGTACCACCTGCATCATTTTTGGTGATGGCTGCGGCGCTGTTCTTTTGGAACCCAATGAAGAAGGTAACGGAATATTAGACTCCATTACCAAGACAGATGGCTCAGGAAGGCAGTTTTTGCATCAGAAAGCAGGAGGCTCCGTCCGTCCGGCTTCGCATGAGACCGTTGACCGGAATGAACATGTCGTGTTCCAGGAAGGTAAGGCTGTGTTTAAGTTTGCGGTAACCAATATGGCAAATGCTGCTGCCGACATCATGGAGCGAAATCACGTCACTTCTGACGATGTCACCTGGCTTGTTCCGCATCAGGCGAATAAACGGATCATTGACGCAACTGCTGCAAGAATGGGCGTTGGACCGGAAAAGGTCATGATCAATATTGAAAAATACGGAAATACAACAAACGGCACCATCCCCTTGTGTTTATGGGAATGGGAAAGCCAGCTGAAGAAAGGTGACACCTTGATTCTGGCTGCATTTGGCGGCGGTTTCACCTGGGGATCCATTTACTTAAAGTGGGCATATTAATTTTATACCATAATTAATCTTAACTTAGTTTGTTCTAAGACACACTATTTTTTTAAAAAAATAAAATCTAGAAAATGGATATCAAACAAATTCAGGAACTTATAAAATTTGTTTCTCGGTCTGGCGTAAATGAAGTCGCTATTGAGCAGGAAAACTTCAAAATCACGATTAAAACAAACCAAACGCCTACCGTAGTTACGGCAACTGTTCCGGCTCCGGCCGCTACTGCTTTGCCAGCCGCTCCGGCACCACAACCGGTAAGCGCTACAGAAACAAAACCAGCAACAGAAGATGTTTCTAAATATATCATGATAAAATCTCCTATGATCGGTACGTTTTACCGTTCATCAAGCCCGGACAAGGCATCTTTCGTAAATGTTGGAGATGAAGTGAGTACAGGAAAAGTTGTTTGCATCATCGAAGCGATGAAATTGTTTAATGAGATTGAGAGTGAAGTGTCTGGACGGATCGTGAAAGTGTTGGTAGAAAACGCATCTCCGGTTGAATATGACCAGCCTTTATTTTTAGTTGAACCTATGTAATATTTGCATTGTTGCAAATACTCATTTTATCACTCGTATGTTTAAAAAAATACTAATTGCCAATAGGGGCGAAATCGCTTTACGTATCATTCGCACCTGTAAAGAAATGGGCATTAAAACTGTCGCGGTTTATTCTACAGCTGACAGAGAAAGCCTGCATGTACGTTTTGCAGACGAAGCGGTTTGTATAGGTCCCCCGCCAAGTAAAGACTCCTACCTGAGCATTCCAAATATCATTTCTGCAGCGGAACTGACCAATGCAGACGCCATACACCCGGGATACGGATTCCTTTCGGAAAACGCGAAGTTTTCTTCTGTTTGCCGTGATTACGGGATTAAGTTTATCGGTGCAACACCGGAGCAGATCAATTCTATGGGCGACAAGGCCTCGGCCAAGGAAACCATGAAAATAGCAGGTGTACCAACCATTCCAGGTTCTGAAGGACTTTTGGATAGTGTAAAAGAAGGTATTGCCATTGCAAATGAAATGGGCTATCCGGTAATTCTTAAAGCGACCGCCGGTGGTGGTGGCCGTGGAATGCGTGTGGTGTGGAAAGACGAAGATTTTGAAAACGCATGGGATAGCGCAAGACAGGAATCCGGCGCAGCCTTCGGAAATGATGGACTGTACCTGGAGAAATATATTGAAGATCCCCGTCACATTGAAATCCAGATTATTGGTGATCAATATGGCAAAGCCTGCCACTTGTCGGAGCGCGACTGCTCCATTCAACGCAGGCACCAGAAATTGGTTGAAGAGGCTCCGTCTCCTTTTATGACACCGGAACTTCGGGAGCGTATGGGTGATGCTGCCATTAAAGGTGCTGTTGCTGTTGCCTATGAAGGTGCAGGAACCATTGAGTTCTTGGTCGACAAGCACCGCAACTTCTATTTCATGGAAATGAACACCCGTATTCAGGTGGAGCATCCCGTAACGGAAGAAGTAATCAACTATGACCTGATCAAAGAGCAAATCAAAGTTGCTGCAGGGGTACCCATCTCTGGTAAAAACTATTTACCGGATATGCATGCCATCGAATGCCGCATTAACGCTGAAGATCCGTTCAACAATTTCAGACCCTCTCCGGGAAAGATAACCAACTTTCATTCTCCGGGTGGCCATGGGGTGCGGGTAGATACACATGTATATGCCGGCTATCAGATTCCACCAAATTACGATTCCATGATTGCGAAGCTAATCTGTGTTGCACAAACCAGGGAAGAAGCGATCAGCACCATGGAGCGTGCTTTAAGTGAGTTTGTCATAGAGGGCGTGAAAACAACAATACCATTCCACTTGAAACTGATGAAAGATCCGAACTTCCGAGCCGGGAATTTCACAACTAAATTTATGGAAACCTTCGAGTTTTCGGAATAATCAAATCTATACGTTATATTTAACACGAAAATACCATTCCATATTTCATATAGAATGGTATTTTTGTTTATCAAGGATTATAAATGGGCGATAATAAAACGCAGAATCTGATAGATTCTATCAAGAATAAAGGGAAGAGTTTAGAGGCAGAGATGTCTTTTTTTGATCATATTGATGTTTTACGAAAACACTTAATCCGCGTAGCGGTGGTGGTTCTGGTACTTACGCTCGGTGCATTTTACTTCACAGACTTTATTTTCAACCAGATCATCATGGGGCCGAAGAACGCTGACTTCTGGACCTACCGCATGATGTGCCGGCTGGTTGAAAAATTCCCTTCCATTGGACCCGAATTCTGTATTACCAAGATAGATGCAAAGATCATCAACACGGAAATGGCCGGGCAGTTTACCCTGCAATTGAACTCCTGTGTGATGGTTGGTGTCATTCTGGGTATTCCCTACCTGTTGTTTGAGCTCTGGCTGTTCGTAAAACCTGCACTACATGAAGTGGAACGCAAATCGGCAAGTGGCTTCGTATTTTTCGCATCCAGCTTATTCTTTACCGGAATTCTGTTTGGGTATTACATCATCTGCCCGCTTTCGATCAACTTCCTGACGAACTTTACCGTGAGTCCGGATATCGAAAACACCTTTACCATCGACTCCTATCTGTCTTCTGTAATGACACTGACGCTTGGTGCCGGTGTGATCTTCCAGTTGCCGGTAATCATCTACATTTTGTCGAAACTTGGCGTGATGACCCCGGCGTTTATGCGTGCAAGCAGAAGATATTCAACAGTACTTATCTTAATCATATCTGCTGTGGTTACCCCTACTGCAGACCCGTACACGATGCTTATCGTTGCACTGCCCTTGTTCCTGTTGTATGAACTGAGCATTTACATTTCTGCCGGCATTGAACGCAAGAAGAATAAAGAACTGTATGGTGTAAGCAAGCCCAACATCTAACAAAAAATTTACGCCCCATATGTGTTATTCTTTTTAGATTTGGAGATGTCTTTTAAAAGAAAAATCGCGCTCGGATCAGATCATGCCGGGTATGCATACAAGGAACTGGTAAAGTCTTTTTTGACGGAGTTTGAGATCAAGGACTTCGGCCCGTTTTCTGACGGATCGGTAGACTATCCAGACTTCGCACATCCGGTATCCGACTGTGTGGAACGGGAGGAAGCTGAACTTGGTATCCTGATTTGCGGAAGTGCAAATGGTGTAGCCATCACTGCGAATAAACATCAGGGCATCCGCGCCGCAATTTGCTGGGAAGTTGAAATTGCAGAACTCGCCCGGCAGCACAACAATGCAAATGTAATCTGTATCCCTGCACGCTTTGTTTCTGAATCGCTTGCCAAGGAAATGGTAAGTACGTTTTTGAGTACGCCATTTGAAGGTGGCAGACACCAGACCAGAGTAGCTAAAATATCCTGCTGATCCTGTGTAAAGCGTAAGTTGACGCTTCTTAGTTATACAATCACATTAACACTTTCTAGTAAAGCACGAACGAATCAATTGTGCAAGATTCATCGCCAGTGGCAATGCGTCTCGCGCACAATTGCTTCAAGTCATTATAATAATAAACACGAATGAAAAAACAATTTTTGTATACGACCTTTGCCGTTCTACTGGGTTTGGGAGCATGTGCTCAAAACCGTACGGCCATAAAGTTTAGTGAAAGCATCTCCAGTGAAAATGCCTATAGGCATCTCTCTATACTGGCTTCAGACGAGTACGAAGGGCGGGAGACCGGCAAGAAAGGTGCCTGGATGGCCGCTGAATACATCAAAGCACATTTTAAACAGCTAGGGCTTAAAGCTCCGGTAAACGGAGACTATTTCCAGCAGATCGATATGGCCAGCTATACGTTGAACCAGAGCATCTTTACGGTGAACGGCCAGCCAAAAGAATCTTTAAAAGATTTCGTTATCGAACCAAACAATGTTACCGCAGCAGGATTTACGTTCAATGCAAGTGAGGTACTTTTTGCGGGATATGGATTAAGCACCGGAAGTTATGACGATCTGGCGGGGCAGAACATTGCCGGAAAAGTGGTCATGATTTTCGCCGACGGAGATCCAACGAAAAAAGGAACCGCGTCTGCGGACCGTGCGTCAAGGCGCGCAGCATTGGCTACCCGTCAGGCTAAAATCACCAGCCTCATGGGCCGTAAAGCACTTGGCGTAATCTTAATCGATCCGAGCCTGGATAACATGTCTGAAGAGCTAAAACACCGCTTGTCAGGCGACGGACAGCTTACCTTGAAAAACGCCGCCAACGTGGCCCGCATTAAAAATCAGAAGGCACTGAATGCCGTGAGCATCGGCACTGCAACTGCAAATGAGATCCTGAAACCTTCCGGTTTAACCGTAGCAGAACTACAGGAAAAAATCGTTGGCACTGGCAAACCGGCAACTCAACTGATTAAGACGACCGTTTCTGCAAGCGCAATGAAGGAGGAAGTAAAGGTACGTGCAGAGAACGTTCTTGGCTTCTTGGAAGGATCAGATCCGAAATTGAAAAAGGAAATTCTGGTCATCACCAGTCACTATGACCACATCGGATTGACTACATCAGGTGAAGATAAAGTGAATAATGGCGCTGATGATGACGGATCTGGTACCACAGGCGTTCTGCTGATCGCAGAAGCGTTCTCGAAAGCGAAGAAGGCTGGTAAAGGACCGAAGAGAAGTATTTTGTTCATGACCGTTGTGGGTGAAGAAAAAGGATTGTTGGGTTCAGACTGGTATTCTGAACATCCGGTATTTCCATTGGCCAACACCATCGCCAATTTGAATACGGATATGATTGGACGTACAGGCTTTGAATATCAGGGGAAACCAGACTCGGCGAATTACACCTATGTAATTGGATCTGACAAGCTGAGTTCTGAGCTTCGCAAGATCAGCGAAAGCGTAAATTCTACCTATACCAAGCTGGTTCTGGATTACAAATACGATGATCCGAAAGATCCGGAACAGATCTACTACCGTTCAGATCATTACAATTTTGCAAAGCACAATATTCCAATTATATTCTATTTTGATGGCTTACATCAGGATTACCACAAGCCAAGTGATGAGATTGACAAGATCAATTTCCCGTTGCTGGCAAAACGTGCACAGCTGACTTACTACACGGCCTGGGTACTGGCAAACCGCGCAACCCGCCCATTGGTGGATAAAGTAGATCCCAATACCCAATAATTGCTTAAAGTATACGTTTAACATAAACCTGCCCCAACCGGCAGGTTTTTTTGTTTACATTGAATCATATTGATTTAATTGTAAAGCGCTATCCCTAAATATTTATATTTGAACATGATGAATACTGCTGAAGAGTTTGTGGAAAAGGCTGAAGAGAAAGTGTTTGACTTAGGCCATAGGAAGACCATTAACTATAATATCGGAAAATATGATACTGCCGTTGACCGTGCATTGTTTAAATTCGAGAATTTGGAGCATTCCAAAAAGAAAGCGCATGTGATTAAGTGGCGGGTGATGGAAAACCTGGATAAATTCCTTCCGGAATTTGAGTCGAACTTTCAGAAGCGTGGTGGAAAGGTTATCTGGGCGAATGACATGGAGGAGGCGCAGAAAGAAATCCTAAGCATCATCCAGAAACACAACGGCAAAACCGTCATCAAATCGAAATCCATGACTACCGAGGAAATCCATCTGAACGATTTCCTGGAAAAGAATAACATTGAATCCCTGGAAAGTGATCTTGGCGAATACATCGTACAGTTACTCGGCCAGCCCCCATACCATATTGTTACCCCGGCGATGCACCTGAGCAAGGAAGAGATCGCGGAATTGTTCCATGACCGCTTTGGAACGCCTAAAGATGCCACGCCGGAGCAGCTCACGCAGAAAGCACGGGAGCTCCTGAGGGAAAAGTACCTAAAGGCAGATATTGGGATATCTGGCGGAAACTTTCTGATCGCGGACACGGGAAGCATTGCGCTTACAGAGAATGAAGGAAATGCACGCCTGTGTACCACATTTCCGAAAGTCCACATTGCTATTGTGGGCATTGAGAAGATCATTCCCTCTATGGCAGACCTGGACCTGTTCTGGCCCCTATTGGCGAGTCATGGTACCGGCCAGAACCTGACCGTTTACAACACCATTCTAAGTGGCCCGCGGCAGGCAGATGAAACCGATGGCCCGGAAGATATGTACGTTATCCTGCTGGATAATGGGCGGACAAATCTGCTTGCGCAGAAAGAGCAGCGGCAGGGCTTATACTGCATCCGGTGTGGTGCTTGCTTAAATGCCTGCCCGGTGGAGAAGAATGGTGGGGGACACACCTCCAACACCACCTACAGCGGTCCGATCGGGTCATTGATTACGCCGCACATGCAGGGCATGAAGGAATTCAAACACCTGAGCTATGCTTCTACCCTCTGCGGAAAGTGTACAGAAGTGTGCCCCGTAAAAATAGACATCCAGAAAATGCTGCTGCTAAACCGCCGTGATGCGACAGCGCAGCACGACAACACAAAAGCGGAAGATATCGGCTGGAAGATCTGGAAAACCGGTATGCAGAAAAGAAGCCGGATGGATATGGTCGGCGGAAAAATAAAGAACTTCTTCCTGAAGAATATATTTAGAAAAATATGGGGCAAACATCGCTCCAGCCCTGTGGTTGCAGATAAGTCCTTTGCGAAACAGTGGGAGGAAAAGAATAAGAACAGCGTTTAGATCTCCTGCTGTAATGACCATTTAGAATACTGCAATATGAAAACGACTTTAAATCTGATGTGCCTGGTTATCCTGTTTAGTACTGCCGGATGTAAGTACTTTAAATCAGACCATCCACAATCAGAGATGATCAACCAGGCGGCGACGACGGGGATGAACGAGGAATCCATCCGTGAGTTCGCTACCCATCTGGATGAGACTACAGGGCAGTTGAATAAAACGTACAGCCTGGTGTATACCATGGGCGAGGGTTCGATGTACGTGGAGCAGTACGCCAATGCAGAGGGAGACCGCCTCCTTCTGGAACATACAAAGAATGACCTGACAAATGCGGTACGCAAATATTATTTTAAGAAGGATAGCCTGCTCCTGGTCTCCGAGCATAACATTCGAAATACAGAAAAAGGGAAAGTTGTGCGGGACACCAAGACCTACCTTCGAAATTTTGTCGTCTTCAAACGTGCAGGCCGGACAGCAGAATCTGACGCGGCGATTCAATCCCTGCCGTTTCTACCGGTAAAGAATGAAGAAGGGAATACGACCGAAGACTTTCGTGACCATATTCGCACGCTGCAGGATGCACTACAACAGAAAGACAAGTTTGATATGGTGTTTGATAACGTGACGACCTATCCTGATGCCGCCTTTGTGATGCTGAAAAGCAAGGCACAAAATGGATACAGGGCAAGTGTTCGTCTGGCAGGTAAAGACCGGTACGTCGACAGCCTGGTCAACCATCCGGAAAATTTTAGAAATGAACGGCTGAACCTGAACTGGACGATCAGCAACGGCACCGCCATCTATGTTCCGGAAGAAAGTACTTCTACTTCGGCAAGCGGGTTGAAGAGATAAATATGACCGTTATCTATGCTGGTGCAGCGGTACCGCTTTCTTAGTTGCTCCCCTTTTTTAAAGCGCCTGCCATCCTTGATGGCGAAAAGAACGCCCTGATTAATTTCCTCCAGGCGCACGTAATTCTGTTGCGCCACATCATAGGACCGTAACGTACGCGAAAGACCGAGATCTGTGCAGCTTGATGCTGCAGGGTTAGTTAAGTAGGTCGTGATGGCCTGCCGAATGTCCGCAGGAAACAGATTTTGTTCCAGAAAGGGGCTCATCATTCTTTTGAAATTATGCTTCCACTCCTGTCCATGCGGCTTGACCTTGTTTTTGTATTCATTCCAGGTAAGCAGGTGTGCAAACTCATGCACCGTTGTAACCAGAAAAGCATATGGATTAAGGTTGTGATTCACGGAAATCCGGTGTCCGGCGGTTTTAAAGGGATGCCGGTAATCGCCAAGCTTGGTTGCCCGGTTTTTCGAGATCTTGAATTCACATTGAAAGTAATCGATCCACTTCGCGATGATCGGAGCGGCTTCCGGAGGCATGTACTGCGCTAAAAGGTCTACGTTTTCCAAACCCTAATGTATTAAAATTACTTTAACAGCTGAAATGCAATTAAACTCGCGACGTAGGCCAGGCAGGTCATATAGACCAGTTGAATAGATGGCCATCTCCAGGATTTTGTCTCGCGGTAGACCACCGCAACCGTACTCATACATTGCATGGCGAAAGCATAGAACAGCATCAAGGAAAAGCCCGTTGCGAACGTAAATACCGGCAAACCGGTGTCCGGATTTTTTGCCGCAAGCATTTTATTGCGGATGGTGCTCCCCTGTTCTGCACTTTCAACGCTGTAAATGGTGGCCATTGTACCGACAAACGCTTCACGCGCTGCAAATGAAGTTACCAGCGCAATACCGATCTTCCAGTCGAATCCGAGAGGCTTAATGACCGGCTCAATGGTATGACCAAGAATACCGGCATAAGAGTTCTCGAGCTTTTCCGCGGAGCGGTCTCTTTCTATGGTGTTTATGGTATTCTCATCCTTAGACTGCTCCAGCTGATCGTACTTGCGATCGATCTCTGCAAAGCGCGCGGGTGGGCCGTATGTGGCAAGCACCCATAGAATGATAGAAATGGCGATGATCACTTTACCTGCTTCCAGCACGAAGGTTTTCGATTTTTCGTACATCGTATAAGCAACGTTTTTCCACCTTGGCATCCGGTAGACGGGTAGTTCCATGATGAAGTAGGATTTCTCCTTTGCTTTGATCAGGAATTTCATCACCATTGCCACAAGCACTGCGGCCAGAATACTGATTACATACATGGCCATCAAAGTCAAACCTTGCAGGTTTATGAAGCCAAATAGCGCTTTATCGGGAATAATCAGCGATATCAGTAATGTATATACGGGGAGGCGTGCAGAACAGCTTACCAGTGGAGAAACCATGATCGTGATGATCCGGTCTTTCCAGTTCTCAATGTTCCTTGCACTCATAATAGAGGGCACTGCACAAGCCAGACTGCCGATCATCGGTACGACGGATTTCCCGCTTAACCCGAATTTGCGCATGATCTTATCCATCATGAAGGTCACCCTGGACATATATCCGGTATCTTCCAGCACAGAGATGAAAGCAAACAAGATGGCGATCTGGGGTATAAAGATCAAAATTCCACCCAATCCGGCAAGGATACCATCAAAAAACAAGTTGGTTAGTATGCCGGGAGGAAAGTGCGCATGACCATAGTCGGACAACCAAAGGAATCCATTTTCAATGAGTTCCATCGGGTATTCAGACCAGGAAAATATGGAATTGAAAATAAAGAACAGGATCAGGATAAAGATGATGAAGCCCCAGAACTTGTTGGTCAGCACCGCATCCAGTTTATCACTGAAGGCGAACTTGCGGGTAGCTCCGGTATCCACCACTACCCCGCTTAAAACGGTGCTGAGGTACCGGTAACGGGCAATCGTTTCCGCAGCCTGCAATTTGTTCGATTCGAAATTATTGGAGGACTTTATTTCCTCAAGAGCCTCGTGTTCTATTTCCGTATAGACACTGAGGTGCTCGTGCTGATGCAGGACCTGCATGCAGAGATATTCATTATCAGTTCCCAGCAGTTCCCTGGTGTGCTGAATGGCTTCTGGTGCCAGCGCATGAATGTCCGTACCTTTTAACTGCGTTGGTATATTGGTATTTAAAATGGCTTGTTTGAGTTCCTGAATACCAACATTGCTCCTTGCTGAGATGGCCACGACTTGCACGCCGAGGCGTTCAGCAAGCTTATCCACATCAATGTCGATGCCTTCCTTCCGGGCCATGTCGGTCATGTTCAGCGCCAGGATAACGGGAACATTCAGGTCTGCGACCTGGGTAAAGAGCAATAAATTACGCCGCAAATTGGTTGCATCGGCAACAACGACGACAATATCCGGATAACTAGCGTTTGTGGAATCCGCCAAAACCTGGAACGCGATGCGCTCATCCCGGCTTTTGGGATACAGGCTATAGGTTCCGGGAAGATCGATTATTTCAGCTTGCTTGTCAGCACCCAGTTTACAGAAACCCACCTTTTTATCTACCGTAATGCCAGGAAAGTTTCCGATCTTCTGGTTTAATCCGGTAAGTATATTAAACAATGTTGATTTGCCCGTATTGGGGTTACCAACTAAGGCAATTTTTATATTGGATGCCAAACTTTATTGAATTATGATAACAGATGCTTCAGTTTTACGTAAACACAGTTGATAGCCAGCCACACGAATGGCAATTGGATCACCCAGAGGGGCGAAACGCTCAACTTCTACAATTTCGCCAGGCAGACATCCCATCTCCATTAGCTTTACAGACATTTCCAGGTCAGTAAACGCAACGATCGTACCTTGTTCTCCGGGGTTTAATTGTGATAGTTTCATACAACGAATTAGGCGGCAATTTAGCCTTTATCTATAATAAATCCAAATAAAGGCAACCTTAACAAGGTCCTCCCGCTTATTATTACAAATAAGTAATAAAGCAGGCTTCCAGGCGCTTTGGTGCCGGTCAAATTACATACGCGTTCTCATGCGGCCCTGACCACTTCCACGTCCCTCACGCGTTTCCGGGTTGATGGTTTTCCCACCCATTCTGTTTAAGGAATAGGTGAAGGATACCATGTAATACCTTTTCAGGACGTTGAAATTCAAGTCTCTGATGGTATTGTTGCTACTGGTTCGGATAACACCCTGGTTCTGGTTCAATGCATCATTCACGGCGAATTTAAAGGTGCCCCTGTTTTTGAAGAACTGTTTACTGATGTATCCGTTAAGCAGGGTATAATTTGTATCGAACTGATCCCCTCTTCCGGTATTCTGATAATAGTCTACATCGGCAGCAAGGCGGATGTTTCCAGGAAACATGTAGCTGATGTCGAGTGTAGGATTTAGTGTGTAGTAGGTGGTGTTATTCTGTGCTTGTGCAGAGTAAGTAGAGCGGTTCATTGATCCGGAGATACCCGCAGTGAAATCGAACTTCTCAAGACTTGATACCAGCTTATACCCGTGGGTCAAGCTCCAGTCGTTGGTTATGTTTTTAATGGAGTTCGTGTAGTTTACCCCTCTGGCGAAATTACCACCTGCCGTGATGTTGAGGTTTAACTTGTTCCCAGGGATGATGGGCAGCCCCACACTACCAAAAATATTTCCCTGATACACCCCACTCACATTGACCGGCATGACAGCAATTTTCCCGTTGTTGGTTGAATCTGTCGGGTCGTTTTCAATAATAGAGCTGTTGTTTCCGAAGGCGTTTAACGTTTGGCTGAAGTTGGCAAACAGGAATAAAGAACGGTAATTCGCGAAATCAAAGTTGTTGTAGAACACGCTTAAGTTATTCGTAAAAGCGGGCTTCAAGCCCGGATTACCGATGGGCACGCTTTGCGTGTTGGAGTTATCACGTATGGGTTGAATCTGACTGATGGAAGGCTGCTGTGTCCGGCCGCGGTAGTTAATCCTTAGTCGCTTGCTGTTGCTGAAGGTATATCTAAGCTGTGCACTTGGCGTCAGGTTATAAAAGTTCTGGTTGATGATGTTCCCCGTAGTCACGTTATTGTTCTCCCGGTCGGTATTTTGCACCGCCAGACCGGCGTTCCAGGTGTACTTCTTGCCTGTTTTATTGAAGCTGAAGCCCAGTGCATTCGTCAGCGTTGTATTTTCATAGTTATTGGTATACGTAAGATCCAGCAAGTCATATTGCGAGGTGATGGGATTGAAGTTGTACGTGTAACGGTTGGACTTGTCGAAATTATACCTGTTCTCGTAATTCAGTTCCAGGCTAAAGGTTTGCGAGAGCGGCTCGGTATAGACCACTCTGGCTGTATTGCCAAAGGATCTTGAATCCTGGTCGTTGAACTGATCGGTGGTTCTGCCTGAGCTGTCCCCTAAGGCAGTTGTATTTTCAATAATGTTGTTGAAGTTATCCGCGTTGCTGTTGTTAACGCTCGTATTGACGTTTAAGGACAAGGACCTGCCTTTCTTCAGGAATTTCCGCCTGATCAGCAAATTGTCCGATAGTGTAGGTGTCGTAGAGTTTGTCCGGTACGTCTGCGTTCCTACAGCAACATTGTCGCCATAGTTGTTTGTGTAATCCTGGGAACGGTTGATGCTTGTTTCCGTATAACTGATGTTTGGCTGAATGCGTATCGAGGTTAGGGAGTCAATCTTGGTGTCAAACAGTAAATTAAACCGGTGATTGCTGCGATCCGTGGTACTGCGCATGGCATCTTCGAACGTTGTAACGGTATTTCCGAGTAAATTCCGGGTGAAGCTATTCTGTTCATTAAAAAGGGAAGTTTTGTTGAAAAAGTAGCTTGCATTTAACTCCGTTTTTCCGTTATTGAAGATGTTTGCATAGTTCAGTCCGGCTGCGTTTGTTGTAGTGATACCCTGTTGTCCGGCACCGCCGCCGCCCATTTGCATCCCGCCTCTTCCGCCTCCACCACCAGAAGAACCACCACCGAAACTCTGCTGGTTCACGTTGTTAAACTGCGCAACTACAGACATCTGTTGTTCCCCGTTGAATTTATTGACGTTGAGATTTACATCATACCGGTCATCCGTGCCATAACCGGCACTTGAATTCCCGAAAAAGCCGTTCTTCTTATCTTTCTTCGTCGTGATGTTGATTACCTTTTCCCGGTTGCCATCATCAATTCCTGTAAATTGTGCCTGATCAGACATCTGATCAATCACCTGTATCTTGTCGATCATATCTGCAGGCAGGTTCTTGGTTGCCAGCAGAGGATCGTTGCCGAAAAACTCCTTACCATCCACTTTTACCCGTGTAACGGTTTCGCCCTGTGCCTTCACCGATCCATCCTTAGCGACTTCCACACCGGGCAATTTCTTAAGTACATCCTCAACAACGGCGTTTTCACGTACTTTGAAGGATCCGGCGTTGAACTCCAGTGTATCCTTCTTCACAATTACCGGAGGCGCTTCCCCTTTGATTTCTACTGTTTTTAGATCCAGGCCGCCATCTTCCATGGCCAGATCACCAATATTCACTTTAAATTCTGTATCTGTAATGGAAACGACTTTCGTTGCAGTAGTTAAGCCGAGGTAGGCGGCATACACCTGATAGGAACC
>JARKUW010000258.1 GCA_029851965.1 Bacteroidota bacterium | reverse complement strand
CTATTGCTTAAAGGTCTTTCCAGCAGCAAGCACGACGTCAAAACCATCATTTCCGCATCTGCAACGGGCTTTTATGGTAATCGCGGCGACGAGCTGCTGACCGAAGAAAGCACTGTTGGTGATGATTTTCTTGCAACCTGCTGTGCACAGTGGGAGGCTGCCGTTGATGAATTTGCCATTGAGCACTTACGCATCGTTAAACTCCGCACTGGTTTTATCCTGGACAAGAAAAAAGGCGGACTGCCACTGATGGCTTTACCTGTTAAATTATTCTTGGGCGCAGCCTTGGGCACAGGTAAACAATGGGTGCCCTGGATCCACCTGGATGATATGGTGAACTTGTACATCCATGCACTTGAACAACCCATTGATGGGATTTTTAATGCAACTGCACCAACCCCGGTTATCAACAAAACACTGACGCAGACGTTGGCAGAAGCTATGGGCCGGCCCGTATGGCCAATTAACGTTCCGGCACCCTTGATACAAACCATCATGGGTGAGATGAGCATTGTGGCGCTGACCAGCACAAATACCTCTGCGCAAAAAGTGCTCGATACTGGATTCAAGTTTAAATACAACCTGCTACAGGACGCAGTTGCAGACCTATACGCATGAGAAAAGAAATTAGCATTTGCTGGCTCCGCCGCGACATCAGACTAGAAGATAATGCAGCATTGCATGCCGCGCTTAAATCAGGATACCCGGTGTTGCCCCTGTTCATATTTGACAAAGCCATCCTTGATCCACTACCAAAAGCAGACAGACGTGTGGTCTTTATCCATCGGCGCATACAACATGTGAAGCAACAACTGGAAAATCTAGGCAGCTCAATGCTGGTTAAGTATGGCCTTCCGCAAGACAGCTTCCAGGAAGTACTTAGCGAATATGATGTTAAAGGGGTGTACTGCAACCATGACTATGAACCTTATGCAAAAGAAAGGGACACGAAGATCAGTGCGCTGCTGCACGCGCAAGCAATTCCATTTTTAACCTATAAGGATCAGGTGATCTTCGAGAAAGCAGAGGTTATAAAAGCAGACGGTACCCCCTACACGGTGTTTACACCATACGCCAAGCAATGGAAAATTAAGCTGAACGACTTCTATGTTAAAGCCTACCCGACAGAAAAGTATTTCGGGATGTTCTATAAAACTGATGCATTTGCAATGCCCAGCTTGCAGGAAATTGGATTTGAGGACATGGACATAACATTTCCGGGGGTTGACTTTTCCGGCAAGTTGGCAAGCTATGAGCTCCGGAGAGACTACCCTGCGGATGACGCCACCAGTTACATGGGCCTACACCTGCGATTCGGAACGATAAGCATCCGCGAAGCGGCAAGAACCGCGCTTAACCATCACGCGGAGAAATGGCTGTCTGAGCTCATCTGGCGCGACTTCTACATGATGATATTGTATCACTTCCCGCAGGTGCGCAACCATGCTTTTAAGCCGGCTTACGACAGGATCCGATGGCGCAATAACGAACAAGAATTTGAGGCCTGGTGCCAGGGCAGAACAGGATACCCCATTGTGGATGCTGGCATGCAGCAGCTGAACCAGACTGGGTTCATGCACAATCGTGTGCGTATGGTGGTCGCAAGCTTTTTAACAAAACACCTGCTGATCGATTGGCGCTGGGGAGAGGCTTACTTCGCCGAAAAGTTGCTGGACTATGAACTGGCAAGTAATGTTGGTGGCTGGCAATGGGCCTGCGGAAGTGGAAACGACGCCGCACCTTTCTTTCGGGTGTTCAATCCGGAACTGCAAGCAAAGAAGTTTGACCCTAAGAACGTCTACATCTACAAATGGGCGCCGCAGTATAAACAAGAAAAGCATGACCCACCTATTGTAGATCATGCTTTTGCCAGAGACAGAATGCTCCGGGTTTACAAGGCCGCTTTAAACGACAGCCCCATTTAGTTTTTTACTTTCCAGATTTCAACATCAAAGTCAAGGATCGAATTCATCTTAATTACGGTGCTGTTACCGCTACCAGCAGAACCATAAGCTAGTCCTGAAGGGATGATCATTCTCATCTTGCCACCTTCTTTGATATTTGGTAAAACACGTTGCCATCCTGGAATTGTTCCCCTAAACGCCAGGGTTGCAGAAGTGTCCTTACTCGTCTGAAATTCTGCACCATCCAGTACACGGCCCGTGTAAAATGGGTACAATGTAGATGCGGCATTAATCTCCTGACCGTTACCTGCTTTTTCAATCACATAATATACGCCCGAGCCATCACGTGTAGCATTCAGATTATTCCGCTGCACGAATGCTTTGATTAAATTCTCATCACGTACTGCCTGAGATGTTTCCGGAAGCGTTTTTACCTCAATTAGTAACGATTCATTTGACGGAACATTCAACTTAGTCTCTCCATTCTTACCGAAGGCAAGGTATGAAGGCACCAACACGTTGGCTGTGCCACCCGGTTTCAAAGCCATGATGGATGTTCTGATGCCGGGAATTGATTTGCTTAGAATGATTTTATCAGAAAAACCGACCACTGTTGCAATGTTGGCTGCATCCATGGTTGTGTTATAATAGCTTTTGCCGTCTAAAGACTTAATTTCAAAGTTGTATAACACGGAGTCCAGGCGGTCGTAGGTTTTTTCGCCCACACCAGGATTTACGATTTCGTAGTAAAAACCAGAAGGGTCTTTTGTAACCTGCAGATTTTTACTGGTAATGTATTGCGTAAGCTTAGCGTCGTCGATGCTTTCGATTGGTTCATATTCTTTCTCACATGAACTCAGTATGGTAATCGCGCCAACTATGGCAACAGCGTATAGAGATAACTTTTTTAACATCATTTATTTAAATTGTATTTTTAGTAGTCAGGTTCAAGCGTTACACCACCGCCATCATTGGTTGCAGGATCACCATCCGGGTCATTAGGCATCGTGCCGGGCAATAACTGGCCTTTACGGTAAATCGCTCTCAGTACAATCACATAGTCCAGGTTTGAGTTTGGTGGAATTAAGCCAACTTGTTTATCGGTATAAGCCAGCGCTGAAGGAATCAGCAGTCTGATCGAACCACCTGGCTTAATCATAGGCAGCCCTACTCTCCAACCTTCAATCATTCCGGAATACTTCAACTTCACAGAGTCGCCCCGTTCAACAATTACGCCGTTAAGCATTTTGCCCGTGTAGTTTACCAGGATGTCATCGTCTGCTTCAATTTCATAATCCCCTCCTCCAGCTTGTAAAATCTGGCTGTACAAACCAGTTCGGTGCCTGGTAAAAGTGAGGTTGTTTTTACTGATGAAGCGATCAATGGAATCCACGTCCACCTCAAGTTGCATCTTTTGGTTATATTCTACCACATCACCGCATGACGACATCACTACGCATAGGACGGCACAAGCAAGAAAAAGGGCATTTCTGAACATATCAGCAAAAATAGTCTTTTATATGCGAGAGAACAATTTTTAACCTTTTTTAACAACAAACAAAAAACCGCCCTGCAAATTCATGCAGGACGGCGGAGCGTATGCCTTTATCGCTGATTAGTAGCAGTATTTGTTTGCTGCAATGAGTTCTTGCGCAACTGCTTGTCTTGCCGCTTTCACGTTAAATGGTTCCATTTTCGTAAATCTGCGTAAGCCTACAAGCATCATGCGTAGCTCATCACCTTCACCAAAAGCCCATAGTGCTTCTTTACCTGCCTTTGCAACAGCATCCACTGCTTCTACAAAGTATATGCGCATCATGTTCAACTGGCCTTCGCAAGCTGCTTCACCACGCAGGCTCACCAACTTCTCGGTTCTCAACATGGCCGATTCTGCTACATATACATAGCTTGCCATGTCGGCAATGTTCATTAAAATCTCCTGCTCTTTGGAAAGGCTCATCATCAGTTTCTGAACTGCAGATCCAGCGACCATCAGGGTTGCTTTTTTAAGATTCTGAATGATCTTCTTCTCCGCAGCGAACAAGGTATCATCTGGCTCACCGAAATCCGGGATAGACATCAGTTCAGATGCTACTGCAGTTGCAGGCGTCATCAAATCTAACTCGCCTTTCATCGCGCGCTTCAACATCATATCGACGGTAAGCAGGCGGTTAATCTCGTTTGTACCCTCGAAAATCCGATTGATACGGGCATCGCGGTAGGCACGGTCCATCGGTGCATCGGCTGAAAAGCCCATACCGCCATAAACCTGCACACCTTCATCCACCACATAGTCCAATGCTTCAGAACCCCAAACTTTCAAGATTGCGCATTCTACAGCAAACTGCTCCGTGGACTTCAATTTTGCTTTACTTGCATCCATACCGCCGGCAACTAGTGCATCGTAGGCATCATCAATATTCTGCCCCGCACGGTAAGCTGCACTTTCCACAGCGTAAACCTTTGTTGCCATTTCAGCAAGTTTATGTCTGATTGCACCGTATTTCGATATCACACGTTCAAACTGTACACGTTCATTGGAGTAGTTGATCGCATGATCAATCACCTTTTTTGAAGCGCCAATAGCAGCAGCGGCAAGTTTGATACGGCCGATATTCAGGATATTTACAGCTATCTTAAATCCATTTTCACGATCGGAAAGCATGTTTTCAACTGGCACATGGCAATCGTTAAAGAACACCTGGCGGGTTGAAGAACCTTTAATACCCATTTTGTGTTCTTCCGGATTCATGGTGATGCCACCGAAATCACGTTCTACAATAAAGGCGGTTAAGTTCTTGTCATCATCAATTTTCGCAAACACGATGAAGATATCAGCGAAACCACCATTGGTGATCCACATCTTCTGCCCGTTGATGATGTAGTGTTTTCCATCCTCAGAAAGTTTGGCTTTTGTACGGCCGGAGTTTGCATCAGATCCCGCATTCGGTTCTGTTAAGCAATAAGAAGCTTTCCATTCACCCGTTCCTAATTTCGGAATGTATTTCGCCTTTTGCGCTTCATTTCCATAGTACAGGATCGGCAGGGTACCAATTCCAGTATGGGCAGACAAAGCCACAGCAAACGAATGCCCTGCGCCGATAATATCGGCAACCAGCATGGAGGTGTTGAAGTTCTTACCAAAGCCGCCGAATTCTTCGGGGATGGAAACACCTAAAATACCCAGCTCACCTGCTTTTTCCAAAAGTGACTCCATCAAACCCTCTTCCTGCGCATCAATGCGGTCCAGATTCGGGAATACCTCTGCCGTCAGGAAATCACGGCAAGTCTGCGCAATCATCACCTGTTCTTCATCAAACTCCTCTGGGATAAATACATCCTGATAAGTGGTTTCGGAAATTAAGAATTCGCCTCCTTTTATTGTTTTTTTGTCTGTAGTGTCCATACTTGTAATATTTAATTGAGCAAGCTCATCTGTTTTTTTAAGATTATAACATTTCGAAGATTCCCGCTGCACCCTGGCCTGTGCCCACGCACATGGTTACCATACCGTACTTCTGATCTCTTCTTTTCAGTTCATTGAACAGCTGCACGGATAGTTTAGCGCCCGAACAACCCAGTGGGTGCCCTAAAGCGATACCACCACCATTCACATTTAAAATATCGGTATTAATGCCCAGCTCCCGAACAATAGCCAGTGACTGTGAAGCGAAAGCCTCATTCAACTCGATCAGGTTCATTTGATCCAGCTTCATTCCAGCCATCTTCAGTGCTTTTGGAATTGCCGCAATCGGACCAATGCCCATCACCCTCGGTGGCACACCTGCAACGCTGTAACTCACCAGCCTGGCAATCGGCTCCACACCGAGTTCCTTCATTTTCTTTTCAGAAACAACCAGCACG
>JARKUW010000148.1 GCA_029851965.1 Bacteroidota bacterium | reverse complement strand
CATTGATGTATTCTATGGTACGGTCAAACTCCTTTAAGGAATCTCCATAAGATTTGCCAATTTCCCACATCAGCAACTTTACCACCAGGCTGCGCTGCTCGCTCATCTTATAAACAAAGCGTTCCATGCATTTTATCCGCTCGTCAACACTCATTGTCGGCCATTCACCACGGCCATTGTCGTAAGCCGCAAGAGCCGCATCCAGGGCTTCCATGCCTTCTTTTTCCCCGCAGACGGGGTAGGTGCCAATCAGTTTACGCTGCAATACGCCCTGGGCGTCAGGAACGCAAACGGGTGAGTAAACTTCTGTCACATCCCCGTCCCATTCGCGCATTTCGCCGTTGACAAGATATTTCCGTTGATGGATCTGTTCAATGCGGTGTTCGGTGGGAATCTCTTCCTCCGCAACAAACATCGCTTGCAGTTGATTTTTAAAGTCTTCCATAGACAATTCTGTTTTTATAATCGCAAGTTAATAATAAGCGGGAAACAGCAAATGCCTAAATCAAATTCGGCTGTTGGATCCTTGATCCGAAAATCAACGCGGGGATACACGATTTAAAAATTAACTTGCTTCCGGCCTGGTCTTTTTAGCGGAATCTATTCATTTTTAGATGCTGGATTGTTAACTTAGAACATGTCCGTCTTACAGTGTTTATACCGCCATCCGCTGCTTACCGCGGCTGAGCTTGAGCTAATCTTTGATGCCCATCAGAAGATATCATTCAATAAAGGCGCTTTTCTGCTTAAAAAGGGCGAGATCTCAAACAGCTACTTCTGTGTAGATCAGGGGCTCATCCGTTCCTATGTTTACGATTATGATGGAAATGACATCACTACAGGCTTTATCGGTAAAAATGAAATTGCAATTGACGTGGTCTCTCTGTTCCACAGAATTCCTACCGTCGAGTATTTCCAGGCGTTAACAGATTGTGAGTGCTACGCGATAGATCTGGAGCGCTTTCAGGTATTGTATCATTCCATTAAAGGCTTCAATGAATGGGGCAGGGCATGGATGTCGGAGAGCCTGTTTAAATTAAAGCAGCGCACAACATCAATGATCACGGACTCGGCAAGTGAACGGTACAAAACATTACAGAAAGAACACCCCGAAATCCTGCAGCAGGCACCTTTGAAATTCATCGCCAGCTATCTCGGCATCACAGACACTTCTTTAAGTCGCATCAGAAAAGAACTTGTAAAAGAAAGTTAATTACCTGTATTTCTTGCCTTATGGCAAGCGGAATGGATGGCTGGTTTCTTAGCTTTGATCATACGGGAATTCACCCGTAAGTTAAAGCAGCTCTGTGTTATGAAACTTAATCCATATCTGAATTTCAACGGCAATGCCCTTGAAGCATTTCAATTTTACCAGTCGGTATTTGGCGGAGAACTGTTCGTCCAGAAAATGAGTGACGCACCCGGTTCGGAAAGCTTTCCGGAGCACGAAAGAAATCTGGTGATGCATGTTTCCATACCGCTGGGTGATGGGCAGTTCCTGATGGCATCCGACTGCTTCGAGTCGCAGGGTCAGGTTTTAACGATCGGAAACAACAACTACATCAGTATAAGCCCGGACAGCAGGGAGGATGCTGATCGCCTTTTTCATGGACTCTCTGCCGATGGTGAGATCGAAATGCCCATGGCGGATATGTTCTGGGGAGACTACTTCGGTTCCTTTAAGGATAAGTACGGCGTGTGCTGGATGATCAACCATGCCAATAAATAACCTAAATACAGATATATTATGGAAAGAATGCAATTCAAAACAGCAATCGGGGCAGATGTCCCGAAGGTATACAATACCATGCTGGCGCAGGAAACTTACCGGCAGTGGACGGCGGTTTTCAATCCAGGCTCTGAATATGAAGGCAGCTGGGATAAAGGAAGTAAAATAAACTTTGTTGGTACAAACAAGGAAGGCAAGAAAGAGGGTATGGTCGGCTTGGTACGGGAAAACATACCAAACAAGTTTGTCTCTGTTGAATATACCGGCTTGCTGGACAACGGAAATGAAGTGACCGAAGGGCCCGCGGTCGCCGACTGGGTCGGCTCTTTCGAAAATTACAGCTTTGAGCATGAAAATGGTGTGACCGATTTGACAGTCGATGTTGATGTGCACGAATCCATGTTAGATTACTTTAAGGACACCTATCCCCGGGCACTTGCCAGACTTAAAGAAATATGTGAAACGTAAAACTCGGATCGAATTTCTTGAGCTACATAAATATAAAATTCACGGTATGATGATGACCGCTGCGTTAGCTTCCTGACGCTTCAAATCCGACAGCATCATACGTTTAAAAAAAATGATGATGAAAAGAATTCTTTGTCTATTCGCGCTGCTGTTCATTCTAATGGGTGATGCAGCAGCACAGCAAAATGTGCCCGCAGAGAAGGTTGCTGCCGCAGCCTTACACGGCAAACCATTTTTGTTGGATTACTACCAGAAAACCTTCGAAACATTGAAGAACAGTGTAGAGGGGCTGAGCCCGGCGCAACTGCAGTTTAAACCTGCGGCAGATCGCTGGTCGATCAGCCAGTGCCTGGAACATATTGTGTTAACCGAGCGAACACTTTTTGACTTCAGTAAAAAAGCCATGGAAAGTCCCGCAAACCCGGACCGCAGGGCAGAAGTAAAGGTTACAGATGAGGCGGTCATCGACGGAATCAATGACCGGAGCCATAAGGCGAAAGCAGGCGCGGAACTGACGGGTAAAGGTATCTATAATTCGCCCAGGCAAGCACTTGAGGCCTTGCAGAATGACCGGAAAGCAATATTTTCGTACATCGATAATGTGGCTGCAGATGATCTGCGCAGTCACATATCTGACTCCCCGTTTGGGCCGATAGATGCTTACCAATGGTTCCTGTTCATCCCAGGGCACACCTCACGGCATACCTTACAAATAAATGAAGTGAAAGCCGACAAGAACTTTCCGAAACAATAAAAACACTTACTCAAATTAGCCAGATGAACACCAAAGCAGCTGTAGCAGATCATCTTTTCAATCGCCTGGTGGAAGCACCGGTGTTCAGTGGCCTTTAACCCGCCGTTAATCCAGCTCTAGCCGGATCAAGGCCGGATCAACGCCGGGTCAAGGCCGGCAAGCGGCTGGTTGAACAGCTACGCTGTTCCCTTTTTACCTAAACACAATTACAAATCACATATGAATTCAGCATCTCTCTCGATAAAAGTAAAAATACAGATCTCCAAGACGCCACCGGAAGTTTATGAAGCCATTGTAGACCCGGAAAAGATGAGCCAGTACTTTATAGCCAAAGGTTCCGGCGTCATGAAGGCTGGCGAAACGGTCATGTGGCAGTTTCCGGAGTTTGAGGGCGAGTTTCCCATTCGGATAAAAGAACTGCTGCCGGCTCGCTATGTTTCCTTCTACTGGGATAATGAAAACACCGAGACCCTGGTAGAAATCAGTTTAGCGCTAGTTTCCGGAGACGCCACTATCGTTACGGTAACCGAAGGAACTATGGAGAATAATGAGGCGGGTTTGAAGTGGCTGATGAGTAATACAGAAGGCTGGGCGAATTTCCTGGCCTGTATGAAAGCATATCTGGAATACAACATCAATTTAAGGAAAGGTGCGTTTGACTACATGAAGGCGGGCTAAACTCCCTTGATGGCTGTCAGGAACACCGGTGCAATTTAAACGTAAGACTATGAACAATTCAATCTACCCATGCCTCTGGTTTGATGGAAATGCAAAGCAGGCTGCAGAATTATATTGCAAGGCATTTGACGACGCAGCATTAAAAATCTGTACACCTATGGTCGTGACGTTCCACATCAAAGGGCGGCAGTTTATGGGTTTAAACGGCGGGCCTGCCTTTAAGCCCAACCCGTCAATATCTTTCTTTAACATTTGCAAGACAGCCGATGAACTTGATCGCGCCTGGAATTTATTGAACCAGGGAGGTAAGGTTCTGATGCCTCTGGACAGCTATCCATGGAGCAGCAGATACGGATGGGTAGAAGACAAGTATGGGGTTTCCTGGCAGCTAACTTTGAGCTTACTCGAAGGCGAGCAGGCGGATGTATTTCCGGCGCTGATGTTTACCGGCGGACAGAATGGCAAAGCGGCAGGGGCAATTGACTTTTACACGACTTTATTTAAGAACAGCGCGGTAGACTTCGTTGCGAAATATGAAGCGGGGGAACATGATACGGAAGGAAATATAAAACATGCTCAGTTTTCTATAAACGGATTCCGGATGTCCGCAATGGACAGCACCGGGCCGCATAACTTCGGCTTCAACGAAGGGGTTAGCCTGGTCATCAACTGTGAGACGCAGGAAGAAATTGATTTCTACTGGGTAAACCTCTCTGAAGGAGGGCAGGAGGGAAAGTGCGGCTGGTGCCAGGATGCTTACGGCGTATGGTGGCAGGTGGTTCCTTCCATCCTCGGCAGTTTAATGAGCGATCCGGAAAAGGCACCCAAAGTCATGGAGGCATTCATGAAAATGACGCGGTTTGACATTGAGGCCTTAAGGAAAGCAGCAGGTGAGTAACTTAGTACTGATGGAAGCCCTGAGAGACAAACTCCAGTACCTTTGGCAGCGAAGCGCGCCAGTATGTCCAGTTGTGTGCGCCGTCACGGATACGGAATTCATGGGGAATCTCCTTCTTGCGCATCGCAATGTGTACAAGGGAATTTCCTTCATATAGAAAGTCATCATCCCCGCAGTCCATGTACCAGCGAATTGCCTTTTTCTGGTCGCCGGTCAGCGAGTCCAGCAGGGCCAGGGTGCTGTGGCGCTTGTAATAGGTTTCAATACTTGCATCGCTGGCTTGCGGTGAAGACCTTCTGACGCTCGTTTTGGCATCTTCCAGTGAAAGTGGACCTACAGAGGCGCTCAGCGGGCAGGCCGAAGAGAATAACTCCGGATGGTGCAGCGCATACATGAAAGTACCTCCGCCACCCATCGACAATCCTGCGATCGCCCGGTATTTTTTCTCCTGCTTAATGCGGTATTTTTTCTCGACATAAGGCATCAGTTCCTGGAAGAAGAAATCCTCATAGTTCCAATCTCCCTTGATGTCGTTGAAGTAACCGCGACGACCGGTATTCGCATCCGGCATAACGATGATCATCGGCGTAGCCTCACCCGATTGAAAGGATTTATCTGCAATGGACAGTACTTCACCAAACTGTACCCATCCGGTTTGATCGTCTCCACCGCCATGTAAAAGGTACAGTACAGGATAGCTCCGCTGTGAACTTTCGTAATCCGGCGGCAGGTAAATCGCAAACTTCCGGTCGCCCTTTAAGATCTTGCTGGATAAAGTCAGGTTGTCGAACACCTTCCCGCTTTGGGCAACGGAAATCAGGGGTACTAAAACGGCCATAACGGCGAGCAGAAAAAGTTTATTTCTCATATCAGTTTATATTTGGTTAAGCAGTTTTGTGTTGGGCATCAATTGTAGTACTTCTGGTATTCCGCAGGCATGGAATTGATGTTCCTGACCTGTACATCTTTAAAGTACACCTCGTTGCCTTCACTTTGTAGCTGGATCTTACCTTTTACAAGTGGAATTTTCTTTCCATCCTCTACATAATGTGAGTTCTTCAGGATCATGACCACATGCCCGTTTACAATATGGAGGCTCTTACCCTGGTAACAGATGAGCTCTATGGTATTCCATTCATTGCCTGGCTTCTCGTGATTTTCATTTCTGATACATAAGCCTTCAGGTGCACCGGTTCCGAAGTTTAAAAAGGGCTGACTTGCATCGGCAATGCTGTTCATTTTACCTTCCGGCAAAAATGCACGGATGTCAGCGGCAGATGTACTGATGTTCCAGTAGTCGCCGGTATGCCCTTCCATGATCTGGAACTCCTGAGACAGCATCCAGGCGCGCCAGTAGTCTACACCCGCTTCACCCTGGGAAAAATACAAGATTCCGGAGTCTTTGAGCTTACCAATCCGTGGTCCATAGGCCTTTGTTCCCCACTTTACCTGAAGTTTCAGATGGAAGTTCTCATATTCTTCTTTGGTATAAAGGCATCCGTATACCTCCCCACTCACACGGAGCACAGGGTCGCCTTGTTGCTCCTGTATGGTAAAAACGCCTTTCGTGTCTTTGTTGTAACCGATGGGTTCAATCAAGTTTCCTTTCTCATCTACGGGAGGTTTACCGTTGTAATCTGGTTTATGGCTAAATGCCAGGTAGTTACCCCACTGCGTTAGGTTCTTATCCAGAAGCCTGGTCCAGTTTTGATCTGCAGTAGCCTGCGAAGTGGCCTTTTTCGAAGCAGGCGTTTGAGCAGTTGTTATAGATGGTAGTAAAATTGTTGCACACAACAGAAGCGCAGTACACGCCGGGATTTTTAATCGTTTAAAGGCCATATTCGGTTTTTTTTAAATATAGCTGATGAGGGGAACGAAAAAAAATAATACTTTAAAATTCAATACACTGTAGCTTTAATACCTATCCGGCTCACTCATTTAAACGTTTTAGTAAAATCTTTTATATCTTCGGTGCATAACCGAATGAAACTTGCGAAATGAAGAAGATATGTTATCTGGCCGCAGTTCTGGCCATCAGTACGAGTGCTTATGCACAAACAAAAGGTGTAAGTCTTACGAAAAGCGGTAAAGCCTCCGGGCTTACCAAGTATGTAGACCCGATGATTGGTTCCGGCTTCCACGGCCATGTGTTTGTTGGCGCCAGTGTTCCTTTCGGGGCGGTACAACTCGGACCGGAGAGCATCTCCGAGGGCTGGGACTGGTGTTCTGGTTATCATGTATCAGACACAACCATCATTGGATTTCCGCATACCCACCTGAGTGGAACGGGAATCGGGGACCTGGGTGATATTATGTTTATGCCGACGAACGGACCTTTGAAGATGGGTAAAGGCTCGGAGAAAGATCCCGAAAGCGGTTTTATTTCTACGTTCAGTCATGACGAAGAAGTGGTAAAACCAGGCTACTACCAGGTCAATCTGAAAAGATACAACATCGGGGTAGAGTTAACCACGAGCAAGCGGGTGGGAATGCACCGCTATACATTCCCTGCATCCAGCCAGTCGCACATCATTATCGACCTGCAGGAAGGCATCGGATGGGATGGTACTGTAGAAACCTACATCGAAAAAGTTGGTCAAAATACAATTACCGGATACCGCTATTCAAAGGGCTGGGCAGTTGACCAGCGCATATATTTTACTGCGGTTTTCTCCAAGCCGATCAAAACGTTTACCGTGTACGATAGTACAAGTCTCCGTCCCGGAACGAAACTCAAGGCAAAGAATGTAAAAGGGGCCATTACATTTGCAACGAAAAAAGGCGAGGAAGTGCTGGTTAAAGTTGGGATTTCTCCTGTCAGCATTGAGAACGCCACGCTGAACATAAAGACTGAGATCCCCGGTTGGGACTTCGATAAGGTTGTGCAGGATGCCGACCAGGCATGGAATACGCAGCTGCAGAAGATCACTGTTAAAGCGGATTCGCTAAGTCAGATGAAAAAGTTCTACACTGCACTCTACCATACCATGATTGCACCTTCTGTGTTTGATGATGTCAATGGCGAGTACTGGGGTACGGATAAGAAGGTTCACAAGAATGAAGGTTTCCAGAACCTGACTACGTTCTCGCTGTGGGATACGTACCGGGCGAACAATCCACTTTCCACCATCATACATCCTGCGTACGTAAATGACATGGTAAATTCCATGCTTGCCATTTACAAACAGCAAGGAAGCTTACCCGTATGGCATCTGATGGCAAACGAGACAAATTGCATGGTGGGGTATAGCGCCGTCACGGTGATTGCGGATGCCATGTTAAAGGGCTTCAAGGGGTTTGATACCGATCTTGCCTATGAGGCGATGCGTAAGACTGCGATGCAGGACATCCGGGGTACCAAATTTGTAAAAGAACGCGGTTACATCCCTGCAGATAGTACAGCAGAGTCCGTTTCGATGGGGTTGGAGTATGCCATAGCCGACTGGAGTATCGCACAGGTAGCACAAAAACTTGGTAAAAAGGACGACTACGCTTACTTCAGCAAGCGAGGAAAATACTACAAGAATTATTACGACAGTAAGGCTGGTTTTATGAGGGGACGGCTCTCGGAAAATCAGTGGAGGACGCCATATACACCCTTTATCTCCATTCATGAACATGGTGATTTCACGGAGGGCAATGGCTGGCAATATACGTTCCTGGTTCCTCAGGATGTGGAAGGCCTGGTGGAGCTTCTTGGTGGCGAGAAAGCCTTTAACACCAAACTGGATTCTCTTTTTATTGCGAAAGGTGACATGGGAGATAAAGCCTCCAACGACATCTCTGGACTGATCGGGCAGTATGCACATGGAAACGAGCCAAGCCATCACGTTACTTACCTGTACAATTATACCGGGCAGCCCTGGAAGACGGCAGAAAAGGTCAGGTTTATACTTGATGACTTCTATACAGATAAGCCAGATGGCATCATAGGCAATGAAGATGTGGGCCAGATGTCAGCCTGGTATGTTTTATCCGCACTTGGCTTTTATCCGGTGAATCCTGCGAATGGTTTATACGTTTTTGGAAGTCCGGTGGTGAATGAAGCGACCATCAAACTCGAAGGAGACAAAAAGTTCCATATCGTGGTAAAGAATAACGGGCCCGAAAATAAGTACATCAATGCCATGCAGCTAAACGGCGTGACCCACAACAAAACCTATTTCTCTCATAAGGATCTGGTAAAGGGCGGCGAGCTCGTGATCACCATGGGAAATAAACCAGGAACCGTGTGGGGCGTTGGAGAAGCAAACAAAGCCGTATCGGTGGAAAAATAATATACTTGGAAGGACTTAAAATACACAGATGAAGCAATACCTGATCAATGGGACGGACTACAAGGATCCGTCCGCACTGGAACGGCGCATGAAGGCACGTCCCGATCATTTAGCCGGGATGAGTCTGCTTAAGAAGTCAGGTAATTTCGTGATGGGAGGGGCCACACTTGACGCCGGCGGTGTTATGAATGGTTCCGTGGTTATCCTCCAGTTCGAATCCGATGAGGATTTGGCGCGCTGGAAAGACAACGAACCTTATCTGTTGCAGGAAGTTTGGCAAACCGTAGACATCAGGCCGTTTAAAGTCGCTACCGTCGGGTAAGCCCTTAAAGCGGCCTGATTGTGCTGATTTCCGCTATTTCGGCATCAGGTGCTTTTTGAAAAAGTCTACTGTTGCCTGATTAACCTTCATCAGGTTTTCATATTTCATCCAGTGGTGCGTATCGTCTGGTATAACCAGAGATTCCACCGGAACACCCTTTTCTTCAAGACGCCTGTACAGGTCTGTGCTTTGATTGAAAGGTACATTCCGGTCATCATCGCCATGCACCAGTAGCACCGGCGATTTCCAGCCATCCATATACGCAACGGGTGAAGATTTCCAGGCTACTTGCAGCGCTTGCTCTGCATCAGGCGCTTTCTCATAGCGGTCGGGCATAGCGATGCCTGTGCTGCGCCCGATGGTGCGGTCCCCGATACTGTG
>JARKUW010000229.1 GCA_029851965.1 Bacteroidota bacterium | reverse complement strand
AAGGTAAGCTTTATTTCCCTCCATCTGATATGCGATGAAGGAGCGTTGCCCATCGACATACAATTCAAAATACTGTTCTTCTTTATTGTTGGTGAATTTATGCTCGCCCATGATGGTTCATTTATGTTGATACAGATGATTGCTTTTGCAATCACCTGTATCAACAATAAGATGGTGGTTATGTTCGACGAAATAATCGTGAAAGTTTTGCCGGGGCGAGGGTACGCTAGGCGTAATTGTTTACGAGCTGATTCGCATGTAAAATCAGGTAGGTTCTTGTTTCCCGGTCTTTTTCTGTCTTCAGCCGGACATGTACGTCAATAAACTTCTGGCTCAGTATTTGGAATTGCGCTGAGGCAACAAGTGCAGAAAGCCAGATGGCGAAGTCTGATAATTCAGGCTGGGTATGTGTATACTTCAGGTATTCTGCAAATTCAGGAAGTTCGGTGCTGGAGTATTCCTGCTTTTCGATGGGAACAACCGGCTTGCCGAAGAACTTGTCAAACACGTAAGTGTTGGAGCAAAAGGTCTTAAATGCTTTTTGTTGTGCATCTTTAATTTTCCCATTTTTAAATAGAATAATGGTCCACTCCAGCAGGAAGTCTGGAAATCCGTAGTCATCTGGAAAATTCTTGTTGAACCATCTTAAGTAGGTGAGGCCCCCGGCATAGTCGCCGATCTTAATGTACAAGGCGGTGGGCTGGTAGCGCAATCCGCGGCTGTCATCATAGCCGCCGTACCTTTTTCGTTCATCAGCAAGTGTGGATCGGATACTTGCTATTTTAATCTGAACTTTCTCTTTTTGTTTCTCAGTCATTTTAGGGATGTGTTTGTTTGCGGTAATCGCGGAAAAGATACAGAATTGCATTAAACCACGTTTGTACGTTAAATTACCTTTTTGCAAAGAAAAAAACATCCTCCGGCTGAGTACTATTTCTCGAGCAGTTCAATGGCCGCCAAGTTTCCCTGCTGCACAGCGAGGTCGATGGCTGTTAACCCACGATTTTCCCGGATACTAATGTCTGCACCATGTTTAAGCATGATATCGACCAGTTCGTCGCGTCCGAAAAGTACAGCAAACATCAGCGCGGTACCTCCATTACCATGACGGATGTTAAGATCTGCACCATGGGCGATTAAGAGTTCTGCAATCTGGGGGTAGCCTTTAAAGCATACCCCCATCAGTGCAGTGTTTCCGCCGAAGTCCTGCATGTTGACGTCGGCTTTAGCATCCAGTAAAACCTTAACAGCATCCAGCTGATCGTTGTAACTCGCAATGATCAGGGGCGTGAAGCCCCTGATATCCTGAAAATTGATTTCCGCACCTGCGGCGATAAGTGAATGTATAGCTTCCAGATTGCCCGTCCGGGCGGCATTGATCAGTTGTTCATTGATATCCATATAGATGTTTTGGGTGACTGGATTTTAAAGGTAATCAGGTTGTTAATATGGTTTGCTCTCGCGGCTTTCTTCCTCTGCCTGTACAACCGCATTGTGGGACTCCGTAGTTCCGATAGGCCCTTTATTGCTTTCGTTTACCGTTGTTTTTGCCAGGCCGTCAGCGACGCGTTGCCCGTAATCCGGATCACACTGGCGGAAGAGCTCTATCATTCTGTTCTGGATATCTTTGTTAGCTGTAGCAAGGGTATTCACCAGGTTCAGGATCAGCTCCTCGCGTTCCCATTCTTCAAAATTCCGATACGTTTCACCGGCCTGGCCAAAGTTGTTCTGTTTTTCGATTTTCTGCCTTACCAGTGCAGCATGGTACATCGGACTGTGTTCTTTACCTGGTCTTGGTGCCTCTTTAGGACCGCCCAGCGTACTGGGCTCGTAGTTCACATGCGGATTGATGAGGTGGTCTCCCCCCTGGTTGTAGGTCATCTGCCCATCACGCTGATTCGTTAGGACCTTGTTTTTCGGCGCGTTGATTGGCAGCTGCAGGTAATTGGTGCCCACCCGGTACCGTTGCGTATCTGAGTAGGAGAATGTTCTTCCCTGCAGCATTTTGTCGTCGGAGAAATCAAGGCCATCGACCAACACTCCGGTACCAAAGGCAGATTGCTCTACCTCGGCAAAGTAGTTGACGGGGTTTCGGTTCAGCGTCATTTTACCTACAGGATACCATGGGAACTGCTCTTTAGGCCAGATCTTGGTGTCATCAAGCGGATCGAAGTCGAGCTCCGGATGTTCGCCATCATCCATGATTTGAACACACAGTTCCCATTGCGGGAAGTTTCCGCTCTCAATGGCCTCATATAGATCCTGTGTGGCATGATTAAAGTTTTTGCCCTGAATATCCTGAGCCATGGCTGTTGTCAGGTTCTTAATTCCCTGAAGGGGTTCCCAGTGATATTTTACCAGTACGCCAACACCTTCCTGATTTACCCATTTGTAGGTGTTCACTCCTGAGCCTTGCATTTGCCGGTAATTCGCCGGGATGCCCCATGGAGAAAACAGGAAAGTAATCATGTGCAACGCCTCCGGTGTCTGGCTGATGAAGTCGAACTGCCGTTCGCCATTTTGGATATTGGTCACGGGATCTGGCTTGAACGAATGAATGAAATCCGGAAATTTCAATGCATCCCGGATAAAGAAAATCTTAAGGTTATTACCCACAAGGTCCCAGTTTCCATCTTCAGTATACATTTTAACAGCGAAACCCCTTGGATCACGAAGGGTCTCAGGAGAATGACCGCCATGGATCACGCTTGAAAACCGTACGAATACTTCGGTTTGCTTACCTTTTTCCTGTAGGAATTTTGCTCGCGTGTATTTTGATATATGGTCGTCACCAACGGTGCCGTAAGCCTCGAAAATACCATGAGCTCCGGCACCCCGGGCATGCACTACACGCTCTGGTATCCGCTCCCTGTCGAAATGCGACATCTTTTCAAGGAATTGATAGTTCTCCAGGGTAGCTGGCCCACGACTGCCTACTGTACGAAGACTTTGATTATCGTAAATAGGGTGCCCGTTTCTGGTCGTTAGTTTTTCTGATTCGTCCATAGGAATAGATTTAGTTATAACATTACAATTAACAACTTCCGCAGGAGCAGGAAGTTTCATTTATTTTAAAATAAATGTACTGATTGTCACCGTAATATCAGCCGGTGCTGGCCATCTCGTTTGCCCACACCTGGAGGTTAAGAAGCTGTTATCTTGAAAGATTTGGAAAACCTTTTTAGCGTTTAGAAGGTTGCTTTGTGGAGTGTAAACTAACGATGTATACTATGGACCCTATAAATATAAACCGGGAAGGAACTGAAGATCGCCCGGAGCGAGCAACGACTGAACAAGCGAATGTTATTCCGGTGATGGAAGAACATCTCCATATCGGTACCAGTGTTGTAGAGACCGGGCGGGTTCAGGTATCCAAGAAAGTTATTGAAGAACCTTACGATGCAAATGTTTCGGTGTTCCGAGAGGAGTTGACGGTGGAGAAGAAGCCAATAAATCAATTTATTGAAGGTGAAGCACCCGTAACGCGCCAGGAAGGTTCAACGACCATCGTCCCGGTGCTGAAGGAGGTCCTGGTTAAGAGACTATTTCTTGTCGAGGAGATTCACATTACCCGGCAGCGGCTGGAGGATACCGTAGCGGTACGTGAAAGCTTACGCAGGGAAGAGGTCTCCATCGAGCGTAGTACTGAAGATGGGCCCACAGATGCATCAACCTATACGAACCTATAATGTAAAACTAAATTTAAACACCATGTCACAAACAGTAGTTGGAATTTTTGAACATGCAAACCAGGCGCAAGAGGCAAAGGCCTATCTGATCGCCAATGGTTTCAACAGCCAGAATATTGATATCAATACCATTGCTGGCAGTAATTATGGAAGCAATGCGGTAAACCAGCAGGAAGACAATGCCGCAAGGCACGAGGAAGAGGGTATCGGAGACAAAATAAGCCGGTTCTTTAGCAATCTTTTCTCTGATGAGGACGATGTGTCTGCGCATGTAGAGGCAGCCAGGCGCGGAACGACCGTAACGGTATTTACCACAACGGAAAACCAGACCTTACAGGCCGTTCAGATCCTGGATAATTTCGGTGCAGTGGATGTGAACGATTTTGCTCAAAGTGCAAGCGCGCGGGAGAACAGCAGGGTAAGTCCGGGTACGATTGGCACCGACCCGCTAAGTGCGACAGATCCGGTAAGTGCAACAGCGCCATTGGATACCGATCTGATCAATACAGATATCCTGGATGCAGATTTTACGCAGGACAATGCACAAGACAAGGACTCCCTTTCTGAAACAGGCCGTATTCCGGTGGTTGAAGAGGAGCTTCAGGTTGAAAAAGAGAAGGTTCAAACCGGTGGTGTGCGCGTGCGTAGCCGCATTGTGGAACGCCCGGTGGAGGAAAGCATTCGTCTTCGCGAGGAGCATGTAAACATTGAACATACTCCGGTAGACCGGCAGGCGACGGCGGCTGACTTTCAGGAAGGAACGATCGAAGTGAATGAGACGGCAGAAGTACCGGTAGTGGAGAAAGATGCCCGTGTTGTTGGAGAGGTGAGTGTGAATAAGGAGATAACCGAGACCGACCAGTCCATCAATGATACGGTAAGGCATACCGAAATCGACACCGAGGATCTGGACGATCGCGGTAAAATCTAATGTAACCGAACCTTTAAAACAACATTATGGCTCATTTAGAAGTAAAACGAAAACGCTCCTCCAACTGGTGGATATGGGTATTGGTGCTCTTGATCGTACTGGCAGTCGCCTATTATTTTTTCCGTGACCGCATTGATGTGAATGCACTGACTTCAAACGGAACATCCGCCGCGGTGCTCGCCGTTGCCAGGCGGTGTTCGGGGGATTTGTTAAACCACAAAATTTAAGCTTATGTCTGATGAAGAAAATGAGTTGACCAACCTGGAGGAACTGGGTGGCAGCAAATATGAAATTGTTGATGGGGAATCGAACGTAAAAGGATGGAATGTCAAGGATGAACATGGAGATGATCTTGGCGAAGTCGACGAACTGTTGTTTGATCCGGAGACCTTAAATGTGCGGTATCTGGTCGTAGATCTGTACCGGAGTATTGCAGGTGGGGTAAATAAACGGGTACTCGTACCGATCGGTATTGCTGACCTGAAGGCAGACGCCGAATTGGTGGTGTTGCCCAATGTCAAGGCAGTGCAGCTGAACCAGCTCCCTGAATATAAGAAAGG
>JARKUW010000219.1 GCA_029851965.1 Bacteroidota bacterium | reverse complement strand
GCCTTAACCAGGCTTAGGGAAACTGAAGAGTGGGCACAGGATTGCTGGTTATGGATGTACCGCGGTGCATGGCACGAGTTTGAGACCCATGAGATCGAAATGGCCGTACCATTAAGCCCGCAAGAATTAGAGAAGAAAAAATACGCCATATTCAAACACCAGTCGCAAAAAGACCGGGCTGTTTTCCCAGGAGACGATTCAAGAGAATTCTGGAAAAGAGCAGAGGACAGAAATCGCGAGACGGCCAAAGCATATGATGAACTCGGCCTAGCAGAATACGAAGCGATGGAAGCGTTTGTTCGCTGGAAATTTTAATCTCTTATCCCACTATATATGGAAAAATCGGCTCCGCGCTTATTATCGTTAGACGTTTTTAGAGGGGCAACGGTTGCCGCTATGATCCTGGTAAACAACCCGGGCGATTGGGCAAACATTTATGCACCTCTGGAACATGCCAACTGGAGCGGTTGTACGCCAACGGATCTGATTTTTCCATTCTTTCTATTTATTGTAGGCGTATCCATCGCCTATGCAATGTCGGGCAAGAAGGCCGACCCTGCGCTACATCAGCAAACGATTCTAAGAGCACTGAAAAGAGCGCTAATCTTATTTGGGCTGGGTTTGTTCCTGTCCGTATACCCGAAGATCTTTACCGACCCGCTTGGCGCCTTGCAGACCGTCCGCATTCCCGGCGTGCTACAGCGGATTGCAGTCGTATTTCTGCTGTCTTCCATCATTTTCCTGAAGAACACGGAGAAAAACATCTTTAGAATAGGCCTTGGCATACTGATCTTGTACTGGGTGCTGATGAATCTGGTTCCGGTACCGGGTGTCGGTTACCCCAATCTGGAGAAGGAGACCAATCTGGGCGCATGGCTGGACAGAACGATACTGACTGAAGCACACCTTTGGAAAACGGCTAAAACATGGGATCCAGAAGGCCTGTTGAGCACCCTGCCGGCGATTTCTACTGGCCTGTTTGGGGTTTTGGTTGGTACTTATTTGAAACGGAGAGACCTGGATGAGTCGACTAAAGTGGCCTGGCTATTTGCTGCCGGCGCCATCAGTACCGGTTTGGGCTTACTGTGGGACCTCCAGTTTCCGATCAATAAATCATTGTGGACAAGCTCCTTTGTCCTGTATACCGGTGGTTTGGCGACCATTATCCTGTCATTGTGTTATTGGCTGATCGACATCTATCAACAGAATAAGTTTACCACGCCTTTTGTTGTTTACGGCAAAAATGCGATCACGGTATTCTTCCTGTCGGGATTACTGCCGAGAACATTGAACATGTTTACCGTTACAGCGGCAGACGGCACGAAAACGGGACTTCAGAGTTGGATGTACAGCAACTGGTTTGCGCCCTACTTCTCGCCCGTAAATGCCTCTCTGGCCTGGGCAGTCGCACAGATCTTATTCTGGTTTGTTATTCTGTACATCATGTACAAAAAGAAAATATTTATTAAGGTGTAAAGCGCTTTTACTCAACTTCTACACCAACCGGCCCGGTTGGGTCACTCTCATTTTTAAGCCGGTCCAATGCCGTAACCAGGTAGTTGTACCGGCTTCCTTTTTCTACAGCGGTATCCAGGAAGAATGTAAACTCTTCAAAAGTTATCTTCAGAATGTTTTTCGGGTCCAGCACGGAGATCTTCTCACCTTCTTTAAACCGGTAAATGACATACCCGGAAGCCGTTTCATGATCTTCTGCAGGCATCGGTCTGCTCCAGTTTAGATAAACGCCGTCTTCCTTTGCTTCTGCGGTAAGCATTAGCGGCGGATTTGGCACAACATCATCAAGCCATGGCATCTGCGGCGGCAATGCAGGATATTTGTATAGATCCAGCCGTAAGGAATCGGCCATGCCACGGGCTACGGTGGAGAAAGATTTGGAGCTGAAGAATACGCTGCCCTGTACGCGATTGTTGTTTCTGATGTAGCGGATCTGATTGGGTACTTCGGTGGGTACACGCCATGCGGCTTCCATTTTCTGGTTTACCAGATAAGCCGCCTGACCGATATACAAGTGCCGCCCGAAAGTATTGTTGCTCCACCAATCGACCAGCGTAGCAAAGGGAGCTGCCCGTCGGGTGAAGCTGAAGTAGACCTGCGGATTGATGTAATCCACCCAGCCCTCTTTAACCCATTTCCGGGAGTCGGCATATAGTTCTGCAAAATTGGACAACCCGCTTGTTTTCGAACCCAGGGAATCTTCGCGAAGGTTCTTCCAGATTCCGAAAGGACTTACGCCAAACTTAACGTGCTTCTTATAGTGATGAATGCTGTCATCCAGCATTTCAATGAGCAGATCCACATTGTTGCGCCTCCAGTCGTTGAGGTTGGTAAATCCGTTTGACTGGCTGGCAAAGGTTGCTGCATCGTCAATACGCTGTCCTGCGATCGGGTATGGATAGAAGTAATCGTCGAAATGGATACCGTCAACGTCATATCCCTTGACTACATCCAGGATAACCTGAACGATGTATTCACGAGCTTCCGGTTTTCCGGGATCAAATTGCTTGTTTCCTCCATAGGTAAAGAATAGATCAGGGCGTTTTTTGGTCATATGATCCTCGCTGACGATATCCCTGGTGGAAGTAGTTGCACGGTACGGGTTGAACCAGGCATGGAGTTCCATACCGCGGGCATGTGCTTCCTTGATGGCAAACTCGAGTGGGTCATATCCTGCTGCAGGCGCGAGGCCCTGTTTACCCATCAGCCAGCGGCTCCAGGGCTCTCTGGACTTGGCGTAAAAAGCATCGGCCGCAGGCCTTACCTGCAATATAACGGCATTCATACCGTTTGCTTTATGTTGATCCAGAAGACCTATAAGTTCCTGTTGCTGCCGGTCTGCGGAAAGTCCCGGCCTGGAAGGCCAGTCGATATTGGAAACTGTTGCTATCCATACGCCTCTGAATTCGCGTTTTGGAGAAGTTTTTGTAGGAGCCTGGGCATATATTTGGGTAGTCGCAATAAGTGCAATCAGAATTGCAAAAGCGGTTTTTTTAAGCATTCTTAATCTGAATTCGTGGTTTCGTGTGTGCTACTTGGTTTGCTGCAAAAGTACAGGCAACCTCTATGAAATAACGAATTTATTTTGAGACTGATACAATCTGGTGGGCATTTTTAGGGAAAATCACAATTTTATAGTATGTTAGATTTTTTTTAAACCGTGTTGAAAACGATTTATTTAGAAATATTTCCAAAACTGAAATGTCAGAAATAGCGAAACCGTTGAATAAAGCTGATCGGAACAAGATCATTTTCCTTACCATTGCGATCGTGGCCCTACTGGGTAGCAATGCCTATTTATACTTCAAAGACAAGCATGAAAATGAACGCTTCGTCACCGTAAACACAGAGAAAGACCGGCTGAAACTGGAAGTAGAAAAGATCGAAGTGGAGCTTGACAAGGTAAATACCATTAATGTAAACTTAAACGACCAGCTGATTAAAGAGCAGGATCTTGCCCGCAAGCAAATCTCGGAACTTAAAGCAGCATTGCGTAAAGGGCAGCTGACCAAAGGGGAGCTTGAGGTTGCCCAGAAAAAGATTCAGGAGCTTAGAGAGTATGTTTCGAACTACAACCAGGAAATTGCACGGCTGGATAGGGAGAACACCAAGCTTAGAAGTCAGAGAGACAGCTTGCAACGTTCTGTTAAGCGTATAAACGAGCGGGCAGCATTGCTTGCAGACAGCAACGCGGAACTAAATGCCAAAGTAGCTACAAGTGCGGCATTGAAAGCCGGCGCCATATCCGTAGAAGCTTTCAGGGTGAAAAACAACGGCAAGAATGTCCGGGTAAGCAATGCCAGTGCAGCAAAAAAGCTGGTTGTAAACTTCAACGTCGTCTCCAATCCACTCGCAAAAAAGGACTATCATCAAATATATCTCCGCATTTTTGACCCTGCAGGCAACCTGATTGCCGACCAGAACAATATGTTTGAAGCAGATGGACAGGAGATGCAATACACCGAAATGATCACCATATCCTACAATGACGACAGTACCGAATATGAGATGCAGTGGGTAAACCCTGTGGCCTTTATTAAAGGTGCGTACTCCATTATCTTGTACGCCAATGGGTATGTCATGGGGAAATCGACGATTACATTGAAGTAAGCGTTTTTACACTACCGGAAAGCTTAAGTAGAAGGTTGTACCTACGCCTGGTACGGAATTGTAGTATACCGTACCGCCGGCATTCTCAATCGCTTGTTTCACAAAAGCGAGCCCCAAACCCGTACCCGAGGACTTGGTGGTGAAATTCGGCACGAATATCTTGTCCTGCAGGGACACGTCTATACCCATGGCATTATCGGCGACTTCCACAATCAAAAATTTATGATCTGCTTTTACGGTAACGTCAATTAAGGTCTGAACTTCGCCATCACCTGCTTCGATGGAGTTTTCAAACAAATTGTTGATTATTTTAACCAACTGCCCCTTATCGCCCATGATGAGCATTTTGCGTGGGAGTAAGTTATGGATCCGGATCTCCGTGTGATCTGAGGTGCTGTTGATCAGCCTGCACTCTTCCAGGATTGGAACGATATCAATCTTCTCCAGCTTGACGTCAGGCATCTTGGCAAAGCTCGAAAACTCCGAAGCAATTGCCGCAAGGCTGTCGATCTGTTCGATGAACGACTTGTTAAACCGTTCGAACTTCTTGTCGAAATTTGGGTCCTGCTCTTTCCAGGATTTCTCCAGAAGCTGTACCCCGAGTTTCAACGGCGTTAGCGGGTTTTTGATCTCGTGTGCAATCTGCTTCGCCATTTCTCGCCAGGCGTGCTCCCGCTCCGAGCGGGCGAGTTTACGGGCACTTTCTTCCAGTGCGGAAATCATCTTGTTGTACTCTTTAATTAAGGATCCAATTTCATCGTGGCGCGACCAGATGATCGGCTTGTTGATCTGCCCCAGCTTCGTTTTACGGATACTCTCCTGTATAAAAGTAAGCGGACCGGTAATCTGATTGGCGAGAAACACCGCCAGTATGCCGATCGCCACAAACACGAGCGCATAAATGTTGATCAGCGTGTTCACAAACAGGCCGATTTTAGACTGGTAGTCGGATTCGTTACCATAATACGGAAGCCCGATGTAGGCCACGGTATGGTTCTCCGCATTCCGGATGGGCGCATAGGCCGCGGAATAGGTGAATTCCCCGATCTTCTCAGATGGGTTCAGGTATTCAGACCGCTGCAGTCTGCTGAGGTATATATAGGCCGATGATCCCATCTTTCGCCCGATAATACCAAATTCGAAGATCTTGGGAAGCGACGAAAACAGCAGGTCGCCGTTTACAGCATACAGGTTCAGGTAAGAAGCATTGATGTCGGCAAACTGATTAAATGCAACAATGCTTTCCTCTGTGACCGGAGGGATACCCTCATTGGCCACCTGGTTCTGGTAGGATACCTGCACCTTCCTGATCTTCTCGCGCATAAACTCATCCTGTTGTTTCCGGTACTCAGAACTGATGTAGAAGTACGTTGTCCAGCCGACGATGAGCAGGGTGGCGACGACAGACAGAATAATGGAGAACTGGATCCTGGTCTTATAAAGGATTTTGTTCGCATTGATCATCAACGAACGGTTGATGTTGAACCAGCCGCCCCAGCTTTCATCTATGTTCTTCACCACCCAGATTAAGGTGTACAGGGCAGCAGAAAAAATGATGAACACCAGGAAAAAGAACGACAACGTAGCCAGGCGCAACACAGCCCCTACTTTCTCTTTGCTGATTACGATAAGTTTATTACTTCCCTGTTTGTACACCAGGTGATTGAATCCAAGTTTGTCATTGATGTAACTCGGGTTTTTAGCACTAATAAAATCTGAGGGGGATAGCTTGTACGTGT
>JARKUW010000144.1 GCA_029851965.1 Bacteroidota bacterium | reverse complement strand
GTTTTGCTTTAGCACCCTTCTTAACTGGCCAGTTTTCTGACCATGTGAGAGAGACAGATGAGTATGAAGAATCAACAAGGACCAAGAGTGGGTAGTTTTGTGCAGAATTGGATGTCATAGGGGCACTTGGGCTCAGAGTTAAACTCCCAGTAGGAAAAGAATATGCACAGGTTCGCAGCCTGGTGGACACCCATAAGCTGCATACGATTTGTGAGAGTGGCAATTGCCCGAACATGGGCGAATGCTGGGGTGCCGGAACGGCGACCTTCATGATCCTGGGAAACATCTGTACCCGGTCCTGCTCTTTTTGCGCGGTAGCCACCGGCAGGCCACTTGCAGTAGATACCGGGGAGCCCAACCGTGTTGCGGAATCGGTGAAGCTGATGCAGGTGAAACACTGCGTGATCACTTCGGTGGATCGTGACGACCTGAAAGACGGCGGATCGATCATTTGGGCAGAAACACTGCAGGCCATCCGCAGGGAAAGTCCGCAGACAACATTGGAAACATTGATCCCGGATTTCAGGGGTATATGGGATAACCTGTACCGCGTGCTGGAAGAGCGTCCGGAAGTAATGTCGCACAACGTGGAAACGGTACGCCGCCTGACCAAACAGGTGCGCATACAAGCCAAGTACGACAGAAGTCTGGAATGCTTGAGAAGAATTTCAGAATTCGGTTTGCGGACCAAGACCGGCATCATGCTGGGACTTGGTGAAACGGAAGAAGATGTGTATGAAGCAATGGATGACCTGGTTGCCAACGGCGTTCAGATCCTGACCTTGGGACAGTATCTGCAGCCAACCCGGAACCACCACCCTGTTGTAGACTGGATCCACCCGGATCAGTTTGCAAAATACAAGGAAGTGGGTATGCAAAAAGGATTCCGGTATGTAGAAAGCGGACCATTGGTACGTTCGTCTTACCACGCGGAAAAACATTTGTTCGACTTGTAAACAGCCTGTTTTCAGATTTAAAGTAGCGATCTTAAGGTTTAAGCAATTCCCGCAATACAAAGGGAAGATGCCTGGCCACCTGGGAAGCGGTGACTACAAAGCGCTGTGCAGCGAGCTCATCTCCGGAGCGTCCGTGAATGTGGCTGGCCAGAATAGCGGCTTCGGTCTCGTCGTATCCTTCGGCAAGGCAAGCGGCAACTACACCCGTCAGAATATCCCCCATCCCACCCTGCGCCATTGCCGGATTTCCGGTAGCATTAATGTACACATGGGCCTCCTCATCAATGATGAAGCTGTATTGGTTTTTTAATATAATGACGATACCGAACTGCTTCGCCTTCTCCCTGGCGGTTTGAATGCGGTGGAACAAGGTTTTATGTTCCCCGAATAAATGATCGAACTCCTTGACGTGAGGCGTTAATACCGTCCCCCGGGGCAGCAGCATCAATAAATCGGGGTGTTTAGCCAGGATATTTAAGGCATCTGCATCGAGCACCGCGGCACGATCCAGACTCAGAGTCTTGATGAGCAGATTGATTGATTCTTCTGACGTACCCAAACCCGGGCCAATGGCAACGGTGTTGTACTTTTCCAGATCCGGCAGTTTCAGCAGGTCTTCGCGGTCGAGGTACATGACTTCGGGCAAGGTGCTGTTTAAAGCGGTTAGTCCGGAAGCTGGAATGGAAGCAGTGGTTAATCCGGCACCGGCATATAGGCATGCTGCTGAACACAGCAGGGCTGCCCCCATGGTTTGCGCCTGGCCAGCCACGACGAGCACATGCCCGTATGTCCCTTTATGGGTAAATGATTTGCGGGGTTTTAAGATCTTCTTCACATCGGCAGTACCGATAAGCCGGTAGACGGCAGTGCTTGACGTCCCTTCGCCAACAGACAGGGAATTCGGCGCAGACACATCCGGCAGATATGCGTTTAAACCCCTTTGAATCATTTTA
This sequence comes from Bacteroidota bacterium, assembly GCA_029851965.1. Classification (GTDB taxonomy): domain Bacteria; phylum Bacteroidota; class Bacteroidia; order Sphingobacteriales; family Sphingobacteriaceae; genus Pedobacter. The sequence goes on along the minus strand of JARKUW010000144.1, from coordinate 8,655 downwards.
AGCCTCCATTTCTTTCCTTAAGAATTTACCAGTTAAACTTATTGGATTCTGAATGAGTCCTTCCGGCGTTCCCTCAAACAATATCTTACCACCACCGGCACCACCTTCTTCTCCAAGATCAATGACCCAGTCGGCCACTTTAACCACATCCAGGTTATGCTCGATAACCAACACCGTGTTTCCCTTTTCAACGAGTTCGTTGAGTACGCCCAGGAGTACATTGATATCCTCGAAGTGCAATCCCGTTGTGGGTTCATCCAGGATATAAAAGGTACTGCCCGTGTCCTTCTTGCTTAACTCGGTTGCCAGTTTAACACGCTGGGCTTCTCCTCCGGATAAGGTTGTAGATGACTGTCCCAAAGTTATATAACCCAAACCGACGTCTTTTAGTGTTTTTATTTTACGATAAATTGCCGGCATGTTCTCAAAGAAATCACAGGCATCTTCAATACTCATGTCGAGCACATCGCTGATGGACTTACCTCGGTAGCGTACCTCCAGGGTTTCCCGGTTGTACCGGCGGCCGCCGCACTCCTCACAAGGGACCTGTACATCCGGCAGGAAGTTCATTTCTATCACCTTCATGCCTCCACCCTGACAGGTTTCGCAGCGTCCGCCTTTCACGTTGAAAGAGAATCGGCCGGGTTTATAGCCCCGGATCTTCGCCTCCGGCAACTGAACAAACAGGTTCCGGATGTCGGAGAATACGCCGGTATACGTCGATGGATTGGAGCGTGGTGTTCTTCCGATCGGCGCCTGATCGATTTCAATCACCTTATCAATGTCCTTTAACCCGTTGATCTTCTCATACGGTAAGGGGTGTTTCTTTGCCCGGAAGAAGTGGTGATTCAGTATTGGATAAAGCGTTTCTGTGATCAGGCTGGATTTTCCGCTTCCGGATACGCCGGTTACGGCGATAAACTTACCCAAGGGAAAATCTACAGATACATCTTTTAGATTGTGTCCGCTTGCCTTGATGATCGACAGCTTATGTCCGTTGCCTTTCCTGCGTTTTTTAGGGATCTCTATGCCCTTTTGCCCGTTCAGGTACGCAGCGGTAAGTGTTTTCGACTTGAGGATCTGTGCCGGTGTGCCCTCGGCAACGATCTGGCCACCGCGTAAACCTGCAGCCGGACCCACGTCAATGACGTGATCTGCTTCCAGGATCATTTCTTTATCATGCTCCACCACAAGTACCGTATTGCCGAGATCACGGAGGTTTTTCAGTGCACCGATGAGGCGCTCGTTGTCCCGCTGGTGCAAGCCGATGCTCGGCTCATCCAGGATGTACATTACGTTCATCAGCTGCGAACCGATCTGCGTGGCCAGACGGATTCTTTGGGCTTCTCCTCCGGATAAGGTTCTGGCGGTGCGGTCGAGCGACAGGTAATTCAATCCGACATCGCTCAGGAAGCCTAAGCGTGCACGTATTTCTTTCAGTATCTCTTTGGCTATGGTATTTTGCCGTTCGTTTAAGCGGCTCTCCAGGTCTTCATACCATTGTCTTAAGCTCAGGATATCCATCTCCGCAAGCTCGAAGATATTTTTGCCGTCTATTTTAAAGTGCAGACTTTCTTTCTTCAACCGTGCGCCATTACAAACGGGACAGGTTTTTAGCTTGCGGAAAGCTTCCATATCGTCAGAGCTTCCTGCAGATTTCTTCTCTTGCTGCTCTTCGAGAAGCTTGATGATCCCGTCGAAGGTAATTTGGTAATTCTGCACATTCCATTTGTTGTACTCCACGGCAACGGAAAGCAGCTCATGGGTACCATTCAGGATCAGTGCTATCGTTTCATCGCTAAGCTTTTCTATTGGCGTAGACAGCGAGAAGTTGTATTTCTTGGCCAGTGCTTTCAGCACCTGGAACATCCAGATGTCCCGGTATTCACCCAACGGTGCCAGTCCGCCATTGATGATACTCAGCTTCGGATTGGGCATCACGGATTCCTTGTCGACCACAAATATATACCCCAGGCCGTCGCAGCGCTCACAGGCACCGTACGGCGAGTTGAAAGAAAAGCTGTTTGGTTGTGGCTCATCGTAGGAGATGCCGGTTGTCGGACACATCAGGAACCGGCTGAAATGGGAAACGTTGTTGTCCTTATCACTGATCTTGATGACGCCTTTACCCATTCGCATGGCTGTTCTCAGGGAGTCCTGCAGGCGTTTAACATCTTTACGGTCGATGATCAGGCGGTCGATGACCACCTCAATGTCGTGGATCTTGTAACGGTCTACCTGCATTTTGGAGGTAATGTCCCTGATCTCGCCATCTACACGGACCTTCACATATCCCTGCTTACGCACCTGCTCGAAAAGTTCGCGGTAGTGTCCTTTACGCCCTTTGACCACAGGCGCCAGGATGTTAACGGGAATGTCTTCGTATTTCTTAAATATGTTGTTGAGGATCTGGTCTTCGCTCATACGCTCCATTTTCTCCCCGGTATTGTAGGAAAAAGCATCCGCGGTACGCGCAAAGAGCAAACGCATGAAGTCGTAAATCTCTGTAATGGTGCCGACTGTAGATCTCGGATTTTTGCTGGTGGTTTTTTGTTCGATCGCAATGACCGGGCTCAGGCCTGACACTTTGTCTACGTCAGGCCGCTCCATTCCGCCCATGAATTGTCTGGAGTAGGCGGTGAATGTCTCCATGTATCTGCGCTGACCTTCGGCGTAGATCGTATCAAATGCTAAAGACGACTTTCCACTACCACTTAACCCCGTGATTACGACCAGTTTATTCCTGGGAAAGGAGACATCGATATTCTTTAAATTGTGTACCCGGGCACCGTAAACTTCAACATCTTTTTGTTCACCGAGATCAACGTTATTTTTACTCATATATATATTAAACGCTAGTAGAGTCTGTAGGATGGTTTAGCAAATTTTCAGCCATAAAAAAGCCGGACATAAATCCGGCTCTCCCCTTGCAAGCTTTTTGTGTTGTTCTTATTCGTTGTAAGCAAGCAGCTCTTTCGGAGCGCTGTAGCCATATTTTTCCGGATACTCGACGATTTGTTTCATAGAGATCAGCTTGTAAACATATCTGCCGGTTTCCCGGTTCAGTTTCATCTTGAAATAATTATCCTGATTCTGCCTTTCAATCTGCTTCTTCATGTGGTTGTCGCCAACGTTGTAAGCAGCGGCAACCAATGTCCAGCTATCGAACACGCCATACAGATCTTTCAGGTATTTGCAGGCGGCGATGGTAGACTTGCGTAAGTTCTTACGCTCATCAACTTTAGAATTGATCTTCAAACCGTACGCGCGGGCTGTACCAGGCATAAACTGCCAGAAGCCAGCTGCTCCTTTGGGTGATGTCCCGCCTTTTAAGCCATATTCCACCAGAGGCATATACTTGAAGTCATTGGGAATGCCATGTGCGGCAAGAATGGGTTCTATTACAGGAAACCATTCTGCTGCCTTTCTTTGCAGGCGGTTGGTTTGTGTGGTGCTGTAATTGAAAGCAGTGAGTGCCCTTTTCATTTTACGTTCCACCCGGGTATCACCAAGTGGTAAGGTCTCTTTTGCGAAGTTGAGTCTGGACATTAGTGATCCCGACTTCTTTTTAGTTTTAACGATGGCCGGGCTGGTGGTTTTTGCCGGGACATTTTCTGTTATTTTCGTGGTATTCGGTACTGTTTTGTTGTCTTTTTCGAAAAGACTTTTTGCTGCTTGGGGCATGCTTGAAGCAAACACTTTTGCCATAACCAATAATGTCAAAATTATCGTACATGTTATTATGTGTTTCTTTATCATTTTCCTCCTTTTTTTGGTGAACAATATAGAACGGCTGCAAACATACGGTATATTTATCTAACTATCAAGTAATTACGTAAAATAGCGCGAAAATCCGGCTCTAAACGTGCTTAGGCAAAGATTTTTATTCTCCCCAAAAGGCTGAAAATAACCGAAATAGATTGGGTGATTTTTCTTAAATTTGTAGCCGCATAAATGTGCGATTAATAGGGTATCATGATAAAAAATAACAACAGGAACAGTCGGGATGACAAGTCCAAACCGGGAAGCAGAAGCACAACAGGCAGAAGCCGAAGCGGAACAGAAAGTTCGTATAAAGGCAAGAGTGCTTTTGGCGACAAAGAAGGAAGAGAAAACAAGTTTGGTGGCGCAGGCCGCAGCAATGAAGGCCGACCCGAAGGCGGAAGTACATATAAAGGCAAAAGACCTTTTGCCGATAAAGAAGGAAAAGACAATAAATTTGGCGGCGCAGGCCGCAGCAATGAAGGACGCCCGGAAAGCACGTATAAAGGACGGACTGAAGGTGGAAGCACTTACAAAGGGCGTTCAGAAGGCGAAAATACATTCAAAGGTAAAAGACCTTTTACCGATAAGCCACGGGAATATGTGGCAGGAAGTAAAAGAGACTTTACAGAAAACAAAACCCGTTCTTTCATAAAGAAAGATCAGTTTGCGGCGAAGGGCGACAAGCCATTCCGGAAGTTTGAAGATAAGAAATCAGGTACATCAAGAAGCACAGACAGCAGACCATTTAGAAAGAGGGATGCTGAAGGTGGCGAATTCAGGCCGACGTTCTCGTCTGAGAAAGCACCGGTGATGCGTGTACGTAAAGATCAGCCGAAGAAAGACGACGGACTGATCCGCTTGAACCGTTACATTGCGAACTCTGGTATTTGCTCCCGCCGTAAAGCGGATGAGTTGATCGAAGCGGGTGTCGTATCCGTAAACGGAGCGGTTGTATCTGAACTGGGTCACAAAGTTGATCCGGCGAAAGACGAAGTGAGATACAATGGCGAGCTGCTGAAACGCGAAAAGAAAACATACGTTTTATTGAATAAGCCAAAAGACTACATTACCACAACGGATGATCCGCAGGAACGCCGTACGGTAATGCAATTGGTAGAGAAGGCAAGCAGGGAACGCATTTACCCGGTGGGCCGTCTGGATAGAAATACGACGGGTTTATTGTTGATGACCAATGATGGTGATCTGGCGGATAAACTATCGCACCCTAAAAACGGTATCACCAAGATCTACCATGTAGAATTGAATAAAAGCTTAAGCCAGGGAGATTTGAACAAAATCCAGTTTGGTCTGGAGCTTGAAGATGGACTGATTAAGCCAGATACAGTTTCTTATGTTTCCGGCGGATCTAAACGTGAGGTGGGTATTCAGATTCACAGTGGTAAAAACCGGATTGTGCGCAGGATATTTGAACACCTGGGTTATGAGGTGGTAAAACTTGACCGTGTGGTTTACGGAAACCTGACGAAGAAAGATCTTCCGAGAGGAAGATGGCGTTACCTGGAAGAGCATGAGCTGATCCAGATCAAACACCTGATTAAATAAGAATCAATTATACGAAACCACCATAAACATGGTGGTTTTTTTATTTAGTTTTGGAAAATGCCGTACAAAAGCTTAAAATAGCTGTATACCGCAGAACCAAATCTAAACCTATGAAGAAGATCTTTTACCTCTTGCCCCTACTTTTCTGGATTATGGAAGCCCATGCACAAAGAACAAAGTATAATTTAGTTATCGGAACGTACACAAAGACGGGAAAGAGCGAAGGAATTTACGTTTATGACTTCAATACGGCTACGGCAGCGTTCCGGGCCAAAGGCATTGGCAAGCACACCAGCAATCCGAGTTATCTTACCGTAACCAAAGACAACAAATTTGTTTACAGCGTAAATGAAGATGGGGAAAAGAGCACAATCAGTGCGTTTAACTTTGACCCCGTTAAGGGAAACCTGGATTTCATCAATAAGGTAGATGCGAAGGGCGCTGACCCATGCTACATCATCGCAGATGAACACAATGTGATTGCCGCGAACTATTCCGGTGGCAGCATCGTGGTACTTGGAAGAAATGAGGATGGTTCATTAACAGAGGCCAAACAGGTGATTCAACACTCCGGCAGCAGCGTTGATCCAAATGGACGGCAGAAGTCGGCACACGTACACATGGTGAAATTTTCGCCGGATGGCAAATACGTGATCGTGAACGATCTGGGTACCGACAAAGTATACAGCTACCGCTATAATGCAACAGGTGCGGCGAACGTACTGACACCTGCAGACAGCATTGCGGTACGGCCAGGAAGCGGCCCGCGCCACATTACCTTCAGTAAGGATGGGAAATATGCCTACCTGCTTCAGGAAATGAACGGTAACCTGACGGCTTACAAATACGCTGATGGCCATTTTACGGTTTTGCAGGAAAGCAATATTGTTCCCAAAACATTTACCGGCACAACCGGATCTGCTGATATACACCTGACACCCGATGGAAAGTTCCTCTATGCGACGAACCGGGGTACCGCCCACACCATCACACGTTTTGCGGTGCAAAGTGATGGAAAACTAATCAACAAAGGCACGACATCAACTTTGGGCAAAGGCCCGCGTAACTTCGCGATAGATCCTTCCGGGAATTATCTTCTGGTTGCACATCAGCACACCAATGATGTGGTCATTTTTAAGATCAACAAAGCGACAGGTGCCTTAACGGATACAAAGAAACGCATTGAGGTTGGTTCGCCGGTCTGCCTGGTATTTGCCGCCTATTAGCCGCTGACCGGTAAGCCTAGATTGTTTTCTGAAGATTCGGCTGCTTTTCGATCACGGAATTGTAGTAGTCGATGTAAATTGGAAGGATCTTCTTCAGATCAAAGTCCTGTGCACGCTTAAAAGCATTTTCTTTGAAGGTGTTCAGCACCTCATCACTTTCGAGGATTTTGACTGCATTGGCCGCCATGTGTTCCACGTCGCCGACATTACTCATGTATCCGCAATAGCCGTCAACATTCAGCTCCGGCAATCCACCTGCGTTGGAGGTAATTGCAGGAACCTTACAGGCCATGGCTTCGAGCGCCGCAAGACCGAAGCTTTCGGTCTCTGAAGGCATCAGGAACAGGTCGGACACAGAAAGGATCTCTTCAACGGCATCTTGTTTACCCAGGAAACGTACATCGTCTACGATGCCCAGGTCACGACACAACTGTTCATTGTACGCACGCTCGGGACCATCTCCGACCATCAGCAATTTGGAAGGAATGGTTTGCTGGATCTTATGGAACATCCTGATGACATCAGCGGTCCGTTTTACCTTCCTGAAGTTGGAGGTGTGGATGAGAATACGCTCATTGTGTGGCGCGATGGCCCGCTTAAAGTGATCTTTCGGCTTCAGACTGAAGCGGCTGAAATCTATAAAGTTGGGAATAACCTTAATTTCTTTCTGAATATCAAAATGATTCAGGGTATCCTTTTTCAGGTCTGCTGATACCGTCGTAACCCCATCCGATTGGTTGATGGAGAACGTAACAACGGGCTTATAGGTCGGATCTTTTCCAACAAGCGTAATATCGGTACCATGCAAGGTTGTGACCACTGGAATATGGATGTTGTAGGACGCGAGGATCTGTTTGGCCATGAAGGCTGCAGAAGCATGCGGAATGGCATAATGAACATGCAGCAGGTCCAGCTTCTCAAATCTGACCACGTCTACCAGCTTGGACGCCAGTGCAGACTCATATGGAGCGTAGTCGAATAAAGGGTAATCCCGTACAGATACTTCGTGATAATACAAGTTGGCGGAGAAGAAATCAAGCCGTGCAGGCTGACTGTAGGTAATGAAGTGTACCTGATGGCCTTCGTCGGCCAGGGCTTTTCCTAATTCTGTAGCGACAACCCCACTGCCTCCGAAGGTTGGGTAACAAACTATTCCTATTTTCATCGGTATTTATTGTTTTTCGTGGTGAAGTGATCGTAAAGCTCAATCCTTACATTGTGTAAGCTATAAGCAAAGAAACGCTTCATCGGTATTATGTGTTTTCCTGGAAATGGAACATCCTTGTGACCGGAGCAAGGCTGTTGCTGCCGGCGGTAAGACATTCATTTCGAATAGGTGCAAATAACTAAACTTAAAATGGGCTTTGTGTTAAACAATTGCAATTTATTTAACGGAGTTGATACTACTTCTGCATTTCAGCCTGTATGACCAGATACATTTCGTTTGGACGCTGGGTGCCGATGTAATATTCCAGGCCATCACGGTCGGTGAGCACCACGGCATCCTTACCAGAAGAATAGAAGCGAATACTTCCTTTCCGGTGGAGATTGTAGACCGGATTGTTGAATAGAAAGTTGTTGTATTTATCTTTACGTACACTCACGATACTGTTCAGATCTATCTTTACCTTTTTAGCCGTCCACAGGCCGTCCAATATGATGCTTTTGTTGACGATGATGGTTTTATAGTGGATGAGGAACAGCAGAAGAATGGAGATGCCGATGATACCAAAGCCGACGACAAGGAACAGATCCTGCGTCCGGTCGCGGTCACGCTCATAAACATATGCAGCGAAGCAGAATGCTGCCAGGACCAGCCTGATGCATATTCTGATGTAATCACGGCCGATATATTGTTTTTCCAGAAAAGCGTATCTCGTACTCATTATTTGAATTTCAGTTCGAATATAACTACTTTTTTTGTTCCGGGCGTGATTTTGTAGCGATTGTCCTGCCGCATACCCCCGATCCAGATCACCTCGCCGTTACCATTAAGGACTACCGGAACGTGCTCTTTTTCCGGCAGGGGAACTTTCTCATCTATGAAAAAGTCGCTTATCTTTTTAGCGTTCTTCATCCCCAGGGGAACGAAGGTATCCCC
>JARKUW010000204.1 GCA_029851965.1 Bacteroidota bacterium | reverse complement strand
CCTGCGGGGTATACGCTTATGGTCTCCGGTTGGGGCAGTACCAAAAGAGATGAAGGGGTTTTTGAGCGGAATGCATCCTATGCAGTAGATACAGCCATCACAAAAACCTTCCTGAAGAAACTGACTGCAACCATCAGTTACAACAGCATTCTAAGCTCTTCTGAATACAAGGAAAACTTCGCCACAAACAATGTGGCCTCCAAAGGCATCTACTATGCAGATGTTCGTGAAATTGGATTGAGCCTGAAATATGCTTTCGGGAATATCAAAGATTCCCGGTACAAGAATAAAGAGGTTGACGACAACATGAGCCGGATCCGGTAAACCGGAAGCTACTGCACAGAGCTAATTCAGGTACTTAACTTGATACTTTAATGGCCTATTAAGGGAAAATTGAGTCCTTAATCTGACTGTTTCTTTACCATATTACGAAGTTTTTTTTCTGGTTATTTCCGGTATCTTGAAGTTATCCCTGAAAATCTTACTTTAAACGGTTTAAAGGTACTTTTTCATTAAGGGTTCAAAAACCGCATCCGTTTGCTAATTGAGGGCGTTTTTGTTACATTGCAAAAACCAACAACGCGCGTATGTATGAATTAACGGTAACTCCGGAGCGGGTAAATGAAGCTTTAAGCAAACACATTCTAGCAGATGGACTGGATCTGACTTTCGATATGGAACGAAGCCAGGGCACGTATATCTACGATTCAAAGTACAACCGTAAACTCCTGGATTTCTTCACTTGCTTTGCCTCTGTGCCTCTCGGCTACAACCATCCGAAGATGGTTAATGATGAGGGCTTCAAGAAAAACCTGCTTGCCGCAGCAATGGCAAACCCATCCAATTCCGATGTCTACACCCAGCAATATGCAGAGTTTGTAAAGACCTTCGGTGAAATTGGAATCCCATCCTATCTGCCACATGCCTTCTTCATCGCGGGCGGCGCACTGGCGGTAGAAAATGCGTTGAAGGTTGCCATGGACTGGAAAGTGCAGAAGAACTTTGCTAAGGGATACAAGGAAGAAAAGGGATTTAAAGTATTGCATTTCGAGCGCGCCTTCCACGGAAGAACCGGCTATACGCTGAGCCTGACGAACACCTCAGCAGATAAAACAAAGTGGTTTGCCAAGTTCGACTGGCCCAGGGTACAAGTACCAACCGTGCGCTTTCCCCTAACTGGAGGTAACCTTGCTACGGCCATAGAGACGGAAAAGACATCCATAAATCAGATCAAACAAGCGTTTGTCGACAATAAGGACGACATTTGTGCGATTATTGTTGAGCCCATACAATCTGAAGGCGGTGACAATCACTTAAGGGAGGAATTTCTTATTGAACTTCGAAAGATCACTGATGAAAATGAGGCCTTTTTGATCTACGATGAGGTGCAGACCGGCGTTGGCCTGACGGGGAAATTCTGGTGCCATCAGCATTATAGCGAAGCGGCAAGGCCGGATATTCTCGCTTTCGGCAAAAAGATGCAGGTCTGTGGAATCCTGGTCGGGAAAAAGGTTGATGAAGTAGAAACCAATGTCTTCAACGTCTCCTCCAGGATAAATTCCACCTGGGGCGGTAACCTGGTTGACATGGTGCGTAGTACGCAGATCCTTCAGATTGTAAAGGAGGATCGCCTTTGCGAGCAGGCGGCGGAAGTGGGAAAGTATTTGCAGAATCATCTGGAGGCGTTGGCTAAGCGATACGACAAGATGAGTAACGTTCGTGGTAAGGGTCTGCTGTGTGCCTTTGATTTCGGTAGCACAGAGATGCGGAACGCGTTCATCATCAAAGGAATGGAAAACAATGCCATGTTTTTAGGCTGTGGCGCGCAGACCGTGCGGTTTCGTCCTGCACTTTGTATGGAGAAGACACACATTGATGAGGGGGTAGAGATCATGGAGAAACTATTGGCACGATTGTAAAGCTGCAATAAGCTATCAGCGATGAACCATCACAAGCCTGCAGCTATAAAGGCGGTAAATATGGCCTGGAAAGGCTTCATTGCCGAAAAGAAAAATAGATACGAATGAAAAATAGAAAGACAAACATCATACTGAGTATCCTCGTGCTGGTTCTGATTGCCTGGATGGTTAAGGGAACCTTCACACAACCCGGGATAGAAAACCTGAAAAGCGGATTTCAGGAAGTTGCCCACTACCGGAATGAAAACAACACCGGACCTATACAGAATGTATTTTCGGTAACCGTTAAAGACACGATCTCCACGGAGATGATCACGTTTGGAAACTTCCAGCCGCACCACAAAGGCGGCACCACAAAGGTGTATTTCTTTATGGAAGGTACAGAAGTGCCCACAAAACTGACCTCCGGAAAGCTAAACTTTGACCCAAAGTTCAACAGTTCCTGCGTAGCGCTTTATGAGAAAAGTGCCATGGGTAACGTAAGTTTAACCAAGGCACCCTTCCAGTAAATTCAGCGAAGTATTAGCAGCATCTCTGCTTTTAGATCACTTACGATTATTGAACGCTTATCTCAGGTCCGACAGGTTTTCCACGCCCAGCAGCTTACGTGAGGTAAAGCCTTCTGCGAAAGTTGCCCCTATCGATTTACCGAATTCCCGGGCGCGTCCCAGTACGCTTTCGAAGAACTCCGGTGAAGAAATGTAGGTCTCCGGTTCCTGATGATCTGGATTGTAGAACTGCGTTTTAAATGCTTTTATAGATTGGATCTTGAGGTCCATGTACGGCGTAATGTCTACGATGATATCCGGCTTGATGTAATGGTCCTGAATGTACTGCAGCACCAGCCGCGGCCGCCAGGCTTCCTGTGCCACGCCATCAAGTTCCGTCTGGATTTTGGATAGCCCGGAGAGGAAACAAGCGTCATTGGCCAGATCCCCTGCCCGCCCATGGTCCGGATGGCGATCCTGCAGCGCATTGCTTAATACTATTTCGGGTTGGTATTTACGGATCATTTTAACCACCTCCAACTGGTGCGCTTCATCGTTCTGGAAGAAGCCATCTTTAAAGCAGAGGTTCTCCCGGGCATGCAGCCCAAGGATCTTTGCCGAATCGGCCGCTTCTGCGTCCCTGGTTTCGGCGGTCCCGCGTGTACCGAGTTCCCCTCTTGTGAAGTCGACAATGCCGACTTTTTGTCCGAGCGCAATATGTTTTGCAATGGTACCGGAACATCCGAGTTCTGCATCATCGGGATGTACTGCCAGTACTAAAATATCTAATTTCATTTGTGTTGTATTTGGGCTATAAATCGGCAGCTAGGCCAATAGCCGTTGTATTTTCTTTTTGATTTTTGATGATAAAGGCTTGGTAAACGGGAAAAAGTAGTCGACAACTACCCCATCTTTATTGACCAGGTACTTGTGGAAATTCCACCTGGGCGTTGAGGTGAGCTGGCCGTTGAGTTTCTTGTCGGACAGAAACTTGAACAATGGATGAGCGTGCTCGCCCCTGACCATAATTTTATCGAAGACAGGAAACGTTACGCCATAGTTCACTTCACAAAATTCACTGATGGCATTACCCTCCAGGGGTTCCTGACGGCCGAAATCGTTTGAAGGAAACGCCAGCACTTCAAAGTTCTCATTTCCAAGTTCCTCCTTAAGTTGCTGTAATTCTTTCAGCTGAGGCGTAAATCCGCAGCCGGAAGCAGTATTTACAATTAAAAGAACTTTACCGTTGTACTCTGAAAGGTTCTTCTCAGAACCGTTAATTAGCTTTACTTTGAATTGTTGAATACTGTTCGCGTTGTCTGTCATATTTTACTGATAATAGCCGGATGAGCGGATGATTGACTCTATGTCTCTGTCTTCTGACGGGTCGTAGGTGCTTTTCAGATTGTGGCCGACCACTCTTGCTACAGACTGATATAGAAATGCAGTGAGCCCGCCCTTTGTTTGCTTTACAATGTCAAAAGTTGTTCTTCCAAGCTCCCGGTCAACAAGTTTGGTGAGGATCTTCCCCTGTGTGATGGTCAGGTTCTTAATTTCTTTATTGAACATTTGCTTGATCTCCTGATCACATGCTTTGATCAGCCTTTTCTGTTCCCGTTTATTGGATGTCAGTGCGATATCCTGCTCAAGCTGCTCATACCTTCTTTTCGCAAACAACGCATACGGCATCACTTTAAGGACATTGTACCGGAGTCTGTTGTAAGCCGCCTGCTCCTGGGGAGATTTGAAGATACGCACGCCATAGATTGCAACTTCTCTTAAAGGTATCCAGGGAACCATCTCACCGTCGATGTTCGTTCCTGCGACGCGTATGGAATCGTTCTTGCCTTTCGCCGGGAATTTAACACCATCTGTCGGCTCTTGTGCGTCAGACCGAACTGCGGTGGCAATAATGACAATTATCAGAAAAATTAACCTATAAAATTTCATAAATTTATAATCCCACAAAGTTAAACCTAAAATGATACATTAGGTTTTTCTTGAACGTTTAGATTTGTCGACTGATTGTCAGATAGCGATCATAACTAATATAAACCTTTTACGAAAACAAGCTACTTATATTACGAAAATAATACAAATGAAGAATACGTTGGTGATTGATCTAGAAGCAGAGAAGCAAGAGATACTGAAGCGATACAGAGCTTTGTTACGTGCGTGTAAGCCAACCATGCAAAAGGGTGACAAAAAGGAGATCCGCAAAGCTTTTGATATGGCCCTGGAGAGCCATAAAAACATGCGCAGGAAATCCGGTGAACCCTATATTTACCACCCGATTGCAGTTGCGCAGATTGCGGCCGAGGAAATCGGACTGGGTACAACTTCCATTGTCTGTGCTTTACTACACGACGTGGTAGAAGATACAGACATGACCCTGGAGGATATTGAGCGCGAATTTGGAAAGAAGACGGCCAAAATTATAGATGGCTTAACCAAGATATCAGGTGTCTTCGATTACAACAGTTCACTGCAGGCGGAAAACTTCAGAAAGATGCTTCTTACCCTTGCAGATGATGTGCGGGTGATCTTGATTAAACTGGCCGACCGCCTGCACAACATGCGGACCATGGATTTTATGCCAAGGCAAAAACAGTTGAAGATCGCTTCCGAGACCATCTACCTGTATGCGCCACTGGCGCACC
>JARKUW010000142.1 GCA_029851965.1 Bacteroidota bacterium | reverse complement strand
TGGTATGAACATGCGTCTACCGGTGAATATGCGGGTGTGCCCGTGAAATTCCTGCCGGCAGTGGAGCTGATCTGGTGTAAACTCTACGTACAGAACCGCGAGCGTTACGATGGATCGGACATCAACCACATTTTGCTTAAACAGGGAAAGGACCTGGATTGGAAGCGCCTGCTGTTCCGCATGGACCAGCACTGGCACCTGCTGCTGGCACAGCTGCTGATCTTTCAGTTCGTGTATCCCGCAGACTACCCCGAGATCGTTCCGCGCTGGCTCTTTGATGAGCTGATCGAGCGTGCCCAGGAACAGTACGACATTCCCGCAGCAACGGAGAAAGTTTGCCGCGGCCCGGTGATCGACCAGACGCAGTATGAGGTAGACATTAAGCTATGGAACTATAAAGTAAGTACAATAAAAACAACCTGATGATGGATGAAACAGCAGAAAAAAAAGTACGCATCGCCGCCATGGCGGATATTCATGTAAAGGAAACAGACAAAGGCAAGTTTGGAAATTGCTTTAAAGAAATATCAACGAAAGCCGATGTGCTGATCATTGCGGGGGACCTGACCGATACGGGTGATGAAGGAGAAGCGGCAGTACTCATTGAAGAGCTGAAGCAGCTGACCATCCCTGTGCTGGGCGTTCTCGGTAACCACGACTATGAAAAAGGCAGGCATAAGCTGATCCGGCAGATGCTGCAGGACAACAAGATGGTGATCCTGGACGGCGAATCCATCGTGATCGAAGGCATTGGCTTCGCCGGAATAAAGGGTTTCGGCGGCGGCTTCAATAAGCACATGCTTTCGATGTTTGGCGAAGGCGCGATGAAGGCCTTTGTGCAGGAGGCCGTAGATGAAGCGCTGCACCTGGATCGTGCCCTGGCGCGCCTGGATCAGGAACATGAGCACATCAAGAAGATCGCAATCATGCATTATGCGCCCATATTCGAGACGATCCTGGGGGAACCGGAGGTGATTTACCCTTTTCTGGGCTCCTCCCGCCTGGCAGAGCCGCTGACGCGCAGAAATGTGGTCGCCGCCTTTCATGGACATGCGCATGCCGGTACGTTGGAAGGCGAAGCTCCGGGTGGCGTAAAGGTGTTTAATGTGGCCTTGCCGATCTTGAAGAAATGCGGTTACCCTTGCGGGTATTACACCTTTGAGGTGTAAGTGACCTAGCTGAGCTTGTCGCTGGCCACCTTGTAGCTTGGATCTTCCAGGATATTCACCTCGATCACAGACTCGGCATTTTTAAGGAGCTGCCTGCAGTCGTCACTCAGGTGGCGCAGCCGCAGGGTCTTCCCTGCTTTCGCGTAGCGGCTGGTCAGTTTATTCAGCGCCTCGATCCCTGACATGTCCGAGATGCGGCTGTCCTTGAAGTCAACAATGACCTCATAGGGATCTCCGGCGACGTCGAACTTTTCCTGGAAGGCGGCAACGGAACCGAAAAACAATGGTCCATAGATCTCGTAGTGTTTCACGCCATGCGCATCGATGTGCTTCCTTGCGCGGATGCGCTTGGCACTCTCCCAGGCAAACACCAGCGCGGAGATGATCACGCCGATCAGTACCGCAAGGGCCAGGTTGTGCAGGAAGATCGTGATGAGGGCCACCAGTACGCCCACGAAGATGTCCTGTCTGGGCATTTTATTGATGATGCGGAAGCTGGCCCATTCAAATGTTCCGAAGGCAACCATGATCATGACCCCGGTTAAGGCAGCCATGGGCACCCGCTCAATAAGGGGCGCACCGAAAATGATGATCAGCAGGATGGTTAGCGAAGCGACAATTCCGGAAAGCCTTGCGCGTGCACCTGCAGAAAGGTTGACTAGCGTCTGGGCGATCATCGGGCAGCCGCCCATACCGAAGAAAAAGCCGTTCAGCATGTTGGCACTGCCCTGCGCAATGCACTCCCTGTTGCCTTTCCCGCGCGTACCGGTAATTTCGTCGACCAGGCTCAGGGTCAGCAGACCCTCCGTTAAGCCGACGCAAGCCATGATCAGTCCGTATGGAAGGATGATCCTGAAAGTTTCAAAGTTGAGCGGAACGTTCGGCACATGGAGCGGCGGAAAACCACCGCTTACCGACGCGATGTCTTTGATGACGCGGGTATTGATCTGCAGGCCGAAGACCAGGATAAACACAATGATAATTGCCGCTAAAGAAGATGGGATGGCCTTGGTGAACCTGGGAAGGACAATTACGATGGCAATGGTGAGTGCAACCAGTCCGCCCATGATCAGCAGTGGCGCTCCTGTCATCCAGGTCAGCTGCCCGTTGACCACTGTCTTAAACTGTTCCAGCTGTGCCATGAAGATGACCACGGCCAGCCCGTTGACAAAGCCGTACATCACCGGTTGTGGCACGAGCCGTATAAATTTACCGAGTTTGAACAAGCCGATCAGAATCTGTATGGCGCCCGCGAGGGCAACGGCTGCAAAAACATAATCCAGTCCGTTGGACTTCATTAAGGCGATAAGCACGATCACGGTTGCTCCGGCACCGCCGGAGATCAGCCCGGGGCGCCCTCCGAATATGGAGGTCACGAGCCCCATGATGAAGGCGGCGTAAAGGCCAACCAGCGGCGGGAAACCTGCCAGAATCGCGAAGGACAGGGACTCCGGCATCATCGTCATGGCGACCGTCAGCCCCGCCAGGATCTCAGTTTTATAATCGACCTTCTGCTTGAAGTCAAATAGGTTCAGGTAAGCCATCTTCTGTATGGAGAATTAAATCGGTGGAATGCGGCAAAATTACGAAAATTGCACTTAGAAGCGGTACGTGATCGCCGCCCTTACATTGAAGGGGGTACCGGGTGTGAAGTGTATCTCCGTAACCTCATTGGCCTCATTTTGTAACCTGGAGGTGCTTGCAAACTGCGTTTCATTCCACTTTTTATTGAAAATATTCTCCGTGATAACGCCCAGGGTAAAGCGCCTGAACTGGTAACTCACATTGGCATCGTTGATGAAATAACCTTTGGCTACAATGGAATTGTCTTCATTGGCGGCCCTGGAAGCGAGATACCGGGTTCTTAGGCTACCGGAAAACCGGCCGAGCTGTTTGATGCTTAAGCCGCCGGCAAGGGTAAACTTCGGGGCGAGCGGAATATATTGCTCCCCCTCAGGCTCGTCGACTGCCCGCGCATGGGTGTAGGTAAGATCCGTGTTGTAGAACAGCCAATCGGTGAGCTGGTAACGGATGCCCAGGTCTATGCCTTTCCGCGCGGTGCGGCCGCCGGGTTCCACGACGCCTTCATCCCCCACATACACAAACTCCTGCTGCAGGTACAGGTACCAGAGCGCCGCATTCAGAATCAGCCGCGGTGCAGGCTTCCAGGTAGCGCCCAGGTCTGCCCCGTAGGCCGCCGGCAGAACCTTCTGCCCTTGTTGGGCAACCACTACACGGGTATCGTTGCTGTGAAAACCTTTCCCGAGTTTCAGGAAAAACTGCAGGTCTTTATTCTGGTTGTACAGGAAGTTCAGTTTTGGACTGAGAATCGCCTTGTCCTGATGATCGGAAGGCATTCCCGAAGCCAGTTGGTCCCGGTATCTGAAATCCAGGTAATCCAGCCGCAGCGAAGGATTGATGAGCAGTTTTCCCGTCTCCAGCTCCATGTTGAAGAACCCATAGATGTTGGTCTCATTCACATCGCCAAGCATGATGTGCTCCAGGGTTTCCTTTCTGTTCAGCGTATGGGAGAGCTCGACATTGTTCACATCATCGTAGCGGATCCCGGTACCGGCCTGGAACTTCAGATCGGCGTTCTTGAGACTGTAGTTTTTGTGCAGCACCGTATTGAAACCGGCAAGGTTCCGGTGTTCTTCCTGTTTAATCTGGTCCCCATTCAGGGGATCGTTCAGGAAGAAGGTAAAATTCGAATACAGCTGGAAATTGTAGCGGCTGTAAAATGCGGATGTCTTCAGCCAGCTGCTGGAATTGAAATATTTGTTGTAGTGAACATTGATGTTGCTGCGGCTGGTTTCCCCGCCTTCATTGGGGTCGATGGCGCCAAAACGACTGATTATGCCCTGGTCGACAGCCCGCTGGGGGATCTGTCCGGAGGCATTCCACTGGCTGGTAAAGTGAGATGCAGATACAGAGAGCTTATCTGAGGAGTTTAGAAATAAGGTGTATTTACCCATCAGGTTCAGCCGCGAGAAATCCTGTGGTGCCTCAAAGTAGCCATCGCTGCGCAGGTAATCGGCAGCGATCCATGCCGACTGTTTCGCCGTATTCTGGAGGTTGATCAATCCGAGGGCCTTATAGGTATTGAACTTTCCGCCTTCCAGGCTGATGCTGCTGTTCTCCATCCGGTCTTTGGTTTGAAAGGCAACATATCCGGCGGTTGCCATATTGCCTTTGTCGGCATGATACGGACCTTTATCGAAATCAATGGCCGAAACGGTCTCCGGTATAACAAAGTGGAGGTCTGCGTAACCCTGTCCGTGTGCATGGCTGACCATGTTTACGGGCATACCGTCAACGGTAATATTGATGTCCGTACCGTGGTCAAGGTCGAATCCCCGTAAGAACAACTGCTCCGCCTTGCCCCCGCCGGCATGCTGGCCAATGAACAGGCCCGGAACTTTACGCAGGAGCTCCTGGGCGGAGTTCACGGGATTGGTTTGCAGGTCTGCAACAGATACGGAAGAAAGGTGATTTATACCTTCAGACACCACGACCTCATCGAGCTGGAACGCAGCGCGCTGCAGCTGAATGTTCTGAAGGGGCGCATGGATGACAAGTATCTGCGTCTGGTAACCCACGTGAGAAACCGTTACGGAGTCTCCGGCCCGGGAGTTTCTTAAGGCAAACGCTCCGGTTTCATCGGTGTGCGCATGACTGCTGGTGCGTAGATTAAAGAGGTAGGCTTCGGCTAACGGAAGCGCATCGCTGGACATAATTTTTCCTTTGAACTCCTGGCACAGTGCCTGAAGGCCACAACAAACGGTTAATGCAATAAGGGCAATAATTCTCATTCAATAAATTCTGTATTTGCCTTGCTGTGCTGCAAGGGCATAAAAGCGGCAAATATAGAATAATTTGAACAGAGCGGCGGCCTTAAAGGCTTTGGGTTTGCCGCAGGATATTCCGGATGATCTCGTCCAGTTCATTGGCTGAGTCGGTGAGGTGAGTCAGGAGTTCCTGATGGGTGATTTCGCCTTCATTGTACCGCAGCAACTCTGACAAGCCCATGATCCGCGCCAGCGGTGCACGCACCACATGGGATTGCATCCATGAAATTTCGCCGAAGCGTTTGTTATAGCCGGTGAGGTCCGTCATGTAGTTTACCCGCTCAGAGATGTCCTTCAGTGCGCCGATCATCCGCTCTGGCTTTCCGGTATCATCAAAGATAAAGAAGCCGCGGTCCTGCACAGACCTGAAATTGCGGTCGGCTGCCCGGAAGCGGTATTCAATTTTCCACTTGGTCTTTCCGGCATTCAGGTGGTGCAGCAGTGCATCAACCACGCGATCACGGTCATCCGGATGGATCAGCTGGAACCAGCTTTCGCTTAGTCCGGCGCCCGACTGCTCATGGCCGAACAAATCCTTAAGCCCCTTGCTCCAGGTGAGCCGGTTGGTGTTCAGATCCCAGTCGTAGATTGCATCGGCAGTAGTTCTGGAAACTTCATGGTAGTGATCAATACTTTTCCTGATCTTCTTTTCGTTCTGGACCCGCTGGGTCACGTCCCTGGAATTGATGACCACGCCGGCGATGGCGGGGTCTGCAGTAAGATCTGTCATTACCGTTTCCAGCCAGCGCATCTGGTTGTTGCCATCGAGCTTTCGAAAAGGTGGCATTTGCACCGATTGGCCGGTTTCCAGCTGCAAAAAAAGCTTTCGAATCTTCTCGCGATCCGGAGCGTAGATCGTATCAAACGCATTCTGACCCATCATTTCTTCCGGATCAAGGTTCATGATGTGTTTGTAGGTCGGACTGACATACTTGTATACGCCCTCTTTATCAAAGATCGCGATCAGGTCACCTCCCT
>JARKUW010000141.1 GCA_029851965.1 Bacteroidota bacterium | reverse complement strand
TGGTATTGAAAGCGGTCTCCGGATACAACTGGTCTACGAAGCAAGGCACAAATAATTCTATTTTCATTGATGTATATTTTATTTTAATGGCTTTGTAGCGATCGTCCGGAATTCAGGTTCTGCCTTTCTAAGCGCGAACAAAAATACCAATCCTACCGCAAAAAAAGACGTCAACGCGATGGTTGAATTCCGCATGCTGCCTGTAAACTCCTCAACATAAGCAAATGTTACCAGTCCGGCAACAATAGCCAACTTTTCCGTAACATCATAAAAGCTGAAAAAGGATGCCGTATCAGCGGTAGACTCCGGAATATACTTGGAATAAGTTGACCGCGATAAAGATTGAATTCCACCCATGACCAGGCCCACTACCGCAGCAAGAACGTAAAACATGGATGTGCTTGCCACGAAATAAGCACCGATGCAAATCAATACCCAAATGGAAACCACAACGATCAGCACCTGTACATTCCCGTAATGCCGGGATAACCTGGACATCAGGTTTGCGCCTGCAATCGCCACCAGCTGTATGATCAGTATGGTGATGATTAAGCTTGAGGTTGGCAAGTGTAGAATCTTCTCTCCAAAGCCTGCAGCGACCAGCATGACGGTCTGTACGCCCATGGAGTAGAAAAAGAACGCCACCAGGAACTTCTTGAGCAGCCTCATTTCTTTAAGCTGTGTCCACACCTTCCTCAGTTCGGCGAAGCCATTCGGTATCTTCTTCTGCTCCACAGGATTGAAGTTGGGGCTTCCTTTCGGTAAGATATAAAAGGGAATCTGTGCAAAGACAATCCACCATAAGCCAACCAGAAGAAATGATAATCGTGGAGGGAAACTGAGATCGGAGATCCCAAACCAGCCGGGCTTCAAAACGAACAGGAGGCAAACCAACTGCAGGACCACGCTACCTACATAGCCGTACGAGAAACCTTTCGCACTTACCGCATCCTGCTGATCCGGGCTGGCAATTTCCGGTAAGTAAGAATTGTAAAATACAAATCCACCGGCATAACCGATGGCAGCCAGCGCAAAGCAGATCACGCCAAGTTCTAATGTTTCCAGTTTGAAGTAAAACAACCCACAACAGGCAATTGCGCCCATCCAGGTGAAAAGTTGCATATAAATCTTCTTATTGCCTTTATGATCGGCAATGGAACTTAAGATGGGAGAAATCAGTACAATTACCAGATAGGCGGCAGCAAGGGCATAGTTGGAGAGTGCAGTATTGATAAAGGTCTTACCAAAGAAAGAAACCTTGTCCCCATGTTCGGGAGTGGTAGTAATAATGGTATAGTAAGCAGGAAATATGGTGGAAGTGATGACCAGATTGTAGGCGGAGTTGGCCCAGTCGAACATGGCCCAACCCCGGATAACCTTCTTATTATTTTTAATTTCCATGTCCTGAATATGGAAACTAATGTATAAAATTAATCAACAAAGCCTTTAATTTACTTTTTGAAGCGTCGAGGTACCAGATTTTTTGTCGGATACATTTTTCGGATTTCCCTTGTAATAGATCGCGCTTGCGCCAGATGTATTTACTTTAAGGCTGTTTAATACATTGATATTCGATTTTCCGGTTCCTTCTATATCCAGGTCGTAATTCCCAACCACGAAGTTGAACGCATCCAGCTGCACTGTTCCTTTGCTGTCGAGATTATGCGCACCGGCTTGTCCGCTTAGCACCAGCTTCGCTGCGCCATCTATTTCCGTATCTACCTTGCCTGCATTCATATTCAGGTTCAGGTCCGTAGCACCTGAAAGATCCAATTTAATATCGGCAACGTTTAGTTTACCCTCGGAATATACCTTACTTGCACCGCCAGCTTTTATTTCTTTGAGTGCACCGATGCCTGCATGAATGACAATACTGTCCGTACCGCAGTATTTCATCGGATCCAGATTAATCTTAAAGGTATTTCCACTCACAGAAGGTTTGATCTTGTCGACAATATTGGAGTCCGCAGAAACGGTAACTGCAAATGAGCTATCCTGTCTGAGCACCAGTTTTATTGGTCCGCTAACTTCAATTTCATCAAACGGACTGACGGTCACATTTTGAATGATATGGTTGCCTGAATCTTCAATACATTTGGAAGAACAGGCAGAAAGAAGAATAGAAACTGCGGCAATCAGGTAAATCCGGTTATTCATATGGTTGTTATTTTAAATGTTACGATATTGCGCTAAATTAAGTTCTTCTGATCAGATCTTCATACGGTGACACCATAATAACCATCTTAAAGATGGTAATGTTTCCCATCTGTTTTGATCTTGCCTAAATCCAGTAACCTCCGGATCTGGTTTATTCGATCTGTTTCTGTTCCCGTTTTGATCGTTTTGACCAGCTCATGGAGCTCATAGGAGTCAATCTGCAGCAAAGTCGCAATTTCAAACGCAATCTTATCTTCGAGTTCATCCAGATCAAGCCGCCGCTTTTCGGCCAGGCAGATATCGCATGCGCCGCACTTGTCCGCAAAAGGCTCATCAAAATACCGCAGCAGCTGTATGCTCCGGCAGCTGGGTGTAGATGCATAGGCAAGCACAGCAGCAATCTGATCTTCCTGAATTTTCTTTCGCAGCTCAATGTACCGGACGTCAATATCCATATGCAGCTGATCTACCCGGGCCCTGATGAACTGGAGCTGCGGCTGGTCGGTCTGTGGAAGGTAAGATATCAGCTCCTGCTCCTGCAGCTTTTGAAGTAAGCCAATCACCGTTTTATAGGAAACCTTTAACCTGCCCGCAATATCGTCTTCGCTGATCTTGACGTACTGGTCGAAGGCGCCGCCGTACGAACGTAGGATAGTCTTAATCAGCGGATCATAACCGGAGTGCTCAATTTGAAAACGGTAGACATCTTCATTGCCTTGTATGAACATTAGCCGGGACTGCAGAAAAATGTTTTCGGAGAGCGTGAGGTACCCATCGTGTTCCAGGAATTTTAGTGCCGCAATGGTTTTCAATACCCCAAGGTTAAATCGTTTACAAAACTCAGCTAGGTCGAATGGAAAGCTGAGTCCCTCTCCGGCACCGTAGGCAAGCTGGTAGTAGCTTCCGAGATAGTGATAGGCCTTTTTTATGTCTGTCACATCAGGAAAGTTATCGGTGTATTTGGCGCGCAATGCAATTTGATCTGACTTATTTGCCAGTAGCACGGCGAAGGCACGATGTTCATCCCGCCCCGCCCGTCCGGCCTCCTGGTAATAGGCTTCCAGACTTTCCGGCAAATCCAGGTGCACGACAAAACGTACATCAGGTTTGTCTATCCCCATGCCGAAAGCATTGGTCGCTACCATTACCCGGATCTTATTCTGCTTCCAGGCTTCCTGCTTACGCGAGCGTTCATTCTTTTCCAGGCCAGCATGATAAAAATCTGCGGCAACCTGGTTGCGTTGGAGAAACAGTGCAACTTCTGTGGTTTCCCTCCTGTTCCGCACATACACCAGGCCACTTCCCTTTACGTTTTTTACGACGTCAATGAGCTTCCCATATTTATCCTCCAGATCAAAAACAACGTAACTCAGATTCTTCCGGGCAAAGCTCTTGACGAACGTTTGTGGATCCTTTAGCTCCAGTTTTTCAATGATGTCCGCCCGTACGTATTTAGTAGCCGTTGCAGTTAAGGCAATCATCGGTACATCGGGATGGATTTCTCTCAGGTTCTTGAGCAGCAGATATGGCGGTCTGAAATCGTATCCCCATTGCGAAATGCAATGTGCCTCGTCGATGGCGAAAAGGTTCACCTTCATATAAGAAAGACGTTCCTTCACAATCGGCGACAACAATCGTTCAGGCGAGAGATATAGAAATTTTATCTTACCATAAATGCAGTTGTCAAGCAGAATGTCGATCTCGCGTTTCCCCATTCCGGCGTATATGGCTACGGCCTGAATACCTTTAGCCTTGAGGTTTTCCACCTGATCTTTCATCAATGCGATCAGTGGGGATACGACAATACAGATCCCTTCCTGAAGCAATGCCGGAAGTTGAAAACATACAGACTTGCCCCCACCCGTTGGTAGCAAGGCAAGTGTATCTTTGCCAGATAAAACAGAATCAATAATATCCTCCTGTAACGGACGGAAGGTGTCAAACCCCCAATAATGCTTGAGTAACTCTGTTTTATTCATAAAGGTCCTGTTCAAAACTATAAAAACGATCCGATATTCCTAAATTGCGGGTTCATAAAATCCACAATCAGATGCGTAATCCATTACTTATCATTTTATTCCTGTTCATTGTGATGCCCGCAGTTGCCCAGGAAAAGAAAGAGGTCAGCAAATGGGATGTTGAAAAATACAAGGGACCCACAAAAACAGTTACGATCAATACCAATGAAGGCACCTGGATGAACCTGGATGTGAGCCCCGATGGTAAGGAAATCGTCTTTGACCTGCTTGGAGACATCTACTCCATGCCGATTACGGGCGGCACAGCAAAAATCCTTAGTGGCGGAATCGCCTTTGATGTCCAGCCGCGATTCAGTCCGAACGGAAAATACATATCCTATACCAGTGATAAATCCGGAGGAGACAACATCTGGATAATGAACCGTGATGGTTCCAACAAGAGACAAATTACCCGGGAGAGCTTCCGTCTGTTAAACAATGCGACCTGGATGCCAAATAGTGAATACATCATTGCAAGGAAACACTTCACAGCAACCCGCTCGCTGGGTGCGGGCGAAATGTGGATGTACCACATCAACGGAGGCGATGGTGTGCAGCTCACCAAGAGAAAGAATGACCAGCAAGATGCCGGAGAGCCCAACGTATCGCCGGACGGCAAAGAATTGTACTTTAGTGAAGATGTGTCTCCGGGCCCTACATTTCAATACAGTAAGGATCCGAACGGAGTCATCTACGCCATAAGAAAACTGGATTTTAAAACTGGAAAGTTAACGGACTTCATCTCCGAACAAGGCGGAGCCGCCAGGCCGCAGCTCTCGCCCGACGGGAAGTTGATGGCTTTTGTAAAAAGAGTGCGCCTGAAATCCGCGCTTTACATCCAGAACATAGAGACTGGTGAGCAGTGGCCTGCATATGAAGACCTTTCCCACGACCAGCAGGAAACCTGGGCTATATTTGGCGTATACCCCAATTTTGCGTGGACACCAGATGGGCAAAGCATCATCGTCTATGCCAAAGGGAAGATCAGGAAGATAGACTTAAACGGCCTGTCTGTCTCAGAAATACCTTTTCAGGTGAGCAGCACACAGACCGTCCAGGCTTCGCTGCACTTCCCGCAGCAGGTCTTCAGCCCGGAGTTTACGGTGAAAATGATCCGGCAACTCTCCACATCCCCAGACGGGAAAACAGTTGTGTTTAATGCCGCCGGATTTCTTTATAAAAAATTATTGCCAAATGGCGTTCCGGAAAGGATTACCGAAGGCCTTGACTTTGAATTCGACCCTTCATTTAGCCCGGACGGGAAACACGTAGTATTTACGACCTGGAGCGATGAGTTTAAAGGATCGATTAAGAGAGCTGACCTTAGATCGGGCCGTGTGGTGACGCTTACGGAAGAAAAAGGATACTATTACAGTCCTTCCTATTCTCCAAAGGGTGACCTGATCGTTTTCCGTAAAGGTAGCGGCAACCAGGTCCTTGGCTATACCTATGGAATTGGCACCGGGATCTTCACCATGCCTGCTGCCGGAGGCCCAAAAACACTGGTTGTTGACAACGGAGTGGAACCACAGTTCAATACTGATGGAACCCGGATCTTCTTTCAGGGAAACGAAGGTGGTAAGAAGGCCTTCAAAAGTGTAGCGCTCAGTGGCGCCGGGGTCATGACGCACTATACGTCTACCTATGCCAATCAGTTTGCACCCAGTCCGGATGGCAAGTGGATGGCGTTCACAGAATTGTTCAACATCTACATTACCCCACTGGTTACGACCGGCACGCCCTTGGAGTTATCCGCTTCCAACACCGCTATTCCACTTAGCAAACTCACGAAGGATGCCGGAACGAATATGCATTGGAGCAGTGACAGCAAACGGATCAGCTGGACACTCGGGCAGCAGTACTACACACAGCAGCTCAGGAACGCTTTCCCCTTTGTTGAAGGTGGTACC
>JARKUW010000182.1 GCA_029851965.1 Bacteroidota bacterium | reverse complement strand
TATTGCGGTAAACGTTTACCAGATCGTGATTGGTACTGAAGTTCGGGAGCAAGTGGATTTCATTTCCAAAAGCCTGGATTATCAGCAAAGGAATGAATGGGTGAGCAGGGTAGGCGATTTATTCCATAACCACAGAAATTTAGGTATTCTGGTAGCGGTGCTAAGCGTGCTGGTTTACAAGTTTGTGATGGATAAGTTTGGTGGTAAAGCAACAGCCATAAAAGTTAGCAATTCAATTATAATTGTTTTGCTTGTTCAAATGGTAACTGGCTTTTTATTGTCTAACTTTGCGCTGCCGCCATTCGCTCAGGCGATGCACATCCTGTTTTCAACAGCGTTATTTACATTACAGTACTATTTGTATCTGCTTGTTTACCGGGCGAATACTTACAATCAATAACATTATATACATTGAAACAATTCTTCGCAGATTTCTCCAAACTAATTAAGCTCCGACTGACTTTCCTTGTTGTTTTTTCAGCTTCCGTTACTTTTTTAATGGGCTCGAAGATGCAGGTTGCGCGGGGAGAAATTGATGGTATTGCCTGGGGAAACTGGTTGATCCTGATTGTGGGTGGTTTCTTTGTAACCGGCGCGGCAAATTGCTTCAATGAAATTATCGAAAAGGATCTGGATAAACTCATGACCAGAACCAAAGACCGTCCAATGCCTGCCGGTAGAATGACTACTGGTCAGGGTTTGGTATCTGGTCTGTTGATGGGTATGTTTGGTACCTGGTTGCTGGGCAAGTTAAATCTTGAAACTGGCTTACTTTCGGTATTCTCCATTTTGCTTTATGCCTTTGCATATACGCCGATGAAGCGCAAATCACCGATAGCGGTTTTTGTGGGTGCTATACCCGGGGCATTGCCACCGCTTATTGGTTACTTGGCTGCATTGGGGCACACGACGAACTTTCTGCCAATTGATTATCAGGTTGCCGTAATTCTGTTCCTGATCCAGTTTGTATGGCAGTTCCCGCATTTCTGGGCGATTGCCTGGGTACTGGACGACGATTACAAGAAAGCTGGCTTCAGGCTCCTGCCAACAACGAAGCGTGATAAGATCAGTGCTTTTATCGTCTTGTTGAGCACGATGCTGTTGATTCCGGTAAGTCTTATGCCAACGTTCTATGGCTTTGGCGGCATCTATGTAACCATTATTTCCGTTGCTATAGGCTTATGGTTCATGTATACCGCATTGCGTTTGTTCCTTAAGCAAGACCTGGAAAGTGCAAGAAAGGTTATGTTCGCTTCTTTTATCTATTTGCCGGTAGCACAACTGGCATTAATGTTTGATTTCATAATAAAATAATACATGGTACAATCAATTAATCATCAGGAAGCAAACGCCAATTATAAAGCTAAGAAGTTTATAATCTGGTTGTTTGTTGTCTCTTCCACCATCATGTTTGCCGGTTGGACGAGTTATTACATTGTATTTGCAGCTTCGAAGTCGAAGGGTCATGGTTTGGTGTTGCCAGATATGTTCCTGTACAGCACCGGGGTTTTGTTGGTGAGCAGCATCTGCCTGTTCCTGGCCGCGCGTGCTTTTAGAAACGGCGAGCTTGCAAAGCAGAAAACATTCCTTTGGGCGACGCTGTTACTTGGGGTAGTTTTCGGATACTTACAGGTGGAAGCCTGGGTAAGCCTTTATCAGAGTGGTGCATTCTTAGTGAATAACAATGCTGCAATTTCAATAATCTACATTGTTTCAGGTATTCACCTGCTGCATATTCTGGCTGGTTTGTTATTAATCCTGAGTACACTTTTGGGGGCTTATGGAAAGATTGCAACCGAGCGTTTACAGTTCAGAATGGAGGTTTCTTCCATATTCTGGCATTTTATAGATATATTATGGATATATCTGTATGTTTTTTTACTTTTGAACAGTTAGACTTTTTAACAAACTATTACAAACTTTAAAATGGATTCATTATCACAATTAGATCAGGTAAAAACTACTCCATGGAGTGGAGGCCGTTCACCGTGGTCGGTAGAATACGGAAAAATAATGATGTGGTTTTTCTTGTTATCGGATGCCTTTACTTTCTCCGCATTATTAGTTTACTATGGTGCTCAACGTTTCTCAAAATTTACCTGGCCTGATCCTGATTTGGTATTCCAGTCTATCCCTGGTATAACTGATAGCGGTGCACCCTTGGTGTTCGTTGGTATCATGACCTTTATCCTGATCATGAGCTCGGTAACGATGGTACTTGCTGTTGAAGCGGGACATAGAAATGCTAAGAAAGAAGTTATCGGCTGGATGATTGCAACGGTGGTTGGTGGATTTATGTTCCTTGGCTGTCAGGCCTTAGAATGGACACACTTGTTCCACGAAGGTTTTGGATGGGGAGAGATTCCACCAGCAGACCATTTAGAACATTTCTTCAGCACTGAGGTATCTTCCGTTGCTACGCTACAGTTCTCTAACCTATTCTTTACCATCACAGGTTTCCACGGTTTCCACGTTTTCACAGGTGTGGTATTGAATGTTATCATTCTTTGTATGACCATTGCAGGTGTATTTGAAAGACGCGGTCATTACCTTATGGTTGAAAAGGTTGGTTTGTACTGGCACTTTGTAGACCTTGTATGGGTATTCGTATTTACATTCTTCTATCTAATCTAATCTAAACATTATCATGTCCGAACAACACATACATACTACTGATGGCCATGCTCACGGCGAGCATGAGGGTCTAACTAAGAAAAAAATATGGCAGGTATTCGGGATCTTACTTCTGATCACCGTTATCGAGTTCTTTATCGCCCTTTGGGTATTGCCACATGGCTATATGTCCCACATGGTTGGTAACATCATTTACATCTTGTTAACCATCTTGAAAGCGTTTTATATTGTTGCCTACTTCATGCACCTTAAGTATGAGAAATTAGGTCTCCAGTTGTCGCTTACGGTAACATTCGTTTTTATAGTCTATTTCATTGTGCTCATGTTAATTGAAGGCGGTTACCTGCAATTGCATATGCCATTCCAATAATGAAATTATTTCCCATAAAGAAGATCTTAATCCTGGTAACCATATTAGCGGTACCAGGATTTTTGTATTATTTACTACAGGAGAAAGGTAAGAACCGCTATAAGCCGCTTCCTTTTTTCGGGCCTAAGATCGTCGCCAGCACAACGCACAATGTTCGGGGACGCGCCATTCCGGATACCATCTATCATCAGGTTCAGAATTACCAGCTGCAGAATCAAGCGGGTGAAGCTGTTGCACTTGATGATTTGAAAGGGAAGATTATCGTGCTGAGCCTTTTTCATACCAAAGGGAACACCTACGGTGTCGATTTCACGAATAAGGCGGTTAAAGCCTATCTGGCGAATTATGGCGATAACGAAATTCTACGCTTCGCAAGCCTGAGCATTGATCCAACATTTGATAAGCCTCCAGTCCTTAGACCTTATGCAGAAGCCATTGGTGCTAAAGCTGGCAAGTGGGACCTGCTCACAGGGGATAGTACAGCAGTATTCGACCTGATTAATAAACAACTATTTGTGGATGCACACAAGGTGATGGAGAATGGACAACCAAAGTTCATCTACAGCAACATGTTTGTGCTCCTTGATACCCAACGCCGCATTAGAGGGTACTATGAAGCGACAAGTCAACTTGCGCTAACGAAACTTGACGAGGAGATCCGGGTGCTGATCACGGAAGAGCTCCGCAACATGAAAGACGGCAGATAACAGCTAAACTCAACAATGAATTTAACAGACAAATTATTCTTAAAACTGGTGTGGATTGTAACCGCGGTTGTATTGATCGTGGTCGTTGCTTTGAAATTGGTTCCACCACCGGCAACCGTTCCATCTTTCCTTTATGTATTGCCTCATCTTATCGGTGGTATAAACGCTACCTGTGCCGTGCTCCTTGTACTATCGCTGATCTTTGTTCGCCGTAAGAATATCCAGGCGCATAAAGTTACCAACATCATCACCTTTGTACTATCTGCGATCTTTCTGGTGTTCTACATCTTGTTCCACCTTTATGTGAAAGACACCAAGTTTGGTGATGTTGATCATGATGGCATCTTGTCTGCTACGGAAGCGGCAGGTGTAGGCGCCATCCGCTATGTGTACTACTTCATCCTGTTGACCCATATTCTACTTGCCATCGTTGTTTTACCGCTTATTCTGGTAAGCTTCTATCGTGGGCTGAACATGCAGATCGAAAAGCATCGTAAGATCGTTAGGTGGTCGTATCCGGTTTGGTTATATGTAGCTGTTTCTGGTGTGCTGGTTTACCTGATGATCTCACCGTATTACAATTTTTAATTTCTACAATCGTTTAGTACGTATATTTGTTGTTGTAACAGGAAGCCCCGTGCATCCTTAACCTACTGAACCTGTTAACAATCATTCTATCATGATGAAAAAAGCTATGCTGCTTGTACTATTGGTTTTCAGCTTGACGACTTTAAACCTGTCTGTTAGCAATGCCCAATGTGCCATGTGCTCCATTAACGCTGAGCAAGGGGTAGAGCATGGGAATTCTCAGACCAAAGGCATCAATGCTGGCGTATTAAGCCTGCTTGCAGCGCCATTTCTGCTTATGGGCGGCATTGGCTTCCTATGGTACCGCAAATACAAAGAACCACATACGAACAGCCCATTATGATCCGTCGGGAAACGCTTAACTTTTTAAAGGAGCTCTCCGAAAATAACGATCGTAACTGGTTTGCTGCGCATAAAGACCGCTATGAAGCAGCGAAAGCTGATGTCCTGGAATTTATCACTGCGTTAATCCCAATCCTGGAGTCCGTGGATCCAGCCTTCCCGAAAGGAAATCCTGCGAAGAAGCACTTGCTTCGAATCTATCGCGACATCCGCTTCAGCAAAGACAAACGTCCTTATAAAAACAACTTTGGCATCTACTTTTCCCTGATCGGGCGGAATGGCAATGAGCCAGGCTACTACATCAACCTCGCACCAGGGAATTGCTTCTTCGCTGCAGGTTACTGGATGCCCGGCGCAGAAGACCTGAAGAAGATCCGTGAGGAGATAGATTACAATCAAGATGAATTCAGTGCCATCATAAATGATGAAGCGTTCACTTCGATCTTTAAGCTGGACCAAACAGACACCCTCAAGAAGGCCCCGAAAGGTTACCCTATAGATCATCCGCTGATTGAAGTATTAAAGCTGAAAAGCCTGACGGCAATTTACCCCATCGCAGACACAGCTTTCTTCAAAGCGGATATCACCGAAAAAATACATGACGCTTTTCGGCAAATTTATCCATTTATGCTATTTTTGAGAACCGCTGTCGCGAATTAGGCTCCAGTTTGTTGCACGATGCAGCTTTCAGCAGCGCAACCCAGCCTTGCACAGCATGGATCATATTCAATAACCAGCCGTTCAGGCCTAAAAAATTCAGATGAGAAAAATTAGTACGCTTTTAGCCGTTCTTTTATTTTGCAGCGCATTCAGTGCATGCAAGGTGATGTCCATTAAAGAATATAAACGACTTCTCGCCAGACAGGATTCGCTAAACACCGGACTTTCCGGCGCACAGTTGAGCAATGAGAGCCTGGAAAACAGAATCTCCAAATTGCGCAAAGACACTGCAGACCTGAACGGTAAACTTGCCGACCTACGGGAGCGCTACGCAGATATGGACGATAAATACACCAAACTGCGTAACAATAGCTCAACCGAGATTAGTAAGTTGTCTACCGACCTTAAAAAGCGCGAACAGCGCCTGAAAGAGGTTGAAGAAGTATTGCGCAAACGCGACGAAGCGACCAACCAGCTGAAAGAAAAACTACAACAGGCACTGCTTGGCTTCACCAAGAGCGGCTTAACGGTCGAGATCAAAAACGGCAAAGTATATGTTTCCCTGACGGATAAACTCCTTTTCCCATCAGGCAGTATCATTATCGATGAAAAAGGTCGCCAGGCACTGACCCAGCTTGCGGCAGTACTTAAAGAACAACCGGAAATCAACATCGCCGTTGAAGGTCATACCGACACGCAGAAGGTAAATAACCTGGGTCAGATTAAAGATAACTGGGATTTGAGCGTGTTAAGATCTACGTCAGTGGTACGTTTCCTAACGGAAACCGGAAAGGTAGAGAGTGTAAGAATGACCGCAACCGGAAAAGGGGAGTTCCAACCATTGGAGTCTAATGCCTCGGCAGATGGCAGAAGCAGAAACCGTAGAATCGAGATCGTGCTATCTCCAAAATTGGATGAGCTATACGATCTGATCAAACAATAATCACATGGCGCTGGAATAGATTAAATAAACCAGCATTCCAGAAAAAGCATAACAACAAAAAAGGTGAGCCCAAAAGCTCACCTTTTTCTTTAATATCAATCCACGTATTCCATCAAAGTCTGGAACGACACGTGGCGGTTTTTGAACCTGGTATTTAATTCATCCTGCAGCACCGATCCATATTCCGACTGGTAGCTGTCATAGTTTGCTTTATTATCAAGTACGAACTGCACGCAGTAGGTCACCCCTTCATTAGGCGAATCCACAACTTTCAGCAGGCGGTTTGAAACGAACTTCCCGGTGTCCATAAGCATGGGTATCTGTACCCCCTGCATCCAGGTCAGCCACTCGTTGGCAGCGGTTTCTTCAAGTATGATGGTGATGTTATATAATAGCATGCACAAAGATAAAATTATAAGTGCAGATAAAGCCTCGCAGAATTATATCCTGAAGATTATCCATGGTCATGGTATTTTAAATGTTACTGTAAACGCCCATGAAGTTGACATAAATATCTTTATTTTGAAAAACTGCCGCTGCTTCAACAGGTAACAATGTTGGTGTATAGCAGCAATGGTTTATGGTGTTCCGTACTTTTGATCTATTAATGAGGACTAAATTCAACGTTTTACTAATCTGCCTGCTCGTTACCCTGTGCTTTGCCTGCAAGCAACAGTCCGGGCGATTAATTCCTGTGAACGATTTCTTTAAATCGCAGGAGCGGGTTGCATTTGCCATCTCCCCGGATGGTAAAAACTTGTCCTATTTAAAGCTGATCAACAAAAAACAAGAGCTCTTTATTGAAAGCCTGGAAAGCGGCAAAGCGACCCAAATCACTAAGCTGGATGATCATGTCATCGGGTACTACTCCTGGGTGAGTGACAACGAACTTATTTATTACAAGGAAAGTCAGGACAAAAACAAGCAATCTTCCGTATACATTATCGACAAAACGGGCGGCAACGAACGTCAGCTTAATGAGAATGAGAAAAGTCGCCTCCGTGTACTCAAAGATCAACTGATCGATAACAAATATCTCCTGGTATCTTCTAACAAGCGGGATTCTACTGTTTTTGACGTTTACCGCCTTAACGTGCGTGACGGCAAAATGGAGATGGCGGTTAAGAACCCGGGTAACATCACCGACTGGATCACGGACACTAAAGGACAGCTCCGTCTGGCGATCTCCAGCGACGGCGTAAACGAAAAGCTGCTTTACCGCGAAAACGAGAGTCAGCCGTTCACGGCCATTCAGACCAACAGCTTCACAACCACGATTAAGCCAATATCCTTCTCAGAAACAAACCCAAATGTAATTTACGCAATCTCCAACATGAACCGCGATAAGAACGCACTCGTGGAGCTCGACTGTAAAACCGGCAAGGAAACCAAAGTGCTTTTCGCAAATGATACACT
>JARKUW010000173.1 GCA_029851965.1 Bacteroidota bacterium | reverse complement strand
GCTGGAGATGTCGTTTACCTTTAGCGCTGCGGTCAGATCCGTTATAATCGACAGCACACTTCCCGGATAAAATTGGGTTGGGTGAGCCGTAAGCACCAGGCGCAAAGAGAATTCATCCACAAGCTTCTCAATCTTTTCCTTCAAAACATTGTTGTCCAATCCTTTTGACAGGTAATTGTATAGCGAACTTTGCTCGTCCTGAATGTTCAGCTTTCCGAAAGAAGCATCCTCCACAGCGTCAAACAAGACCACCTGACGCTCTATGTACTGTATAAAACGGAAAAGCAGATCGATACCGTCTTTTGAACTCGCCTCTTTGGTATACTTCTCGAAGAAACTATTGATAATTTCAGTAGGGGTTTCACTATTTTTCACCCCGTCTTCACAGTGCTTGATGAAAAGCGGCAACAGCGTGCCGGTATCCTTAATCTTATAAAATGGCAGTGTTAGAAATAAGCTGTTGTACAGTTCAAACCGGGAGACAACCTCGTTGTTAAAGATGGCTTCTTTTTGCCCGGTGGCTCGTTGTATCTGGGTCATGGTTCAGGTTTTCCTTTTTATTTTTCGATTAAGCTAGGAAAAAACAACCAAAAATGGCAACGTAGCGGCGATTATTTTGAGATTTTCATAATTTTCTCAGTTTTGCCCGGGGGAAGTAACACTTTTCATATCGGGATCCGTGTTTACGTTTCGTACAAACACGTAATTTCCTTCGTCAACGCCTTTGAATTTGAGAATTAAAAAAGCCGCTGAGGAATCTTAGCGGCTTTTTATATGTTTTTCGTCTCAGGCGTTAGTGCACGTCTGCCGGAATGTTCACATTCTTCTTAAACTTCTGAAGATACAACAGTGGAATAGAGCACAACATGATCATTCCCGCTACCCAATAGGCATCGTTATAGGTCAGCAACAGTGTCTGTTTCATGATGGTACCTTCAATAGCTTTTGTAGCCAGCAGCTTCGCATCCAGGTAAGAGTAGCCCTTTCCCATAAAGTTATGGATAAATGCATTGAAGCGGTCGGTAAAAGCAGGGTTAAACTCATTCACATTGGTCAGCAGGTTGGTTCTGTGGTAACCCTGGCGAACATGGATCAGCGTTGTTAAAGCCGCAATACCAAATGATCCGCCCAGCTGGCGCATCATATTGTTCAGCCCGGATCCCTGTCCAACTTCTGCGCCGGTCAGATCCTGGATCGCCAGTGTCGTTAACGGCACAAATAACAAGGCCATACCGACCCCACGGATCACCAGCGGCAAAAAGAAGTCGCCGGTACCCGATGCAAGCGTAGACCTGCTCAGCATGGTACAGAACACATAAAAGAGAAACATCCCGATGGTGGCCATAAACTGCGCCGGAATACCTTTTTTAAGCATAATACCAATAAATGGCATCATCACGATCGTACACAGCCCGCCCGGAAACAACAGCTCACCCGTTTGAAGGGGAGAAAACCCCAGCAGATTCTGGCAAAAGATCGGGAACACGAATACTGAACCGTACAATCCAAATCCCAATATAAAGGAGGTAAACATACCCACCGCAAAACTCCGGTGACGCATGATCTTGAAGTTAACCACCGGATGGTCTGTACTCATTTCCCGCCAGATGAACAAGAAAATCCCCAGAACCGATAGCACGGACAGGACAGTAATATATCCTGTAGCAAACCAATCTTCACTTTCCCCTTTTTCCAGTACAGTCTGTAAGCTACCAACAGCAACTGCAAGCAGCGCTATTCCCCACCAGTCTACCGGCCTGCCCTGACCCGACTTCGGCGTCGTTCGCACAAAGGTTATCGTGAGGTACGCGGCGAGAATCCCGACCGGAATATTGACGTAGAAGATCCAGGGCCAGGTACTGATGTCCAGAATATAACCACCTATCGTCGGTCCGACGGTCGGCCCGACTACGGCGCCAAGTCCGAATAAAGCAGTTGCAATACCCACATCTTCCCGTGGCCAGGTTTCAATCAGGATCGCTTGTGCGGTCGAGATCAGCCCTCCTCCGGCAATACCCTGCAGGATACGGAAAGCAACGAGCTCACCTAAACCAGTCGCATTACCACAAAGAAAAGATGCGACCGTAAACAGGATGATGGATGCAAGAAAATAGTTTTTCCGGCCAAAGCGGTCTCCAAGCCAGCCCGACATGGGCAGGACAATAACGTTGGCTACGGCGTAGCCTGTAGATAACCAGGCCACATCCTCCAGGGTTGCGCCCAGGTTACCCTGTATTTGTGGCAATGCTACGTTTACGATCGTGGTATCAATAAGCTCCAGCAGGGAAGCTGTGATCACGGTAAACGTAATAATCCACTTTTTAAAACCAGTTTCGGCCATCGACTTAATCTTTTATAGAAACAGAAACATTTACGCTCATTCCCGGACGTAATTTCTCCATCACGGCTTTTGAGGCTTTTGTAATTTTAATCTTCACAGGAACCCTTTGAACAACCTTAACGAAGTTACCGGTCGCATTATCCGGCGGCAACAAAGATCCTTTTGCCCCTGTAATCGGCGAGAAGTTGTACACTTCACCCAAAACTTCTTCATCCGGATACGCATCTACATCGATCTTTACCTTCAATCCGCTGTGGATATCTTCCAGTTGCGTTTCCTTAAAGTTCGCCGTTACATAAATACTGCCTTCATTCACGATGGAGAACAACGATTGTCCGGCTTGAACCAGCTGGCCTTTCTGGATGTTCTTTCTGGAGACGATACCGGTAGCCGGGGCTTTGATGTCGGTGTAGGAAAGCTGTAGTTTTGCAAAGTCAACGTCCGATTGCTGTTGTGTAACGCCAGTGTTGGTTACCGCCAGCTGCGATTGTGTGGTACCCACCTGTTTTACCGCAGCGGCATACTGATCCTTCGCGGCCTGGTAGTTTGCTTCTGCCGTTTCTTTTTGGGCCACTGCCTGATCAAATTGCTGCCTGGTGATGGATCCATCTTTTACCAGGTTTTCGTAACGTTGGAAGTCCTTAATGGCCAGATCCAATTTCACTTTTGCTGCAGTGATATTTGCTTTCGCAGTACTTGTATTGGCCGAGGTCGCAGCAATTTGTGCCTGTGATACACTTACGCCCGCACTTGCGCCTTTCGCTCCGGCAAGGGCCTGCTCCAAACGCACTTTGTAGTCACGGTCGTCGAGCTTAACCAGCGTTTGTCCTTCCGTTACGCGGGTATTTTCCTCAAACATAATCTGATTCACATATCCGCCCACACGTGCCACAACCGGGCTGATGTCTCCATCAATTTGTGCGTCATCTGTATCTACGTGTACACTGTAATACAGATATTCCTTGATACCAAATATGGCACCTATAATAATCAGTACCGCCAATATGATCGGTACGATTTTGCTTTTCTTCTTTGTTTCAGTTGTCATTGTGATCGTTTGTTGATTATTGAGAAATTTTTCCGGTTGATTTTAATAGGGTATAGTAGGCCAGACCTGCGTCCGCCTTGGCGATCTCCAGGTTGATTTTAGATTGGTACAATAGTGTTTGTGCATCGATACGGTCGATCGCCGAGGCGACATTGTTTCTGTATTTCGATTCCAGCAGCTTGTCGTTTTCTGTCGCCTGTGCGATGGAGCTTTCCAGTACCGGAATTCTCTTGATGGCCAACTGGTAATTCTGATAATCCCTGTTGATCTGTGTTTTCACGTTGTCCAGTTGGATGTCTTTCTGGATGATAACATCTTTTTGCTGGATCCTGGCATCGCTAACCTTGTTCTTGTTGGTCCACAGTGCGCCGATGTTCCAGGACAGGTTCGCCCCAACGGTGATCGGAACCAGGTACTGGTTTACTGGCGGGATGAACTTACCGCTCGGATTAACGTAGTACAAGTTGGTACCCACGCCTAAGGTTGGAAGGGTATTGGATTTTACGGACTTAACGTTCAGCTCGGCAACCTTGTTTCTAAGGTCAAGTGAGCGCAGTTCCTGACGGTTGGCAAGGCCCTGATCAATGTAGGTATCCAGGGGCTGTGCAATTTTGAAAGCGGCATCCGGCTCCGAGATCTCGACCTCAGTGTTTTCCGGAAGACCCAGCAGTATATCGAGGTTGTAGTTGATGATCTTACGGTTGTTTTCGGCTTCTAAAGCAGACAGGTTCACGTTCTCCTGTTGCAGCTGGAACCGCAATACATCGTTCTTGGTTACAATTCCCTGCTCAAAGAAGCGTTGTGATTGCTTTACCTGTGCGGCAATAGCTTCCAGGTTCTGCTCAATCACTTTCTTGCTTTGCGCAACTTTATATAAAGAATAGTATGTGTTGATGACTGCATAGCTCACCTCTTCCTGATTCTTATCTGCATCCAGTTTCGCAACGTCAATAAGCAGCCTGGTACTTTGCTCGGCAAGCTTTAATCTTCCACCGCCATAAACCAGTTCTTCCACGGCCGCTGTACCCAGGTAGGTATCGGCACGTCTTGGTAAGTTCAAGGGGTCTGCACCACCAATAACCAGGGTGTTGTTCGGTATCTCCGCATGACTGTAAGAAAAGCTTGCATTTGCCGTCGGGAGTGCGTTGTCTTTCGTTATGTTCAATTGCGCAACAGCACGGTCAATTCTGTTTTGCGACAACTTCAGGTTTTTGCTGTTCGCCACGCCCAGTTGGAGCGCTTCCTGCAGGCTCAGCCTTTTTACATCTTGTGCGTAAAGCAAACCCGGAAGCAGCAATGTCAGGCAGCTTAGTTTGATAGATTTATGTGTCATTTTTGGGGTGTTAAATACGTCTTAATAAGATCTTTTAAATAGGTGATCAGCCTTTCGGTCAATATTTCCCGTTCTTCAGGGACTTTCACATCCAGTTTAGAACCGGCAGTGATCTTTGATGGTGCAATAGCTACGTTGGTGATGGTTCCCATAATGGTGGCAATGACCATCCGTACGTCTACTTTTCTGAAACTTCCTTCTGCTATACCTTCGTTGATCAGTTCTTCCACAGCAGCGAGGTTATTCATCATTGCTGCCTTCAGCGTACTGAACATCTCCGGACGCTGTGTAAGCGACAGTTCCCGGTGCATCATTTTATGGAAACAGATGTTGGAAAGAATCCTGCGGGCATACTGATCAATGAACAGCATAAGCTTGTCGATCACAGGAATGCGTTCCAGCTGGATATTCGTCAGCTGCATTCTGATCTCATTTACCCGGTTGGTCATGATCTCCATAAATACCCCATCTTTTGATCCGAAGTAGTAGTTGATCATCGCCATGTTTGCGCCGGCTTCTTTGGCAATCTGACGCGTCGAAGTGCCCTCATAGCCAAGCTCCGAGAAGAGCTTTTCTGCGGCCATCAGAATGCGTGTTTTCTTGTCGTATTTCTCCATGTGTTCCTTTGTGACGGCAAAACTAATCAATCGATTGATTAATGTAAAATATAATTGGAAGCAGCTGTATTCCTGACGGGATTCTGACACGACGATCTGGGCTTATCCCTGGAGATATCACCTGACCAGCATGTGGCAGCGTTAAACAGAAAGGGAATGAGATTGTTATGTTAAATAAACTGTTTTTAAAATATTTCAATACCTTTGAACCATAAGAATTTATTAAGATGATTAAAGAAGAAAGCAAACAGAATTTTGATTGGGTTTATTCCGTTTTGGGTATAATTACTGGAATCTTAACCGCTGCGGTTATTTCCGGAAGCATTTTGTGGTCTATTGCAGGAGGAATTATAGGATTGATCCTTGCCAGTTTATTTCTGCATAAAGTCGTTAAAGGCCGCACCTACTAGTTCTCCACCAAACCTGTACCAGCCGAAAGCATTACGGGCTTACCAATTCTCCAAAAGCATTGGATCCAGACCTGTAGTTGATTCGTAACTTTGAAAAACAAATATAAACGGATGAAAAAACTAAGTTTAATGATCGCGGCGGCATTGTTTGCTGTAGCGGCGCATGCCCAGGATGTGAAGTTCCCGGGGCTGGATGCGAGTCCGGTTGATCTTGCGTATTTTCCTGCCAATGCGGCACAGAAAGCAACTAAAGGCGGACCATCGCTTGCAGTGATCAAAGTTACGTATGCACGCCCGGCTAAAAAAGGACGTGAGGTATTTGGAACGCTGGAGCCATTTGGCAAAGTTTATCGTCTGGGCGCGAATGAAAGCACGGAGATCCGCTTCTTCAAACCTGTAGTTATTGGTACCACAAAGGTTGCTGCAGGAAGCTATGGATTATTTGCCATTCCGAACAAAGACAACTGGACGATCATCATCAGTAAGGATACCGATCATTGGGGTGCTTATGCATATGACGAAAGCAAAGACGTCGTGCGCGTAACC
>JARKUW010000149.1 GCA_029851965.1 Bacteroidota bacterium | reverse complement strand
CTCAACTTCATGGTATAACAGCCCGCATGAGCTGCAGCCATTAGTTCCTCGGGATTTGTACCTACCCCATCTTCAAATCTACTCTTAAATGAGTATTGTGTCTGGTTCAGAACAGTACTGTCTGTAGACAACGTACCGCTTCCGTCTTTAATAGTTCCTTTCCAAACTGCTGTGGACTTACGTTTCATATTTATTTGATCTTGTTTGCTTCTATATGACAGATGATTGTTTCCAACAAAACACACCTGCTGCTCAGGACTGCTTTAATACTGTTAATTGAACATCCACAGTTGTAGAATGTTTTCAAAATATACATAAATTTTTAACACCAAGCGCAATAAAAACAACCTAAAACCGATCGGCAGGCAAGAACCCTACTCGCCTTTGTCCCGGTTGCGGTTTAGCTTAATCTTTATTTTACCGTCCTCCCCATCAGTGGCAAGTAAGTGTAACACGATTCCGCTCATCCGCTTGTTTGCTTTCTCTTTAGCATCGGGAATTTTCGCGTCTTTCTTCGGATTTCTGAGTGGTACGTCAAGTGCTATATTGGTCCCTTTGCCCATAGAGTAAATACCCGCAACATCAACGTTCAATACACTCGAACTAATTTTCATCGGCGCAATCGTGACCTTCTCTCCATTAACGCGCAAAAACCCTTTTAGATTACTGATCGTGATGTTGTTCAGGTCGCGCAACGGGAAGGCAAACTTGCCCACGTTAATAAGGGGATCAAAATCCAATAGCGCAGCATTTCGTAAATCAAAAGCAACGGTGCCCTTTAACGCACGTGGATCTAGAATTCCATTGCCAGAAATGCGACCTTCCATTCGAATCTTTGAAAATAAACTCCCCCGTAAGTTCTTATGGCTTAAAGATTCCATACCGAAATTATCAAACCCATAGAAGAAGCTTCTGATATTCGCATTTTTTACAGTCGAATTTACCGCGAACCGCGTCGAAGTGCCCTGCTGAAACAAGTTCCCATTCATACCCAGCGATCCGCCTGCATGTTTGATGTTCAACCCCTGTATTTCAATTCCATCTTCTGAAACAAATAACTTCGCAGTAGCATCTGTCGCCATAAACTTCTTATAGAACATTTTTTCTACACGTAAATTAATATCCATTTTGCTGCGTTCGAAAACCTCATTCAGATTTTCAGAAAAATTGGCCGACTGCTTTTTCTTTTTAGTTCTTTTAACTGTAGTCCTGGAATTAAGAAATCCGAGGAACTCACCAAGATACAATTGCGGGCTGTTTACCGTCCAGTTGAATATAATTTTCTCTGGCGCTGTGTAATACAGATTCATGAAATTTTTAACACTGCCACCCATAAAGACGACGCTTTTGCCGCTCTGTACGCGCAGGTTGTTTAGAAATAAGTCCGGACCAACAAACTTAAGTGCGATGTCGGTGTCTTTGAACCGGAGGTTCCTGGGAACATATACCATATCTGCCCTGGTGATCTTTATGGATCCGCTGATCACTGGCTTTGACAACCTCAGGTTCACCAGACTGGCCGTATATCGCAAATCTAAGTCAGCAACACCATCTGTGAACTTTAAAAGGTCGGTACCAACAATGCTGTTAAGCTTGGAGACGGCAAACTTGGACCGTACTCTTCCAGTGGCAACGGGTACGTCGAAATTGCTTATGAATGCAGTGTCCAGCTGGACGGGTATCTGCTCGTATACGCCCTTGAAGGAAACAATCTTCACAACCGAATTGGAATCCGTGTTTCCTTTACCCTTCACATAGTTATTGGTGTAAGTTCCTTTAAAGGAACAACTGTCTACAACGCCGCCAGGAGTGGTCAGCCTGTTGTTTGAGATCCTCGATACCACAACAATCTTTGGGTCTCCTCCCGGGCCCATGTTGCCTGCGATATTGCAATTGACATCGATGGGATCCCTTAGATCAAATTGATCTAATCGCTTTCTGATATTCGGCGCAAGCAATGCAGAAGCATGCCGCCATAAAATTTTGTCTGCTTTAATGTTGATAGAAAATTCCGTAGGATCTTTCCCCACCAGAAACTTTGCCGCAATTTCGAACGGATCGCCCCCAATGCGAAGCGTATTTGGTTTAACCGTTATGGTTTGTGTTTCATCATCGTATGCAGCGTCGAATGGCCCCGAAAGCGTTTTTTTCTCAATAAAGCTCCCCCTCAGCGTATTGAAAGCTAAACTCGTCGCAAATGCATCCAGGTCCACTTTGGCATCCCAGCTGGCACCGTTATAGTTAAGCTTTCCATCAAGTTTATCAATATTGAAATGAAAAAGCTTGTTTCCTTTCTCGTTATTAAAAACAAGCTTCACACGGCTCAGGCTAAAGCGCCGGATCTCCGTAGATGAGTCGCCATCAGCTGTGTCTAAGGTGTCCGGTTTATTCTTCTTTTTAAAAATCGACGTATTGCTGTATCCTGCTGAGTCCGTATACAAATAGATGGATGCATCATTTATCGTCAGCTTATTGATCTCTATCGCTCCGGTCACCAGGCCCAGTACATTAACAGATATATCGAAGCGCTTTGCCGTCAATAACGTATGCTGATGCCTTGACCACTCTTTGTCTTTCATCACCACATTCTTGAGCGCAATTGAAACACCGGGAAAGCCCTGGAGCAATGTGGGTTCCATGCTCTCAATGCCCAATGAACCATCCAGATTCTTATTGAGCTCTTTAGAGATGGAAGACAACAGTTCTGCTTTATGGGTGTTTACATAAATTGCTGCAGAGATGTAGGCAATCAAGACCAACAGAAAGATAACAGCAAGTGTTTTGAGCGCGATTCTTGACCAACGGGGCATCGTTTCAATTTAAGGATTGAACATCAATATACACCTTTTTGTTTCAGCTCCGTGTAAAAGAATAGAGACTGAAACCTTAAACAAATGGTCCCTTAAACCGCGCTCAAACTCAAGTGCGCTTAATCTACCTTCAATTTCAATGCATGTGAAGTCTGCGTTCTTATGGTTTCCGTCAGTTCTGCATCAACATTTAACGGCTGTCCATAGGAAGGTATCATTTGTTTTAATTTCTTCTGCCAGTCTTCTGTTTTCACCCGATCCGGAAAACAACGGTTCAATAAACTAACCATAATAGAAACTGCCGTAGAGGCACCAGGAGAAGCACCAAGCAGTGCGGCGATGGATCCATCAGCAGCAGACACCACCTCGGTTCCAAATTCCAGGATACCTCCGTGTTCTTCATCCTTCTTGATTACCTGCACACGCTGGCCGGCAGTTTCCAGCTCCCAGTCTTCTATCTTCGCAGATGGAAGATATTCTTTTAAGGCATCAAGGCGGTCGTTCGGAGATTGACGAACCTGATTAATTAAATATTTTGTCAGCGGTATGTTATCGAGCCCCGCGGAGATCATTGGTATGATGTTGTTTGCCTTTATGGATAAGGGAAGGTCCATCAACGAACCGTTCTTTAGAAATCGGGTTGA
This sequence comes from Bacteroidota bacterium, assembly GCA_029851965.1. Lineage (GTDB taxonomy): Bacteria > Bacteroidota > Bacteroidia > Sphingobacteriales > Sphingobacteriaceae > Pedobacter. Next base: position 7,030 of record JARKUW010000149.1, on the reverse strand, counting down.
GAATCCTGCGTAAGGACCGAACAACAATGCGCGTTTGCCGTCGATCATCCTGGTGTCCAGGTGTGGAACAGACATCGGAGGCGATCCAACGGCAGCCTTTCCGTAAACTTTAGCATTGTGCTGTTCAATAATCTCCGGATTGGTACACTTTAACCATTGTCCGCTAACCGGAAATCCACCAAAACCTTTTCCTTCCGGAATGCCTGATTTCTCCAGCAACGGCAAAGATCCCCCGCCGGCACCTATAAACACAAACTTGGCTTTAATGGTTCTACGAACGCCGGTAGCCTCATCTTTTACTTTCACTTCCCACAAGCCGTCCTTCTGCTTTAACTTCTTGACGTCGTGATTGAAGTTCATGGAAACGTTGCTTTTTTCCTGCAACTGTTTAAACATCATCCTGGTTAGTGAGCCGAAATTAACATCTGTCCCAAGGGTCATTCTTGTTGCGGCAACCTTTTCGTTTGGATCACGGTCCTTCATTACCAAAGGCATCCATTCGGTCAGCTGTTTTCTGTCTTCAGAATAAACCATTCCTTTAAACAAGCTGCATTTCTGTAATTCATTGTATCTGGTCCGTAAGAAATCAACATTCTCTGCGCCCCATACAAAACTCATGTGCGGAATACTTCTAATAAAATTCTCCGGAGAATCTACAAGCTTTGCACGTACAAGATAGGACCAAAACTGTTTGGAAACTTCGAATGATTCGGCAATTGCGACTGCTTTAGACGTGTCAACCGTCCCATCTGCCCGCTGTGGCGTATAATTCAGCTCACAAAAAGCAGAATGTCCCGTTCCTGCATTGTTCCATGCATCGGAGCTTTCAGCTGCTGCAACGTCTAATCTTTCAAAAATGTCAACCGTAATACCCGGTTCAAGTTCCTTTAACAAAACACCTAATGTGGCGCTCATAATTCCAGCACCAATTAAGACTACATCTACAGTTCTTTCAGTTTTTTTATATGTACGAGCCACAATAAATTTTTTTTCGGCAAAAATAGTATAAAAACCAGGTCATAAAACCATGTGGATGTAATTTTGATGCACTATTTCACAAAAAAACACAACAATTTCCACCCGAATTCAAGCGTTAGTTAATTAAACGGTGTTCAGCCCGATTTATTTAATATATAATCCGGAATAAAAAAAATTGCAGTATCCTTGCACATTCTTTTGGAACCAGCCAATTCTGTTGGGCTTAAGAGTACAAAAACCACGCATTAATGGACGTAAAAGATAGTAACGGAAATTTGTTAAAGGACGGGGATGCCGTCATCCTGATTAAAAGCCTGCCCGTAAAAGGCACCTCAATAACCCTTAAGAAAGGTATGGTGATCAAAAACATCCGGCTCACGGAAGATGATGCAGAGGTCGACTGCAAAGTAGAAAAAATGCGGGTTGTGCTAAAAACTGCTTTTCTGAAAAAGGGATAATTAATGCGATACACTTCATTCCATTTTTATCTTCTTCCCTGTGTGCTCGCGCTGTTGACCCTTCAGGTCTTCGGCCAACGCACTGAAGTGAGCGGCAGCATCAAAGATGGCAAGAATCAAGCGCTCTCCTCCGTTACCGTCACCTTCAAAGGAACAACAATTTCTACGAAAGCAGACAACGACGGAAATTTCCACATCAGCAGTGAGGCTTCACAGACCCAGCTCCATTTCAACTCGATCGGTTTCAGAACCAAGGTTATACCCATTAAAGCCAACGAATCTCAAGAAATAAAGGTACTTATGGAAGAAGTATCTGAAGCCTTGACGGAGGTTAAAATCACCTCCGCAAAGCTCGCGGCTTACCGGAACAAAAACAATCCGGCGGTAGAACTGATCAGGAAGGTCATCGATCGAAAACCTTTTAACAGGATGGAAAGCTATGATCAAGTATCATTTCAGCAGTATGAGCGCATCCAGGTGTCTTTGAGTAACTTATCAGACAAATTTACCCAAAAAAAGCTTTTCCGTAAGTATCAGTTTATGTTCAGTCAACAGGATTCTGATAAGATCGGAGGCAAGAATCAGATGCCCGTTTATCTTCAGGAAAAGTTTTCCGAGAACTACTACCGGAAAAATCCAGAGAAGAAAAAAGCTATTGTCCTGGGTGATAAACACGTTAATTTCGACAGCGACTTTATTGACAATAAAGGATTGTCTGTGTACCTCAACCGGATGTACGCCGACATCAATATTTACGACAACAATCTCCTCATTGCCACAACCGAATTCCTGAGCCCTATTGCCAATTCAGCACCTGCCTTCTACAAGTTTTTCATTACAGATACGATCAAAACGCAAAATCCTCAGTTGATCGAACTTTCTTTCATCCCCAGAAATGCGCAGGATTTATTGTTCACCGGCCGCATGTATGTCACCAATGATGCCAACTATGCCGTACAAAGCGTATTTCTGACGACGAGCAAATCAGTAAACCTGAACTTCGCGCGCGCCGTAGAGGTCAGACAAAACTTCGAGATGCAAACAGACAGGCGCTACCATTTGAGTAAAAGTGACCTGATCGTCGATTTCGGAGTCAGCAAGAATAAAGGTAAGAGCTTAACCGGGCAGCGGACAATTGTTCTCAGGGACTTTAAAACAGATGTGAACATACCGGACAGCATATTCAACGGAGAAGCCGTGACACAGAGCAGTATCGCAGAAAACCGTTCTGACCTGTACTGGGAAACACACCGGCTTGATACCGTGCCGCAGGCGACCTTAAACATCTATAAGAACATCGATTCCCTCGGAAAAAGCCGATCGTTTAAAACGACAATGGCGGTTGCCGGAGTCTTGTTTGCAGGCTATTACAACCTGGGTAAGTTCGAGATCGGCCCGACATATACGTTCTATAATTTCAATGGTATAGAAGGACTTAAACTTCGCCTGGGTGGCCGTACCACAACGGAGTTCAGTACCCGGTACTATTTTGATGGCTATGCCGCTTATGGATTCCAGGATGAACGCTGGAAAGGCTATATGAGTGCCGCTTATGCCTTCAACAATAAGTCGATTTACACCTTTCCACAAAACTTCCTGCGCCTGAGTGCACAACGCGATTTGTATGTCCCCGGACAAGAGCTCAGGTCGAACTCAGAAGATGATTTCATTTCTTCTTTTAAGCGGGGAGAAAACAATCGTTACTTATACAACGATTTTTACAAAGTTCAATGGATGCGGGAATTCGAAAACCATTTCTCCTTTGATCTTGGCTTCCGCAAGTGGATACAAAGACCTGCAGGCGCGCTGATCTACAGCTATCCCGGTCAGGGCAAATCAAACCTTGGTGAAATCACCACCTCGGAATTCAATATTGCGCTCCGCTATGCGCCCAATGAGCAATTCTACCAGGGAAAGCGCACCCGTGTCGTTGTAAATAGCAAAAACCCGATTTATAACCTTCGGTATGCTGCTGGTTTCGAGGGGCTTTTTGGTGGTGAGTACAACTACCACAATCTGTCTTCAACCGTTGACAGGCGCTTTTACATGTCCCAGTTGGGTATCACGGATGTCAAGGTTGAAGGTGGCTATGTGTTCAATAAAGTTCCTTACCCGCTCCTGGCCATTCACCGGGCAAATCAGAGCTATGCCTACCAGATCAATGCCTACAATCTGATGAACTTCATGGAATTTGTAAGCGATCATTACGCAGGTATCAACATCGACCATGGCTTCAATGGCTTTTTTCTAAATAAAGTTCCCCTGCTAAAACACCTCAAGCTGCGTGAATATGTATCCTTTAAAGCCGTTTATGGCGGTGTTCGTTCCGAGAACAATCCTAGGCTGAACTCAGATTTGCTGCCCTTCCCGATCAATAATCAAGGAATCCCAACCACCTATACCTTCGGTAAAACACCTTATGCAGAAGGAAGTATCGGTTTGGGAAACATCTTCAAATTTCTACGGGTTGATGCAGTAAGAAGGTTTAACTACCTGGATCATCCCAATGTGCCAAAGTACGGCATACGGGCAAAAATCAGAGTAGAATTATAACCAGCTTTATTTACCTTTTTTCTTGCCAGGCGTACCAATAATGGCCTCCCCGATTTCCGTTATGATATTCTGTTCCGGCTGCTTCTTGTGCTGTTCGAGTCCGGTCATACTGGAGGTCATGCCATCAATCATGCATTTGGACATAAAACCAAAAAAGGACATGTTGTCCCGACGGAGCACATGAATCGGTCCATCTTTGAACTTACCGCCTTTTGTCGGATTGTCATTGGGGAGGAACAGGTTACTCAATGCCGAGATCACCTTCCGGTCCTTCAGCACCTTCGTGTCGTCATCTTTCTTTAGCAATGCGACCTTCATACCTGTGTAATACAGATCTACTTTTCCGGTAGCTTTAGATTCATCTGCTTCAACGGCCAGATACATCTTGTTTATCCGTCCTTCCTTCACGGACATCATGGAAAATGGCTCCGAAAAGCGGTTAAAATACGTTGCGTTGATTCCTCCTAATGTCGACGTATAGCTATACCGCCCCTTTAGATCGGCCAGATTAAACTTCATGTCCAACTGTAGTGCCCCAACACCCATTAGCTTTCCTTTAAACGATGCTGTGCTATATGCGTTTCGCTGAATTGCAGCCTTGTTGTTTGTGATATTCAAGATTAAACCCCTGGAATCATTTATATCCAGACTCGATACCTGGTCCGACTTGTCCGCCAATACCCGGTAATAGGTATCTGAGTTCTTTATGCGCATGGAATCAATGGTGATGTCAAAAGCAAGCCGCTGCAGTTGCTGATGCGGATAAGGGTTTTTGCGCACCGGGGGTGTTCGACGTGGCCAGTTGTAGTTGGTATATACTTCCGCAAAGCTATCATCCACCGCGTATGTTCCGATGTGCACCTGCTGCGTTTTGATAAGGCGGTTAACGTCTATGTTCGTCATGTGTATCTTCCTGTACTGCAGATGGATCCGGTCCTTGGCCCACTTGACACGCTGATAGAACGCCTTCTTTGACAATCGTGGACTGAGTTCTGCTCCACTGATCCATATTGTTTTCAGGCCAGGTACGAACCTGAAGTTATTGGCAGTCACGTAATACAGACTATCGGGCGTAGCAAGGCGGTACCGGCTGACAACCAGTACTGTTCTTTTCCTGCCCTGTGTACCTACTTCCGATGCAGAGATGCCACTCATGTCTATATTCAGATTTCTGAGGCGAGTTTTCTTCGGAACGTCAGAATTTTCGTTCACATAGGTAAAATCCATGTCCCGCATGGAAAGGCTGTTGATACTGGATATTTTGAGCATCGTCTGCAGGAATGAAAATAGCTTCCCATGCGCCTCCTCCTTAGCCTGTACATTGTATGGGCGCAACGCGTTAACCACTGTGATCGAAGGAGACTGAATCAAAATTCGGTTGATCGTGAACCTTCTCCCCTCGTCTGTTTTCTTAAAACCGAAGTCCAAAAGCACCAGGTTCTTCACCTGCATCGTCAGCACATTGTTGGGTGCCCGGTTGCTTTTAATTAAACGTTCAAGAACAAGCGTGTCCGGAACCAATCTGAAGTTGCTTATTATCCCCTTACCGGAATCTAAATTTAAGTCAAACCTGGAATAGGAGACTTTATAAAGGCTGTCACTTGCTTCTGTGATCATTTCGGCAAACTGCTGGCTTATTGATTTTTCCACAGCGGAGCCGGGCTTTGCGAGATCCCTTTTTAGATAGTACCAGCCCGCAATTCCCGCGAGGCATAAAAATACAAATATGCCAAGGACCCACTTCGACTTTTTCGTTTTAAAGGCAGCCATAATGCTCGGTTTAGAAATTGCCACACAAATGCACAGCCATCAAAATCCGACACCGTTAAAAGTTGAAAATCAAGTAGTTTTACAAGACGAACTACCTGAAATCGTAGCGTTATTACACCTGAAAGTCAGGAATATTGTACGCGCAGGCTACTGCATTAAGATCACATCAACGAGTACCGGAAAATGGTCAGACGGATACTTGCCGTGGTAAGTGTCGGTGAGCAAACCCCAGCGTTCTGCAACGAAATGCCTGCTTACGAATACGTGGTCAATTACCTCATTGTCCAATACGTTTTTGCCAAAGTTGTTAAAGGATGGGCTGTTCAGATATGGGTATTTAACCTGGCCATAGGTATCGGCAATGAGGCCGGAATTTGCCAGTATACCGTACCATTCACTACTGTGACTACCATTCAGGTCTCCTGTAAAGATGACTGGTTCGTTTCCGGCGATCGCCCTGATTTTCCGGAGGATCAGCTTTCCACTTTCGACACGTGCAATCTTTCCCTGATGATCAAAATGGGTGTTGAAAAAATAAAACTTCTTCCCTGAACTTTTTTCCTGAAGATAAACCCAGCTGCAAATGCGGTTGCAGCAGGTAGCATCCCAGCCTTTTCCAGGAACATCCGGATGTGTAGACAGCCAGAAGTCACCTGAATCCAGCAGATTGAACTTCTCCTTCAGGAAAAAAATGCTGGCATGTTCCCCGGCCTGCTTGCCATCGTCTCTTCCGCGGCCATAGTATTCATATTGAGGCAATGTGTTCTTCAAATCATTCAGCTGATCGAGCAGAACCTCTTGTGTTCCAAATACATCAAACTGATGAAAACGTATGAGACTGGCGACTGCGGGAAGACGCGAAGGCCATAAATTTCCCGTATCTGTTGTGTTCGCATACCGGAGATTAAAGGTGCCGACAGTAAACTGCTGTGCGGAAAGGCGGATGCCCGAGAAGCACAACACCAGTATAAAAAAGTAAGTCTTTATGTTCATGAGGTCAATCGCTATTTTACTACAATTCTGATGGTTGGTTAAGCGGAGACCTCTTTCAGGGCCTGCAAAAGAAAGTTCCAGAATTTCTGCACAGAAGCTATCTGTACGCGTTCATCCGGTGAATGAGCGCCGCGGATCGTTGGGCCGAATGAGATCATATCCATGTCCGGAAAGTGTGCCCCAAGAATTCCACACTCCAACCCCGCGTGGCAGGCCTCCACCCTCGGCATAACATTGAAATTTCGTGTATACAGGTCTACGAAAACCTTCAGCAGGGC
>JARKUW010000134.1 GCA_029851965.1 Bacteroidota bacterium | reverse complement strand
GTCCGCTGCCATGCGGAAGTGGGGAAAAAAGATCTACTTCCGGATCTTTCAACAGGGTAAAAAAACGTTCCCGATCCTGCCTGATCTGTTCCAGCGATTGCCTCCATTGCGCCTCGGTAATGTCTCCGGTCGGGTGCACCCAATATTCATCCGGCCACTTTGGCGATTCGTGGCCTGGGTTGACGCAGAATTCCACAATGTCCCATTGTGCGATTCGGATGTGTTCTACCAATTGCCACACATTATAGGGCAGACGTGAAGGCGTGTCGGTAAGTTTGTCTAACGGCATATCCGCTACCGCATCTTCAAACGAGGCGTGTGCGTTTCCTTTTTGAATCAGGTCTATCAACGATTCAACAAGAAGGTTTCTTTGTTGTATGGTGTCCATATGTTCATAACCGAAAACCGGTATTTAAAGTTTGGAAGATTTCTGCAGACGACGGTTAATCGAGCGTGACAGCGGTGGGCAGGAAATTTACGGGTACGGACAACAGCGCCCGAAAACGTTTGTATCCGGCATGGCCGGGATAGTAAGCATGTAAAAGCATTTGCATGCGGCCGTCGGGCCCGGCAACAACGGTGGGATTGCCCGGCGCCCACCATGCAGCAGTAGAATTGAGCAGCGGCTCCTTCACTTTCACATAGGGTCCCAAAGGCGCCTTCGCAATTGCGACACCAATGCCATACTGATCCGTGGAAAAGTCATTGCCGGAATAGAATAAATAATATTCCCCGCCATGCCGGGTAACCCATATGGCCTCCACCACATGAGCCTCCCAGCTCTGGTCATTTTCTATGACTTTAATCTTTTCTCTGGTCAGCGCGGATCCGTCAGCAGACAATTGCTGTGCGTAAATCGGCGTATTCATATACTTCAAGACGATGCGAATTTCCTCCCTTGCCGTTTCCTCCTGAGCTCTGCCCAGATCAGAAAGGCGCCTGCAGAAAGCATAGAACCCCACGTTGACGCACTCAATTAAGTTCTGCAGCGCCATGGTATGTTCGATGCCCTCAAGTGTCTGAATCCAGGGCCACAACGTTATGATGAACGAGGCCGTATTTTGATCCTCCGGCGTGCTGAAAAGTATCTCTATGAATTCAGGATATTTGTACAGCAGCCGCACCAACAATCCGGGCCAGGTGGCGTTGTTGTCTTCCTTCCAGAACAAATAGACGGTTTGCTCATCGTATACCAGAACATGAGGGTCTGTGACATTATTCTTCAGGATGGGTTCCGGATCCGGAACATAAGGACCCTCGGGCAGCGCGGCACGGGCCATACCGATACAAAGCTCATGGGTACAGCTGTCCCGTGCGACGAAATATACCCTGAACTCACCCGCCACAAAGTGGATTTCCGGGGCCCAGTAGTCGCTATGTGCCTCTCCTGATGCTGCCCATGGGGGCTGTTTTCCCCATGGAAAAATATAGGACTTGAACGACCAGTTCAGCAGATCACCGGAACATAGCAGCGGAAATGCATCAGGAGCATTATTGGAGGTAACGGCGAGGTAATACATCGGTTTTGTACCTGCTGTCCCCTCCACGCGAATAACAGATGGATTTCCGTATCCATACCATACCCCTGGCGCCACATTTTCCGAAAGCAACACGTTTAAAGAAACATCCGATCGAAAATTGGTATTGTGCTTTTTCCGGTTCAGGGGAACCCGGAGTGCAAAAGTCTCTGCAAGCTGCGTGAACAGGTTCAAATAGCCATCCTGTGTACGTTGTTTCAACGTGTAAACTCCATTGGCGACCGGAAGGCCGGCGGTGAACCCCGTTACTTCAAATACTTTCTCCGATCCATCACTTGTTTCCTTCACGATGACCTCAAATTCCGTTGGGGCAAGAAGATTGGTAAATAATCTGATCTTCCTGGTTAGTTTTTTTTCCATGTCCATACTGCGTTACACAGACCAAAATCTGCCACATACCAGGTGGCAAATTGTCCATTTTATACCCTGACGGAAACCTCTTCAGACTTCCCGAAATCAACAAAGGTGAAAATAGCTGAATTATCGTAATTCAACAAGCTAAACGACTCACTTACAGGTAACAACAGGATGTAAATTTTAGCCGGAGGTTGGGGAAATTTCGTTTCAAATTGTGAAAAAATGTGCTTGTTTGAGTGAAGGTGTTTCAATATATTTAAATATTCAAACGCAATAGTTGACTACTCCTGTAATTTAGCCCTTCACCTCATATTCGCTCTACCTTCCAATATGTTGCCCCACGCTGCAAAGGGAATATCATGAAAACCAAGTTGAACAACCCGTCTACTGACCAACGGAAAATTCAGTCCATCCTTTTTAATCTTCATTACAAAATAAACAAGAATGAAGTCCGGTTAGAGGATATCGGCGACTACATTCCAGGCAATGTAATGGTCCAGGATCTGGGCACTCTGAAGAACACGTACATGAATAAAAGAGGATGTGACATCCTGAAGCGGAGCTCCGAAGAACTTGAAGCAATGGGGCCTGAATATTTCAGTTCCTTTTTTCCTCCTGAAGAGATGAGGTTGCTTAAGGCTGAACTCGGCACCTTTGTAAAAAGCGATGATCCTTCCTCTACATACTCCTTCTTTCAAAGAGTAAGGCCCGATCAGGAATCGCCTTATAAGTGGTATTTTACGACAACGCAATTCTACCCCGGTGTACAAACGGAGGCTGGAAACCAGCTGATGCACATTGCCATAGAAGTTAACGACTGTACTTATGCCGCGAAAAAGGCAAGTTACATCTGTGAACAGGACCAGTTTGTGCGGAAGAACTTCGAACGTTTCAACAGCCTGTCCAAGCGTGAGAAAGAAATCATCAAGCTGATTGTGGACGGAAACAGCAGCTATAACATTTCCAGTCAGCTCTTTATTTCGGTTCACACAGTAAACAACCACCGCAAAAACATTGTAAAGAAACTCGACGTGAAGTGTCTGTCTGAGCTCATCCGCTTTGCGACCGCTTTCTTCATCATCTAAACCTACAATTTTCGGTGCCGTCCTTTGCAGGCCGCATTATGCGCCTTGTTTACCGGGTCTGCCTGTGATTGGATACAGAGCGAAAGTGTTGCATCCAGGCGAAAGACTTACGGATTTGAAGGTAGCTGAAGTCCGTGTCGTGCGCATATGCTTCCTGCTCGAAGCAGATGTAGAAATATGCTTTCCGATGATTTCTATATTTGAGGAGGTTGACGACGTAATGCAGAAAGTAGATGATGTAAAACGGCAGAATAAGCAGTTCCTGCTGCTGCCTGAAATGGATGCTTTCATGGTTAATGATGACCGTATCTGCCATCAGGCCTTTGTTTCGAAAAAGCATAAAGGGGTACAAAGCCATCGCATTGGCGGGTAGTTTAGAGAAGGTGAGCGGCCAGTATTTCATTCTAAATTTCCTATCTGCGCACAGGTAAACCACGGTGCAGTTCACGCATTGCAAAATGCCGGCCGTTTTTCTGATGCAACAAGGACTGGAAAAATTCCTATTTTAGTATAGCTGTCATCAGCAATCATAAACCTAAATTAAGGAAACAAGACATGCCATTGAAAAACGTCCATATCCTCGTTCCCGAATCTGCGGTGATAGAAGCAGTAAGTGACCCAAGATATTTGTTTACCACTATAAATCAATTTCTAACTTCCTCGGGAAAGCCTCCCCTGTTCAACGTTCAGCTTGTCGGCTTAACAACAGAAGTAAAGTTGCTGGGTGGTGTATTCTCGGTTCACCCGGAGGCGCTGATGCAGGATGTCCATAAGAGTGACCTGATCATTATACCTGCTTTGAGTGGGGATATCACGGAGGCTGTATCACTAAACCGGCAGTTTATTCCATGGATTGTGCAGCAGTATGATGCTGGCGCCGAAGTTGCCTCCTTGTGCCTCGGTGCCTTTTTGCTCGGCGCAACCGGCTTGCTTGATGGCAAACAATGCTCCACACACTGGCTTTTTGCAGAAGAGTTCAGACGCATGTATCCTGATGTGGAACTCGTAGATGGAAGCATCATTACCGAAGAAGGCCGGATCTATTCCAGCGGGGGCGCAAACTCCTACTGGAACCTCCTATTGTACCTGGTTGAAAAGTACACCAACCGGGAAACCGCAATCCAGGCTTCCAAATTCTTTGCTATTGACATCAGCCGGGATAGCCAGTCGTCGTTTATGATGTTCAGGGGACAGCGAAATCACAATGATGCAGATGTTAAAAAAGCCCAGGATTACATAGAGCAAAATTATCAGGACCGGATTACCGTGGACATGCTGGCGGATGTGCTTGCCCTTGGCCGGAGAAACTTCGAGCGCCGGTTCAAGAAGGAGACGAACAACACCGTTGTTGAATATATCCAGCGCCTGAAGGTAGAAGTGGCCAAGAGGAGCTTCGAAAGCAGCAGGCAAAATGTATCGGAGGTGATGTTTAATGTGGGGTATACCGACATTAAGGCCTTCCGGGATGTGTTCAAGAAAATCACGGGCCTGACGCCAATAGAATACCGGAACAGGTACAATAAGCACAAAATGACCGCCTGATCGGTGCCACAAACCGCTTTCCTGCCCGTAAGAAGCTTGCTACATCACCGGGAAATTCTTCTCCCGGACAAACGTAATGTACATGATGTCCTGAGGGCTAAGGAACGGTTTTAAAAATAAGTTGATCTGCCCCATGTGATAGTTTGAGTGGGTAATCATATGCATCATGATCTCGCCAATCGTATTTTGGTACCTGATCCCCTGGCTCGTGGTATAAGGTACAACTTTGTCGAAATCACTGGCCGAAATACCATCGAGAAAGGCCCTCATTTGTTTTCGGTTCTGATCCAACTGAATGATCCACTGACTTCGGGGAATATCTTCCCAGACGCTCAACTGTGGTTTGATTCCGGACATCCGGCATTGCCAGATGTGATTGGCAGCTAGCAAATGAGCATATAGGCTTTGTGGCCGTTCGGGAAGATCGCCCGCAGCGATCATCACAGTACCCAGCCGTTTAATGGCCCAATAATCGTAATCGAACAATCGTTCAAAGTGGTTTTTCATACCGGGGAATTTGAACTAAACATACAAATTTGAGGGGATATCTAGAAGCGTACAGCCATTCCCAAAAAGTACGTCTTTTCTGCCGCATGCTGTAAACCATAATTCAGTCCTGCATCTAACTTTACGTTCTTCGCCGCATCAAGCTGCATGGCAGCATTCAGGAAGTTCGCCCACTGCTTGCCCTTAAAATCATAGGTACAATACGTTTCGGCCATGCCATCCAGCCCTTTGGCGACTTTACGGCTGATTGTCAGGGACTGTAGGAACTCCGTATGCATGGCATTCATTTCTTTATCCTTGAGGCGATCGCCTTCCAGCTGCATCCCCAGCTTCCATTCGCCGGGAAGCTTCAGCTGCATCGGCACAATGAAGCCCCCTTCGAAACGGCTCTGCTGGTCATATTTAGCTGTTGGAAGCTTAACATAGGGCAGCAATGCCAATGCAAAACTACCCTGGTTGTTGCCGACAATGTTCTGTTTCAACCGGAGGGTCATATCCCCAACGCCTTTGCTGGTTGTCTTGTCTCCAGTGCGCGCTTGCTCACGCTGGATGCCGTAAGACTGAAAGCCTACTTGCAGTGCAGTTGATGTCGTTAAACCAACTTTAAGATTAAAGTTATTGATCAGTGTAGTCGTTTGATCCTTGCTTTCTGACCTTTGTCTTTCAATGTTGATCAGATCAGTTTCAATCTGTAGATGTCCTGCATCAACAGTGGAAGGCGCTTCTGTGATGTCTGGACGATCGGTGTCCATGTCGCGCATGAGTGCCTTAGGCGTAGGATTAAACAGGGTATACTTTGAATTGGGCACAGGCGTCCGGGTTGGTTCTTGCTGTGCGGCTGTGAAATACGGAAGGAGCGAAAAACAAATGAGTATGGTAAAATGGGTAAACGTTTTCTTCATGGTTAATACAACGGCAACAATTTGCCTTTTGTTTGAAGCTGGTCAATTTACAACACAAAAGGCTGCTTAGATTTCATCAAAAAACTTAACTATAAGGGTAAAATAATCTTGAAACTCTGTTAACGGCAACGTCTCCGGACGATCATATACATCATGATAGGCCTGAATTCCTCCCTGGGTATAAATGAAGAAAGATGGGATGCCAGCCGAGTAGAACGGACAGTGATCGCTGTTGCAGGCTGCACCACGGATGTCTATTTTCGAAAGCAGCTTATGTTGCTGGTTGATGTGGGTCAAAGCATCAAACCTGTCTTTGAACACAGACCCGTTAACCACCCGGACGCCTTCCTCGCCTGTGCCCGCGAGGTCAAAGTTAACCAGGAACCTGATCTTGCTCAGGTCCGTAAGTGGATGTTCAACGAAGTACCTGGAGCCCAGAATCCCGATCTCTTCTCCGGAAAAACCAAGAAAAACCATATTGTATTTTGGTGGGTTCAGTGCGTAATAACGGGCCAGGCTGAGCATCATGGCGACACCGCTGGCATTGTCGTTCGCTCCGGGAAAATAAACTCTGCTGCCAAGCATGCCTAAATGGTCGAAGTGGGCCGTAACCACGAGTGTAGAGTCGGTATTTGCAGTCCCTCTGATCATACCGGCAACATTCCTGGTACTGTATTCCGGAATGAATGCCGCATCAACGTTGATGGCTATAGTTCTGACCGTTTTCGGGTCCAGCCCTTTCCTATTGACGGTAACAAGCACCCGTGGACTCTGGTAGGTTAAGGTGGTCCAGGTTAGTTTGTCGGGACTGAAAACGATGATGCCCTTGAATGTATTACCTTCATCTGCCAATAACTTCTGCAGATTTGCCTGGGCAGCTTGCTTTTCCTTAGCGGTTTCACCCTCAATGGGCATCATGTCAATTAATATGAAAGAATTTCGCGCCTTTCCCAGAAACTCACTCATCTGCGAGGGGCTATTTAGTGCCGCTTTAGGCACAGATACAACCGGGTAGGTACCATGAATCGAGGGACTGCTTGCATCGATCAGGTAATCGACGGCAGTCACCAGCCGCTGATTGTTGAGTTTTACTTCAACTTTCCCGGGAAAGGTATTTACAGGAAGTTTAAACTCCTGAAAATAAGATCCATTATTCATGGGGATCAGTCCGGATTTCCTAAATTCCGCAGCAAGGTACGCCGAGGCTTTTCCTGCGCCATCCTGTACATACCCGCGCCCTTTAAAGGCAGGAGAAGCGAGGGTATTCACCACCTGGCGTGCATAAGTGCTATCCTGCGCAAAGACTGGTGAAGCATAGATCAGGCCCGAGGCCATCAACAGGCATGTTTTTACTAGGTTCTTGACTGATATCTTCATTTACGCGTGAAATCTTTTTTTCCTTACTTTTTTGGCTTACCGGCCATAGTGAACTGGATTTCACCACCATTGATGATTTCATCGTGGGTAATGTAGCTGCGATCCAAAACTTTACCGTTTAAGGTCACCTTTGCAACATACACATTCTTGTCGCTTTGGTTCTTGGTGCTTACACGGAAAGTTTTTCCATTCTCCAGGTTGATACTGGCGTTTACAATGGCGGGACTCCCCAGTTCATAGTTTAAGGATCCCGGGGCCATCGGATAAAATCCCAGCGAACTGAATAAGAACCAGGCGCTCATCTGCCCGCAATCATCATTACCACCCAATCCATCTGAGGTTGGATGGTACATTTTCTTCAGGATCATCCGTACACGTTCCTGGGCCTTCCATGGGCTTCCGGTGTAGTTATAGAGGTATGCTGCATGGTGGGCAGGCTCATTGCCATGTACGTAATTACCGATGAT
>JARKUW010000128.1 GCA_029851965.1 Bacteroidota bacterium | reverse complement strand
CAAGCTGTTTAATAAACTTCTGTTGCTGGTGAAGATGTAAATCAATGCCTCCGGACGGTGACTGGATATTTCAAAGGCTGTATATCCGCTTAACGTCATGGATACGATACCTACTGCTTTGGTTTGTTTGGCCAGGAAAGTTGCGGAATCGCATACAGCATCACTAAGGAAACTGTCTGCTTTAGGCTTAAGGAACTTCTCTGCGTGGAATGGATAGTTGTTTTGCTCGATGTTCTGGATGATCTTCTGCATCGTTTCAATAACGATCAACGGAAACTCACCTACCGAGGTCTCACCGCTTAACATTACGGCATCAGCACCATCAAGTACGGAGTTTGCAACGTCATTAACCTCTGCACGGGTTGGTCTCGGCGTGGTGATCATGCTCTCCAGCATTTGCGTTGCCACAATTACCGGTTTAGAAGCCGCACGGCATTTGTTCACGATCATTTTCTGCAACAAAGGAACTTCTTCCATTGGCATTTCAACACCCAGGTCTCCACGGGCAACCATCACACCATCAGAAACGGCGATAATGGCGTCAATGTTGGCAATCGCTTCCGGTTTCTCGATTTTGGCGATAACTCTTGCGGTTTTGCCTCTGGCTTTAATAATATCTTTCAGTTCGATGATGTCTTCTGCAGTACGAACGAACGAAAGTCCGATCCACTCTACATCATTCTTCAATACGAACTCCAGGTTGTCCCTGTCTTCCGGGGTCAAAGAAGGAATTGATACTTTAGTATTTGGAAGGTTAACACCTTTTCTGGAGGTCAGGATACCGCCGTGAACAACTTCGCAAAGCACTTCATCTTCGAAATTCGTCTCAATAACACGCATCTGTAGCTTTCCGTCATCCAAAAGGATGATTTCACCTGCTTTCACATCCTGAGGAAAGGTATCGTATGTGATGTAGATCCGCTCTTCGTTACCGATACACTCTTTGGTTGTAATGATGGTTTTGTTCCCATTCACCAAGTGAATGCCACCCTCTTTCACCATACCGATCCGGATTTTTGGACCTTGTAAATCGGCCAGAATGCCGACATTGTAATCATATTTAGCGTTGAGATCTCTGATGGTATCTAAAACTTCCTGGTGGTCTGCTTGTGATCCGTGAGAAAAGTTCAGGCGGCATACATCTAATCCTGCATTAAACATGCTAAATAAAACTTCTGGTTTAGCGGATGCAGGCCCTAATGTGGCTACGATTTTTGTTCTTGAATGAAACGGTTTCATTTAAATTGCTTTTATTTTAGCGACGAAAAAAGCGAATGTTTAGATGTATAAACTGTTATTCGTCTGCTTATTGTTTATTTTTTTCTTGTTACAAGATTCAAATATAGTGTATTTAATACACCTCTGCTGTAAAAATTACATCACGAGGTTTTCTTTGGATTTCAATTTACGCGGATCGACCTGTACAGCGAGCTGAATATCAGGCACATTATTCAACTGCCTGAGAATATATTTAAGATCCTCTTCGTCAAGATAATGATGGATAACAAGGAAGTAGTCGACTTTGTTCATTTCAGGAATTAAAAACCCTTCGCTATTTCGATTGTTTACAATGAAGTATTCGTTCTCCCCTTGTTCTCTGAAATAATAGTACTTGGAGAAGGCTAATGCGGGTTCATCGATATTGAAGAAGACTTCATGATCGTTGATCTTTTCAAAATTGTAGTAAAGGCAATTGTTGATTTTATGACAAAGTACATAGTCCTTCAACGGAGCTGTGACGGCGATTAAAATAAAGTCCAGATCGAGCGCTAATTTGAGGTAGGTTTTGTTCAAAACAGATAACATTTGCTTTAGGGCACGAAATTATAAAACTAAATTTAACTTTAGAACCGAATTAAAAACATTAAAATTGATAGAGAAATAAAAACATTTGAAATGTGTCAGAATTTATTTTTCTTTGCACTGAATTATTTAACCATTAAATTATAACATTATGTCTGATATTGCTTCAAGAGTTAAGGCTATTATCGTTGAAAAATTAGGAGTAGATGAAAGCGAAGTTACACCAGAAGCTTCTTTCACTAACGACCTTGGTGCGGATTCTTTGGATACTGTAGAGCTTATCATGGAATTCGAAAAAGAATTCAATGTAGCAATCCCAGATGACCAGGCTGAAACTATCGGTACAGTTGGTCAAGCCGTTGCTTACCTAGAGAAAAACGTAAAATAGAACATACGGTCTCCGTATAATTCGTATAAATGGAATTAAAAAGAGTAGTAGTTACAGGTTTAGGTGCGCTTACTCCAATTGGAAATACTGTCCCGGAATTCTGGGACGGTTTAATAAATGGAGTAAGCGGCGCTGGGCCGATAACCAGTTTTGACGTCTCCAAGTTCAAAACAAAATTTGCATGTGAGCTTAAGAACTTCAATCCGGAAGATTTTATGGATCGGAAAGAAGCGCGTAAGCTTGATCCATTTGTCCAATATGCGATTGCGTCTACTGATGAAGCCGTAAAAGATAGTCAGCTTGACTTTTCAAACCTTGATACCAACCGGATCGGTGTGATCTGGGGTTCAGGAATTGGTGGAATCAACACGTTCGTTGATGAAATGCGAAACTTCTTCGCTGGTGATGGAACTCCACGCATCAATCCCTTCTTCATTCCAAAGATGATTATAGACATCGTGCCCGGGCACATTTCTATAAAATACGGCCTTCGCGGGCCAAACTTCGCTACCGTTTCTGCTTGTGCATCGTCAACAAACGCGATGATAGATGCTTTCAATTACATCAGGCTCGGCATGACCGACGTGGTGATTTCCGGCGGATCGGAAGCCATTATCAATGAAGCCGGTATCGGTGGATTTAATGCCATGCATGCGCTCTCTACCCGCAATGATGACCCTGCTACAGCTTCCAGGCCATTCGACAAAGACCGTGATGGTTTTGTTGCCGGTGAAGGTGCCGGAACCATTATTCTGGAAGAACTGGAGCATGCTAAAAAACGCGGTGCTAAGATCTATGCTGAAATTGTTGGTGGTGGAATGAGTGCAGATGCCAATCACATTACGGCGCCACATCCTCAGGGACTGGGTGCTAAGATGGTGATGACAAATGCTTTGAATGACGCCAAAATGGATACTTCAGAGATCGATTACATCAACGTTCATGGAACATCAACCCCATTGGGTGACATTTCTGAAGTAAGTGCCATCGTAAATCTATTTGGTGATGATGCTTTTAAACTGAACATCAGTTCTACGAAATCAATGACGGGCCATTTACTTGGCGCGGCTGGTGCAATCGAAGCAATTGCAGCGATATTGGCTGTTCAGAATGATCTGGTACCTCCTACCATCAATCACTTTACAGATGATCCAAACTTCGATGAAAAGTTGAACTTCACCTTTAACAAGGCAGAAAAACGAACTGTACGTGCTGCACTTAGCAACACTTTCGGGTTTGGAGGTCACAATGCATCTGTTATTTTCAAGAAATACGTAGAATAATCCAATGATGGATTTGTTAATACTCAATGCTTTTGTTTGATTTTTATAAGCTTTATTTCTCGGCGGATAAAGTCTTTATAAATAAGCTTAAAAACATATTAGGCTTTGTTCCGGGAAATGCTGTTTTGTACAAAATGGCATTCAGGCACCGCTCTGTAGCAAAGGTATTGCAAAATGGAACCAGAAGCAGTAATGAACGTCTGGAATTCCTGGGCGACGCCATCCTGGGTTCGGTTATTGCCGAACTGCTTTTTAAAAGCTATCCCTATAAAGAGGAAGGTTTTCTGACGGAGATGCGCTCGAAGATCGTTAACCGGGCGAACCTGAATCAGCTTGCCCGTAAAATGGGTTTTGACCAGTTGATCGTCTTCGACCAGAAGATGGTGAACATGCAGACCAAGCACCATTCCATGCTTGGCGATGCTTTTGAGGCCTTAATTGGCGCAATATACCTGGATAAAGGATATAACTTTACCCGGGAGTTTTTACTTAAACGGATCGTAAAGCCATACATCGACATCCACACCCTGGAACTTACTGAAACCAACTTCAAGAGCAAGCTGATCGAATGGTGCCAGCGGCAGGGAAAGGATTTCGCCTTCGATATGGTGGAAAATGGCGCCGGCGAAAGTGCCAAGTTGTTTACGATTAAAGCGGTGGTTGATGGGGAAACGTACGGTATTGGCCGCGACTACAACAAGAAAAATGCAGAGAAGCTTGCTGCAGAGAAAGCTTGTGAGGCATTGGCTATTTAGGCTGTTGCGCTTTAAATTTCACGTAATTATCACGGATATACTTGATGGCATCATACTCCGCCCAGTTCTTCGCCTGTTCGTAATCAGGGCGGTAGTTTAGCATGAATTGCTCCAGATCATTCCCGGTTAAATCGGTTTCCCGCTGAATCAGGCTTTCGTTGAAAAAGCCGTCAATCTGCGTCTGCTTCATTTCTGTATTGTAATATCTATTAAACCGTTTCGCATTCCTGGGCGTCTTACCGAACAGCTCATAGACTGCTGTCAGCGGAGAGAATATATAGGAAAGGAGCGGTGGCTTTCCGGCATAGTACGATCCCTTGTCTCGGAATTCCCGTTTGATGTCGTCCATCTCCTGCCGTTTAGACTGACCGTAAATATTCACCGTGTTCAGGGTGGTACGGTTCAGCTTCACCACGATGTCTGCGGTTCCGACAACACGAACCTCGCGGTCGGAAAAATCACGTTTAACGAACACCAACGTATCTCCGACGGCTGCTTTAATCTCGAAAAGCCCCATATCGTTGCTTCCCACAACAAAGTTGTTCCGCGTATTGGTGACTTCTGCCAGGGCAATGCGGTTCATTGTTCCACTTTCCATAATGACGCCTTTTACAAGGAAATCCTGCTGGGCGAACACCGCACCACAGGGAAGCAGCGCGAGCACGAAAACAACGAGAAGGTTAAAAGTTAGCGCTTTCATCAGAAAATATAATTTGTAAAAGTAACCATTGTTAATCATTCACTTAGTTAAAAAACGTTAAAACCGGCCGTTTACGCATAGGACTGCATTTAAAACAGTAGTATTTAAGCATTTTGACAATTAATCATATCTTTGCACATGATAAAATCAATGACAGGCTATGGCCTGGCCTCTGCTGATCATGAAAATGGAAAGTTTTCTGTAGAGATCAAATCTTTAAACAGTAAGTTCCTCGAACTTAATCTCAAGCTCCCTAAAGCGTATTCCGAGAAAGAGCTTGCACTGCGAAACATCTGCAGTAAAGAAATAGAGCGCGGAAAAGCGAGTGTTTCCATCAATATAGAACGCCCGGAAGAGAGTTTAAAAGGTGCGACCATTAATTCAAAGCTTGTTATTAAATATTACAAGGAATTGGAACTCATCAACCAAACCCTTGGTGCGAATACAGATAACCTACTACCCGCCATCCTGAATTTCCCTGAAGTAATTTCTTACACAGAAGAAGTGCTTGATGAAGGTGAGTGGTCGATAATTAACGATACCTTTCTCCGTGCATTGAACAAGTTTAATGAATTCAGAGCTATGGAAGGAGAGGTCCTGAAGACAGATCTCGAACTCAGAATTAAAAATATTCTTGATTTTTTTGCGCAAGTGGAAGTGCTGGAGCCACAACGGATACCGCAGATCAGGGCGCGTTTGAACCAGTTCCTGGAAGATAATGTTGGCAAGGTAAACATCGATCAAAACCGCCTGGAGCAGGAACTTATTTACTACATCGATAAATTGGACATCACGGAAGAGAAAACCCGTTTAAGAAGCCATTGCGACTACTTCATTGAGACCTTGAAAAGTAAGGATGCCAATGGAAAAAAACTCGGCTTTATTTCTCAGGAGATTGGCCGGGAGATCAATACCATGGGTGCAAAGGCAAACGATGCACAGATACAACAATTGGTTGTTGGCATGAAGGAAGAACTGGAGAAAATTAAAGAACAACTGTTAAACGTACTGTAGTACGCTTTGAATACATTACATGAAGCAAGGTAAACTGATTATATTTTCCGCTCCTTCCGGTGCTGGTAAAACAACCATCGTAAAACATCTGTTGGAGAAATTTCCATGTCTGAGTTTCTCGATATCGGCTACAACCCGCGAACTCCGGGGTAGCGAACAGCACGAGAATGACTATTATTTCATCACCAAAGAAGATTTCCTGCACCGTGTTGCGCGGCAGGAGTTTGTTGAATTTGAGGAGGTTTACAACGGAACGTTCTACGGAACCCTGCGTTCTGAGATCGAGCGCATCTGGAATGAAGACAAACATGTTATTTTCGATATAGACGTGGAAGGCGGCCTCCGTCTTAAACGCAAGTATGAAGAGGATGCACTGGCCATCTTTGTTCAGCCACCATCGCTGGAAGTGCTGAAGGAGCGTCTAAGCGGCAGGGGAACAGACAGCCAGGAAAAGCTTCAGGAAAGATTTATCAAGGCGGAGAAAGAACTGAAGTATGCCGATAAGTTTGATGTAATCCTGAAGAACTATGACCTGGAGACCGCCTGTAAAGAAGCGGAAAAGTTGGTCAGCGATTTTATTAAATTATAATTTTTTAAGGAAAAAACCCTCATAAGCCTCTCCCGCAACTGCGGACGTTGCTCATGATGGTACCTCGCCATTAAAACAAATCTATACTGATGAAAGTTGGTCTTTTCTTTGGTTCGTTTAATCCGGTGCACATTGGCCATTTGATCATCGCCAACTACATGGCGAATTTCACCGATATGGATGAAGTCTGGATGGTTGTTTCTCCGCACAATCCTTTTAAGGATAAAAGGAAGCTCACAAATATGTATGACCGGCTGGAGATGGCCCGTCTGGCAACGGAAAATTCCGAGCACCTAAAGGTCAGTGACATTGAATTCAAGCTCCCTCAGCCTTCATATACGGTTGATACGCTGGCTTACCTTGGCGAGAAGTACCCGGGGCGGACATTCGCGTTGATTATGGGCGCCGACAACCTCCAGTCGCTCAAGAAGTGGAAGAACCATGAAGTACTCCTGGCAAACCACGAGATCTATGTATATCCCCGTCCAGGAGCCGACATTGAAGCCTGGAAAGACCATCCTGCCATTCACATCACGGACACGCCGAATATGGAGATCTCTTCTACCTTTATACGCAAGGCGATCAAAGAAAATAAGAATGTACAGTATTTTGTACCTGATCAGGTGCTTGCTTTTATTGAGAGCAAAAGCATGTATCGCTAAACTGGGCTTTAAGCAAGAGTAGGCGATTTTCGGAACAAAGGCCTGTATAGACATGCCTCAATGCCACTGCAGACTCCCGACACACCAGTGTACGCTGCTTTGATGCAGCTACCCTGCAGACTAATGACTTCTGTACAATAAGAAGATGGCTGGTTTTTTATGAAGATCGATCTTCTCCTGTTTCCATTGCCCTATTGTCTGTGTTTTTACAAACTCATCTTCTGAGGTCAGGTTACAAGCCACGCTGAACATGGTTTGAGGAGCTGTATTTTTAAGCACATCGTCAAACAAATGATTGTTCCGGAAAGGTGTTTCAATGAAGATCTGTGTTTGTCTGTTCTTCTCTGCGAGCTGCTCCAATTCCTTGATCTTCTTACCACGTTCTACTTTGTCAATGGGCAGGTAGCCGTGGAACGTAAAACTCTGTCCATTGAATCCGGAGGCCATGAGCGCAAGTAAAATGGAATTGGGACCAACCAGTGGTACCACCTTAATACCTCTTTTGTGTGCTTCTGCAACAATATCTGCGCCTGGATCTGCTACACCGGGGCAACCTGCTTCACTCATTAGTCCAACATCCGTACCGGTCATCAGCTCCTTAAAGAAGGGTACCAGGGATTGTCCGCGTTTGTGTTTACCGTAATCATGGATGACCAGCTCACTTTGCGGAATCTTTATTCCGGCCTCTTTCAGGAATTTGCGTGCCGTCTTTTCGTTTTCAACGATGTAAGTTTTGATGCCATTTACAACTTCTGCCACGTAGGGCGTAAAAGATTTCTGACTGGCATTTTCTGCCAACGGTACGGGAATTAAGAATAGGACGCCTTTCTGCATGATTGTTTCAAATCACAAAGGAAGAAAATAATTGGTGGTAAAAAGAAATTATACCCTTATAACTATAATTATTCAGTCATTTCCCTGGTTATCTGTTGATTCAAATCATTACAAATCGTAACTTGTATAGTGGCCGAAACAAAATTAAACAGCTGAACGGGCGGCAAAGCGCAAAATGAGATTGGAGAAGCGCAGATTTTCATAGTTAATTATTTTGAAATCAATTAAACTATTTGCCCCTGCCACAACTCCAACGAATATAGATTTTAGGTTAGGAAAATCACCATACACACAAAACAAACTCAAATGAAAAACATGATCAAATTGCCGGCAATTGTGCTGGGGCTCATGCTCCTTCTTACCGGAATCAATCAGAAAGTCATGGCACAGGACGAGGACGTCTCGTTACAAACTTTCTACGATGAATTATCGCCCTATGGTACCTGGATTCAGGATTCCCAATACGGTTACGTCTGGAGACCCGATGTAGACCAGGAGGAGTTCAGGCCGTATTACACCAATGGACACTGGGCAATGACAGAATATGGAAATACCTGGGTAAGTGATTACGATTGGGGCTGGGGACCATTTCATTACGGCCGGTGGGTCACTGACCGGTATAATCGCTGGCTCTGGATTCCCGATACCACCTGGGGTCCGGCATGGGTTAACTGGAGAAGCGGCGGCGGGAACTACGGCTGGGCGCCACTTGGACCAAGCATAAGCATTGGCTTTAACATTCCGAGCTTCTGGTGGGTCTTTGTGCCACAAAGAAACATCTATAGCCACCGGTTTTCACGGTACGACTGGAGCAGGAACCATGGTTATTTCCGCAATACGACCATCATAAACAATGTTTATGTAGACAACCGGAATACGTACTATACTGGTCCGAGAAGAGATGAGATCCGCCGAGCGACCAACAGGGACGTACGGGTGTACAGCATCAACCGCTCTGACAGACCGGGAAGAAGCCGGATATCCAACAACACGCTGCACATGTACAATCCGCGTCCAAACCGTGGCGTCGATAACCGGAATGCAGCTCCAAGGAACATCGCAGAACGTGGCGAGATCGCCCGTGGCAACAATCCTTCAAGAGGAAGGAATACGAATGGGGCTGACCGCGGAAGTATTGGAAATCCGAGATCAAATTCAGGAAACAACATTGCTAATGACCGCAGTACCGCCGGAAGACCTGATTTTGGTGCTCGGGGCAGGAACGAACGAGATGACCGGATGGAAAGGCCGCAGTCTGGCAGGGACATTACGAACCCTTCAGCACGCCCTGAAAGACGTGCTGAAAACAGAAGCAACATAGAGCGGGTTACAAGAGACCGCGGGCAGGTTGATCAGCAACGTGCTGAAGCGATGCAGCAACGCCGTCAGCAACAAGCCCAGCAAAGCGGTCAGCGCGATATGCAAGACAGGAGCCAACAGCAGGCACAACAACGCGAGCAACGCAGTCAGCAACAGGCACAGCAACGTCAGCAAATGGAGCAACAAAGAAATCAACAGCAGATGCAGCAACGCGAGCAGCGTAGTCAGCAAGCGCAACAGCAGAGGAGCCAGCAGCAGATGCAACAACGCGAGCAACGTAGTCAGCAACGGCAGCAGCAAATGCAGCAGCGCCAGCAGATGCCAAGAGCAGCTGAACGGATCCAGCGCGTAGAAGCTCCACAACGTTCTATGGAAGCCAGAAGTAATGGTGGCGAGCGTTCAGGCGCTGGCGCTGGGAGATCCAGCAGAGGCGGTGGCAGAGGTTAACACAAATATAGTAGAATGGGAAAACCGGCTTTGTGGCCGGTTTTTCTTTTATATATTATAATTATCTTTGCACCCTCATCAGAAAATAGGCGTAATCCTTTATGATCCACCCAGAAATAGAAAAAAGAAAAACCTTTGCCATCATCAGTCACCCCGATGCCGGGAAGACAACCCTTACCGAGAAATTCCTGCTTTTCGGGGGTGCAATCAATACCGCGGGTGCGGTTAAAAGGAACAAAGCCAATCAAAGCAACACCTCCGATTTCATGGAAATTGAGAAGCAGCGCGGGATCTC
>JARKUW010000115.1 GCA_029851965.1 Bacteroidota bacterium | reverse complement strand
ATTACCTGTTCATCTCTCTTTGTAATATTAACACTTTTTTAACACCCCTTTTCCACAATTGTTAATAATGTGGAAAAGTCCTCGTTTGTGGATAACTGAGCGCTATTTGATGTAATCGTCGTCACTAACATTCATATCATCATTAATGAAATCCTTGGTTTTCGCAAGCAATTTATCGAATAATCCGGTTCCGCTGCGCTTTACTTTCTCTTTCGCTTCCTTTGGCTTTTCCACAAAGACCCCTGGTTGTTTCAGCTCTTCTACCAACTCTTCTGCTTTCTGAATTCCTTTGATCAGCAGTCCGACACTGGTCGCATACATCGGGCTTTTCAGGTCGTCATATATCGTTTTCGGCATCTCTTCGAATTTCGAGAGGTGCTCATTTGGATAGCCAACCCGGCAGTCCAGACCTGTTACATATTCCACCAGCTGCGCAAGGTGTTTCAACAATGCACCACCACCAGTAATAACGACTCCACCAATCAGCTTTTTCTCATAGCCGGACGACTTGATCTCGTAATACACGTGTTCAATGATTTCTTCCATCCTGGCCTGAATCACATAGGCTAAGTTCTTCACCGAAATTTCTTTCGGCTCCCTGCCGCGCAATCCGGGAACACAGATGATCTCATTTTCTTTGTTTTCTTCTGCCAGGGCAGAGCCAAATCTGGTTTTAAGTAGCTCCGCCTGGTTTCTCATTACAGAGCATCCTTCACGAATATCTTCGGTAACGCTGTTACCCCCAAAAGGAATAACGGCTGTATGGCGGATGATGCCTTCATGGAAAATGGCAATGTCCGTAGTACCACCACCGATATCCACCAAAGCAATACCAGCTTCCTTTTCTTCATCGCTCAACACCGATTCTGAAGAAGCCAGAGGCTCCAGGATAAGCTCCTGCGTTTGCAGCCCCGCGTTGGTTACACAACGCATAATATTTTTTACCGCCGTCACCTGTCCGGATATAATGTGGAAGTTCGCCTCTAAACGTACTCCGGCCATTCCAATTGGATCTTTTACACCGGGCTCATTATCTACCGTGAATTCCTGAGGTAAAACATGAATGATCTCCTCTCCCGGGGGCATAACCAGTTTGAACATATCATCAATTAACTTGTCGATATCCTTCTTGGAAATTTCATTGTTTAGTTCTCTTCTTGTCAGAATTCCACGGTGCTGAAGACTTTTAATATGCTGACCAGCGATACCAACATTAACAACGCGAATCTCCACATTGGACTGTCCGCTTGCAATCTCAACGGCCTGGGTAATTCCCTGAACCGTCTTCTGAATGTTTGATACCACACCTCTTGTTACCCCTGCAGATTCGGCTTTGCCAATACCGAGTACTTCAATTTTATTGTGCTGTGTTCTGCGACCCACAATCACACATATTTTTGTTGTGCCTATGTCTAATCCGACGACAATTGGTGATTGAACAGTAGATTTTTCTTTGCCCATGACTATATATTGTTGAGTTATTTTTATTTGTTCTTAGTAGTATTCTTATTTGAACCGCCCGCAACCTTAACCGCTGGCTTCGCAAGCGCCTGAGTTGCAACGGGGTCTTTCTTTATTTCCTTGATGATTTCGTTTTTAATAATGGAATCCATCACCCTTCTTCCGGCAGCAACGCTGTCCCGGACCACTGGTTTGGCTGGCCGGGCAACCACAGCTAAAGAGTCGAATTTTGTGCGCTCACAAACGATCTGATTGGTGTACTTGATATTGATCGTCTTGTAAGTATCCCATCCAACTTTTGGCATGGCCTGCTTGTAAAAAGCCACCAGATTATCCATTTTCACATCTATAGAATCCGCATTACCCAAAATAATCCGATGATTACCTACTCTTGGAATCAATTCTATGTCCTTCCGCGGATTAACAAACATCTGTTCGATCTGCGCATCCCAAAGAGTATCATCTTTTATATACAATGCCGTCCTGTACAGGTCTTGCGCCACCTGAGAAGTCAGCGTATCCAGCCGGCCGGAAAAATGCTCTGCGATATCCCCGTTCGCCACCAGTACATTCGCCGTAAAATTGGAAGAAACCGGCATCTTCAGGCCATCCTTATCCACATAGAAATCCTGATTGGCGGCATTTATGATGCGCAGCAAAGGTTGTCTCTGTTTGATCTCTATCTGTATTACGCCATTCATCTCTGCGTAAACCTTTGCATAAGCAATGTAGGGATTTGCCTTGATCCGGTTCTCGATTTCCGCAAGATTAATTTCTTCCAACCGGCGGCCGATCAACTCACCCTGACTTTGTTTCAAGATCGCATCTATCTCCTCACGTTCAATAAAATTATCCGCCCCCGGAATCAGGATCCGGACATTACTGCACTTCAAGGAATGCTTCTTCACTTCAACAAAACCCATTAAAGCAGTCATGCCGCTCAGGGAGATAATCCACGCGATGCATTTGAACGTATTTTTCCAGTTGATCCTCCTAAACATCGCCCAATATTTTTTTTAATGGTAAAATTAAAGTATCAACATCACCCGCACCAACGGTTAACAGGAGCTCAGGATTTTTCTGTTTCACGATTTCCAAAACAGCATCTTTCCCGCAGCGCAGCTTGTTTTTCAACTGTACTTTGCCCAGCAACCAGTCGGCATCTATACCGTCCAATGGAAGTTCCCTTGCCGGATAAATATCCAGCAGCAGCAGGTCATCCACTGTACTTAAAACCTCCGCAAAATCGTCTGCAAAATCCCTGGTACGGGTAAACAAATGCGGCTGAAAGATCACCGTCAGCTTCTTCTCCGGATACAATTGCCGCACGGCCTGAAAGCAGGCCCGCAGCTCTTCCGGATGGTGTGCATAATCGTCGATATACACATGCGAATTGTTGCGCACGATGTATTCAAACCGCCTTTTAACACCCTTGAATGTTTCGAGCGCCTCTCGTATCTTTTCCGGCGCAATCTGCAGCTGTAAGGCTACAGCAATGGCGGCAACAGCATTCTCAATGTTGTGTCTTCCCGGCAATAACATCCGGAGACCCTTTATCTCGATATCGGCATCCGCATAGTCAAACACGAAACTGCCCGCTTCAATACGAACGTTCAGACCATTTTTTTCTGCACGCCCATTCAGGCTGTATAAGGTTCCATTCGTAATCGGTAAACCGGCTTTAACGATCAGTGTACCTGCTGGTTTTACCTGACCGGCAAAAAGCCTGAACGATTCTTCCAGATGCGATGCATCTCCGTAAATGTCCAAATGATCCGCATCCATAGATGTAATTACGGCAATGTCCGCATGCAGGGTAAGGAAAGAACGGTCATACTCATCGGCTTCCACAACGACAACATCATTTTCCCCCAACAGGAAATTATTGTTATAGTTCGTCGCAATTCCGCCCAGAAACGCCGTGCAATCAAAACCACTGCTTCTTAGCAGGTGTGCAATGATCGAGGAGGTCGTGGTTTTACCATGCGTGCCGGCAACAGCAATACAGAACTGGCCTGCACTGATCAATCCGAGCACTTCCGAACGCTTCTTCAGCGTGAAACCCTGCGCTTTAAAATAATTTAATATGGAAGAATTCGCAGGCACCGCGGGCGTATACACAACCAGCAGGTCTGCATCGTTGTTTTCAAAAGCAGGTGGCAAAACCGCTGCATCATCTGTATAATCAATGGAAATGCCTTCTTCCTCTAAAGCAAGCGTCAATGCTGTTCTCGTCTTGTCATATCCGCAAACGAGGCAGCCCCGTTTCGCGAAGTAACGGGCAAGCGCACTCATCCCAATGCCGCCAATGCCAACAAAATACAACTTATTTAACGCTTCCAGTTTCATCTATCCAACCCTCCCCGCTAATTTCAATACTTCCGTTGCAATGATGTCGTCGGAATCACGAAGCGCCATCTTGCCAATGTTTTCTGCAAAAACTTCTGCCCTCGGCTTATCGTTCAGAAGAGACAAGGCCTCTTTAACCAGCGTATCCTCCGCAGAGCGGTCTGCGATCATCAAAGCGGCATTGTTCTTAACCAATGCCATGGCATTCTTCGTCTGATGGTCTTCTGCAACATTTGGCGACGGCACCAGGATCACCGGCTTTTGAATCAGACAGAGCTCCGCAATGGTGCCTGCGCCCGCTCTCGAAATAATGATGTCCGCGGCGGCATATGCCAGATCCATGCGGTTTAAAAATTCCAGAATGCGAACATTCGGATGGACATTCAAGCCAACCCGGTCTACAATACCCTGGTAATAAAACTTACCGGTTTGCCACACCAGCTGAACATCCTGCGCAATGATCTCCTGCAGGTGCTTCTCAATGCTCTTGTTCAGCGTCCCCGCACCCAGGCTCCCGCCGGTCACCAGAATAGTCTTCTTCAATGGGTCCAGTTTCAGTAACTCTGAGCCCGCAAAGTGCTTATTGTAAATGTCTACGACATCCTTTCTCACCGGATTTCCGGTTTTAATGATCTTTTCCGCCGGAAAGAATTGCCCCATGTCGTCAAACGCAACACATATCTTTGCTGCATTCCTACCGAGTCGTTTGTTGGTGATGCCTGCATATGAATTTTGCTCCTGTATCAGGTACGGAACATTCTTCCAGGACGCAGCAAACAATATCGGTCCGGAAGCATAACCACCTACACCAACCACTACGTCCGGCTTGAAATCCGCGATGAGCTTCAGCGCTTTCTGCATGCTTCCAATCAGCTTGAACGGCAGCGCAAGGTTCTTCGTTATGGAGCCACGCTGAATACCGCTGATGTTCAAGCCAACAATTTTATATCCGGCAGCCGGAACCTTATCCATCTCCATTCTGCCATTTGCGCCAACAAACAAAATCTCACAGGCAGGCTCCATGCGGCGCAATGCGTTCGCAATGGCAATTGCCGGGAAGATATGTCCTCCGGTACCGCCACCTGAAATAATTATTCTTGCTGGTCTGCTGTTCATATCTTTATGCCATTACGGGAATTTCACCCACAACGACTTTCTTGTTATTTTCCTCTACATCCCGGCTTACGCTCAGGATGATGCCAAAAGCAATACTTGTAAATATCATAGATGTACCGCCCATACTGACCAGGGGCAAGGGTACTCCAGTAACCGGGCCAAGCCCTACCGCTACCGCCATGTTGGCGAAAGCTTGTATCGTTAAACTGAAACTCAATCCGGCAGCGAGCAGCGCCCCAAAAGCTTTCGGACTCTGCGTTACGATTCGTACACAGCGGTAAAGCAGCACCAGATACAACACGATGATCGTTATCGCACCAACCATACCATATTCCTCCACGATGATGGCGAAAATAAAATCGGAGTATGGATGCGGAAGAAAATTCCGCTGAATACTGTTGCCTGGTCCTTTACCAAAAATACCACCGTTCGCCAAAGCGATCTTTGCCTGGTCGGCCTGGTAGGTCTTATCTGAATGCTGCAGCTCAGGATGTAAAAAGGAATTGATCCTCGACTTATATGTTTCCCGTCTTGGACCCAGAAACACAACAAACATCAGCAATACCATTCCGCCTGCACAAACCATTGCAATTTGCTTGATGCTGATCCTTCCGATGATCAAGAGCAGAATGCTTACACCAAAAAGCATCAATGCTGTGGATAAATTCGCCAGTGCGATCAAAATGAACACAACGCAAACAGATCCCATGATCGGAAGAAATGCCTTCTTCACATCCTTAATATTTTCCTGTTTCCTGGTCAGCATACGCGCCAGGAAAGTAATCAGCGCCAGCTTTGCCAAATCGGAGGTCTGAAAGGTCAGGCCGATGATTGGTATCTTTACCCACCTGGATGCATCATTCAGATTCGCCCCGAAGATAAGGGTATAGACCAGCAGCGGCAGGGTAATGATCATCAGTATCTTCGATATTCCCGCGTAATATTTATAATCCAGCAAATGCGAAATATAGATCATGGCAATCCCCATCACCACAAAGATCAAATGCTTTGTAAGCAAGATTTTTTCCACAGCTTTCCCTTGTTTATAGGCCAGGGTTCCCGTTGCACTATAAACAGCAAGAATGGAGATCAAAGACAGCAGGATGATGATCAGCCAAATCCAGCGATCTCCTTTTGTTTTCTCTAAAAGCGCACTTGCAAACATATTTAAAGTTCTTTAACAGCCATTTTAAATTGATTACCACGGTCCTCGTAGCTATTGAACAGGTCGAAACTTGCACAAGCCGGCGAAAGCAACACCGTATCTCCCTTTTTAGCCAGATGATAAGCCACCTGTACCGCCTCAACAGCAGAAAACGTATTCACAATAATTTCAACATGATCTTCAAAAGCTTCATGGATGCGCTTGTTGTTCTTCCCAAGGCATACAATTGCTTTCACTTTGCTCTTCACAAGGTCCTTCAACATCTCGTAATCATTGCCTTTATCAACCCCGCCCATGATCAATACGATCGGACTGCTGACACTTTCCAGTGCATACCAGGTCGAGTTTACATTCGTCGCCTTGGAGTCGTTTATATATTCTACACCCGAGATCTTCGCTACATGCTCCAGCCGGTGTTCTATGTTCTTGATGTCACCCATGCCTTCCCGGATGGTTGCATTGCGTATGTCCAGGACCTTAGCGACTATGCCAGAAGCCATGGAGTTGTAAATGTTGTGCTTGCCTTGTAAAGCTAACTCTGAAATAGACATGGTGAATGGATCTTTAGGTTTGATGTTGATTGTTATGTTGTTGTCTTCTAAATAAGCGCCTTCTTCAATTTTCTCCTGAATGGAAAAAGGATAATTCCTGCTTTGCAGCATCCGGCCACTCAAGGCCTTCATGGTCTCCGGATCATCAGCACAGTAGATGAAATAATCATCTGCAGTCTGATTTTGCGTAATGCGCATCTTGGATGCGGTATACAGATCCATCTTGTACTCGTACCGGTCCAGATGGTCCGGCGTAATGTTCAGCAGCACCGCGATATCAGCCTTGAAAGCATACATATCGTCCAGCATAAAACTGGATATCTCCAGCACATACCAGTCGAAATCTGCAGTCGCCACCTGGGCGGCGAAACTCTTTCCGATGTTTCCGGCAAGCCCCACGTTCAACCCCCCTTTTTTCAACAGGTGATAGATCAGCGTAGTCGTAGTCGTCTTCCCGTTGGATCCCGTAATGCATATTGTTCTCGCACTGGTATAGCGTTTCGCAAATTCGATCTCCGACACAACAGAAATTTGCTGCCCCTTTAGCTTTTGCACGATCACTGCCTTTTCCGGTATCCCCGGACTTTTAATCACTTCCGTTGCATTTAAGATCAGTGATTCGGTATGTTGTTTTTCCTCGTAAGCGATATTCAATTCTTCAAGCCTGCTCTTGTACGCATCGGCGATAGGGCCAAAGTCTGAGACGAAAACATCAAACCCTTCCTTCTGCGCCAGCATCGCTGCACCAACACCGCTTTCCCCGGCTCCCAGTATGACGATTCTCCCCTTTGTCATTACCTTACTTTTAATGTGATGATGGTGATGATGGCCAGTAAAATTCCGATAACCCAGAAACGAACCACGATTTTTGCTTCATGATAACCTTTCTTCTGGTAATGGTGGTGCAAAGGCGACATCAGAAAAATACGTCTGCCTTCCCCGAAACGCTTTTTGGTGTACTTGAAATAACTCACCTGTATCATTACAGAGAGTATTTCAACCAGAAAGATGCCGCACAATATTGGGATCAGCAGTTCTTTACGGATCATAATGGCGAAAGCCGCGATGATCCCGCCAATGGCCAGACTTCCTGTATCGCCCATAAAAACCTGAGCCGGATACGAGTTGTACCATAAAAACCCTACACAGGCACCCACAAAAGCACCCGCAAAGATCATGAGCTCTCCTGAATTGGGGATATACATGATGTTCAGGTAGTCTGCGATAACCGTGTTACCGGAAACGTAGGCGAGCAAGCCGAGTGTTATCCCAATGATGGCAGAGGTGCCCGTCGCCAGCCCGTCAATCCCGTCCGTGATGTTTGCACCGTTGGACACGGCCGTTACAATAACAACCACAACAAGCAGAAAAACAAATACGGCGTATTTCTCATAGCCAGGTCCCAGAAACTTAAGCACCTTGGCGTAATCAAATTCATTATTCTTGTAAAAAGGAACATTGGTAATGGTCGACTTCACATCCTGCGTATAGTAATACGTCTCTCCTTTTTGCCTTAACACCATCGGTGCTTTCGACTTCACAACATTGCCTTCCACTACTTTCTGGCGCACCACAATGTTCGGATTGAAATACATCGTGTAACCAATGATGAGGCCCAGTCCAACCTGCCCCACAATTTTAAACCGGCCGGCAAGCCCCTCCTTATTTTTCTTGAATACTTTGATATAGTCGTCCAGAAAACCCACAGCACCCATCCAGACGGTCGTTGTAATCATCAGAATAACATAGATGTTCGTCAGGTTCGCGAGCAAAAGTGTAGGCACCAGTATACCCAACAAAATCATGATACCACCCATTGTTGGGGTACCTTGCTTCTGCATCTGACCTTCCAATCCCAGATTCCTTACCGTCTCTCCAACCTGCATTTTGTGCAGGTAGCCGATGATCCGGTGTCCGTAAACCGTAGTGATGATCAGCGAAATAATTACCGCCAGCGATGTACGGAACGTGATGTATTGAAACAACCGCAATCCCGGAATGTCATAATGTTGACGCAAGTATTCAAACAAATAATATAACATTAGCGGATCAGGTTTAATTGTTCGGTTAATATTTCCTTATCATCAAAATGGTGGCGTACACCATTTATTTCCTGATATTTCTCATGTCCTTTGCCGGCAACTACAATGATGTCACCAGGCCCTGCCAAATGACAAGCCGTTTTGATGGCCTCTCTGCGGTCGGCAATGGTTAATGTTTTCCGTCTGTTTGTCGGAGATACCCCAGCCTCCATTTCCTGCAAAATCACCAATGGATCTTCTGTTCTCGGGTTATCCGAGGTAAGGATCACTTTATCGCTCCAATCGCAAGCCACCTGCGCCATTACCGGACGCTTGGCCTTGTCGCGGTCTCCCCCGCAGCCAATAACGGTAATAACCTGCTCCGTCCCCTTTCTGATGTTCGCAATCGTGCTAAGCACATTCTGCACGGCATCCGGGGTATGTGCATAATCCACAATACCGATGATCTTCTGCGTATTCGTCACATAGTCAAACCGACCTTCTGCGCCGCTTAAACTGCTCAGAATTGTCAGCACATTCAGTTGATCCTCACCAAGCAATAAGGCTGTTCCGTAAGCCGCAAGCAGGTTGTATGCGTTAAAAGCACCAACAAGCTTAAAGAAAACATCAACCTGATCGATCTCCAGGTTTAATCCACTGAATCTGTTCTCGATGATCCGCGCTTTGAAGTCTGCCATCTGCTTCAAAGCATAGGTCTTCTTCGAAGCACTGGTATTCTGCAGCATCACCAAACCATTCTTATCATCGGCATTGGTCAGTGCAAACGCACCTTTAGGCAGCCCGTCGAAAAAGGCTTTCTTGGCTTTAATATAGTTGTCAAATGTCTTATGGAAATCCAGGTGGTCGTGAGTAATGTTGGAAAACACTCCACCGGCAAACACAAGCCCTTCAATACGGTGCTGAACAACAGCATGTGAACTCACCTCCATGAAGCAGTGCGTGCAGCCATGATCCAGCATTTTTCTCAGCAATGCGTTCAGTGCAACGGGATTCGGGGTGGTATGCGTTGCCGGTATCACCTCCTCATCAATCTGATTTTCTACGGTCGATATCAATCCGACGGAGTAGTTCAGTCCCCGGAACAACCGGAACAATAACGTGGCAATGGTCGTTTTGCCATTGGTACCGGTAATGCCGACCAGCTTCAGGTTTTTGGATGGATTTTCGTAGAAGTTTGCCGCTACCTTACCCAGGGCCACAGAAGTATTCTGAACCTGTATATAACAAATGCCTTGTTGCAGCATGACAGGCATCTCTTCACAGATGATGACGGCAGCTCCGGCCGTGATCGTCTGTTCAATAAACC